>CAZDZB010000056.1:0-13192 GCA_964509795.1 uncultured Christensenellaceae bacterium | reverse complement strand
CAATGAGGCTACGTCACCACAAGCTAGTGCGTCTACCGTTTCCGCCACGTCCGCAATTATTACTATGCCAACAAATTATATATCATATTATATTAGTTTGCAAGACAATAATAAATTTATTTTGCTTGAAATTGTTGATTTAAACATTTCACTGCTTTTCTAAATAAAAGGTAAAAACATTACATTAATTGTATTTTTACTGTTTTTTATATTATATAGTTAATTATAATAATAAAAAAAGCAATTTCTTATGAGTTTATTGCAATTACTCGAAATATATTATACGATATATTCATGGATAGTATAAAACACGCGAAAAACGGCTATGAAGCTAGAACACTCCAAAAAAAAGAGCAGGTAAAAAAAGCTGCGAAAACTATTTTGGAGCAAAACAAGCTGGGTGATTTGAATATGGATACGTTAGCCGAGCTGTCCGGAGTCGCTAAAATGTCCATATATAAATATTTTGAAAGCAAAATCGGGCTTTTAAGTGAAATTACTCTGGAAATCATGGAATGTGAAAACCAAAAAATAATAAATATCTTCAATTCGGACCTTCCCTTTAAAGAAAAGCTTTCTCAGCATCTTTTTATAAAATATAAATTCCTTGAACAAGGCTATATGCCGGTTCTTAATATGGTAATAGCAGAAAATCCTGAGGTCAACTCCAGATTTATGCAATATCATGCAGAAGCCGTAAAATTGATAAACGAACTAATTGACCAGGGGATAAAAGAAAACGAAATAGATAAAAGCATCTCAAAACAAGTAATATTACACTGGATACAGATGATGTTACTTGCCTTTGAAAAAGATATGCCTCTGAGGAAAAAGATTGAAAACGATGCTGGCTTTTTTAATGATTTTGTAATGGTGTTCTGGCGCGGCCTAAAACCATAAATTATTAATATCGGCAATAGTTTTTTAACGATAAAGCAATACTACAATAAGTCTGTAAAAGAAGAGGGAAAGATGAAATCTGTAATTAAACATTTAAAATTATTAATGCCCATAATAATTTTAGTAATTATTTTTGCCGTCGTGGGCTTATGGCTCCGTAGCAACAGTTTTGACGAAAATCTTCTTGACGAGAACAATATTTACTCTCATATAGAAGAATTGACCGGCGATAAGTATGAAGGCCGGTTGACAGGGAGCCCCGGCAACCAGGAAGCTATGGATTATATCACCGAATACCTTGCATCTATCGGTGTGCGGCCCGGGGGGGAGAATGATACTTATTATCAAAACTTCTCAGCGCTAGTGCCGCAGATAGACGCAAACCCGGAGTTTAATGTTTCTGTAAACGGTGAGGTTAAGGAATTCACAATGTATGAGGATTACAAACTGCTGTCTTCATACAACGGCGGAAGCGCGGATTTTTCCGGAGACATTATACTGGTAGGCAGTAACATTCGAAGAATTGACCCGGAATTTATCAAAGATAAAATTGTAATAATTGAAGCAGGCACCCTGACTTTTGATAGAATATCATACGTTATGGGAAACGGAGGAGCGGGAATATTCTGTGCATATGAAACTTTGTCAGCCGGATCAAAATATAACTATGTATCAGAAAAATCATTAAGTGCTTCAGTAAAAACAGGCAAATCTATTGTTGTAGGTTACATCACACAAGAAACCTATAAATATCTTATTGAGATTTCTGATCAAAGTATTACGGAAACAGAAAAATATTGTTTAGGATTAGTACCGGATGTAAATATAAAAGCTGATATAACATTCCCCATACAAGAAACTGCCAATATTGTAGGAACAATCGACGGCCGTACCAAAAACGGAAGAACTCTCCTTATTACGGCAAACATTGATGGGGCAGGCGAGGGCTTAAGCGGCAAATATTTCCCAGGAGCATTAAGCACAGTTTCCGGCGCTGCCACGCTTCTTGAAGTCGCGCGCGTGATTGCAGAGCAGGAATCTCTCCCATATCAAAATGTAGTTATTGTATTTTACAACGGACAAAGCCAGGGACTGCTAGGCTCATACTATTATTTTAATAACCCTCTTTATCCTTTGGATGAAACCACAATAATTCATCTTAATAATCTGGGAGAGAGCACCAGAGAAGGCACTAAGGTATTTGGTGACATCGTGAACAGTTCCATTCTCAAAAGCAATTTTACAAGCTACGCCGAAGATGCCGGCCTGACAGTAACTTCATCAGGAAATACATATTCTGCTGCCAGTATTTTCACTGACATGAAAGTCCCCTCAGTGACAATCAATGATGCGCTAACGAAAATAAACAATTACGACGACACGGCAGAGAACATAGATAAAAACGCTCTCAAAAATTCTGCACTAGTCGTTTTAAGCTATATTAAAAGAGTCATCTTCAAAGATACTAATATAGATTATATGACACTTTCAGGTAAACTTATTTTATTAATTTTTCTTTTAGGTTTAGCTGTTAACTACATATTAATTAAGCTATACAAAACAAACCCCAACTCAAAACTTCTGGGCAGTACTGTTGAAAATATTTATTTCAATAGCATTACAACAGGCATTAGAAAATTTTACTACACGTTTACGCCTATAGCCTTTTCCATTTTCTTTTTGGTATTCCTCGCTAATATAAACCCTGAAGCCAACATAGAGACTGTAAACGGTGAAACTGTTACTAATTTCTCTTTTTACATTACCGTTAAAAACAGCATCTATTATTTGAAGTCGCTTTTTGCTTTTTCAGGAAATGCTCTATACGGGTCACAAAACCTATATGAAGTAATATTAAATTCATCCTTACGCACAATCAAGCTGATATCGGCCACTTTATCTCTTGCTATGGTTTTTGGAATATCAAGAGGTCTGTACGAGGGATATACAGCCAAAAAAAATAATCTGCGTTCCCTTTCAACATTAGTTGTCTTCTCTATTCCTGATGTTCTTGTTGTTCTTATGGGAATGCTTCTGTATATTTATATCTCCCAGCACTTCCCCGGCGTAAAAGAAATCATTAAGCTGGATAACTTCGTTCTGCCTCTGATTACTCTTTCAATTCTGCCTGCGATTTATATTTCAAGAATCACATTCATTACAATAGAGGATGAAATAAAAAAAGAATATATTGTTAATGCCAAGGCAAAAGGGTTTTCCAGAATGAAAATATTTGTTTCGGAGCTTTTTCCGTCAATAATATTTAAAATAATTGATACTCTTCCCGCAATTATTACAATGATAATATCCAACATGATAATTGTTGAATACCTCTTCAACTATAACGGAGTAGTTTATTATCTTTTGTATTTCTTTAAAAGGCAGGATATCAACGGATTTATTGTTCTTTCACTGGCTTTAGGGGCAATATTTGTTTTGTTCATCTGGGGTATCAAATCAATTGCCAGACTCATCAATCCATTAAAGAAAGAGGAAAAAAATGCAAAAATATAATCTCCCTCTTATCCTTGGCAGTTTGATTTTACTGCTAATATTAACTGTTGTTATTTTTCCTCAGCTTTTTACAGACAAAAGTCCCTATAACCTGGAACAATTAAGGTTTCTTGTTGTGGATGGAAAGTTAAATATCGAGTCTGCGCCTCATCCTCCTTCATCTGATTTCCTTTTGGGAAGTGATGAATACGGAAGAGATATTTACAGCCGTATAATATACGGTACTAAGCTAACTATTCTTATGGGCATACTGATTGCTTTGGGACGTTTTGTGCTTGCTCTGCCTTTTGCACTAAGCGGAGGATTCGGCAATCAACCCAGTAAATCTATAATTAAGCAGTTTAATACGGTTTTTTCTGCTATTCCCGCAATACTCATAAGCATAATAATACTGAGCCTTGACTTTTTTTCAGGATTAAGCAAAACAGGTTCGATAATATCTTTTGTTGCTGTTCTTTCGATTGTAAGCTGGGCCGCCTTAGGGGATGTAATACTTGAAAGAGTTGAATTTATAAATAAGCAAAACTTTATAACCAGCGAAAAAGCCATCGGCAAAAGAAAAACAAAAATTGCACTGGAAAACGTTGTTCCTCATCTTGCTCCAGAACTTATTGTATTGTTTTTTATGGAAGTCGCAAGGGCTTTGTCAATGATTATGCAGCTGGGTATTTTCAACCTTTTTGTCGGCAATCTTAAAATTATCCTTAGCTCTGACTACGGCACATTGACATTTGCAAAAGTCAGCTTTGAACCGGAGTGGGCCAGCATGCTGGGCACCTCTCGCAACATGCTGAGCACAGCCCCTTGGGCGCTGCTTTTTCCGGCACTTGCGTTTTTTATCAGTGTATTGGGTTTCAACTTGTTTGGTGAAGGCCTAAGAAATATAATGCAGAAAAAAGATTCCCGGGTTGTTCCCGTAATAAGAAAATTCATATCTTTTGACATTGTAAAGATATTTAAATTTGCTTCCAAAAAATCTAAAATTAAATTTGCCGCAGTAACGCTTATTCTAATCTTAGCAGTCTTCGCACAGAAAATATATAACGGAGCACACTATAAGTTTGAAACCGAGCAAAACACAGCCATCTCATATGATCAGGTAATAATAGGAACCGAATCCGCTTACAGCACCGCCGATGAAATAGTTGATGAAATGAAAAAACTAAACATTGAGCCATTGGAAGAGAACTATATTATTGAGTATAAAATAAACACTGCTTGCATAAACACAAGCCAGAATTTCATGATAAATTCAAATAACGGCTCCGTGCCCGCCAGCATTGAAGACTATTCGTTTGTACAAACCGGTAACTTTGATTATACCGGCTCAATATATGACACCTCAAAAGAAGATATGTTCAGTTTTGTAAATTATGAGGATTTTAACGATACGTTTGTTATGATAGACAAAACCTATTACACGGAAGCGGCAATAAGCTATTTTATAAATCAAATTGATAATAATTCAACAGCTAAAGGAGTCCTGCTTATCTCTGACAGTAGAAACGACAGCTACATATTAGATGAATCCCAGGATATGTTTGTTGTTTTAATCACACCCGCGCTGGCCGACAGCTTAAGAACATGCACTAACATTGAAATCTCTGCACAGGTCCAGGGACTGGGCACCACGGGAAAAAATATAATCGGCATTTACAAGGGCAACGGCAACTTATCCGAAGAAGCCATTCTTATAGGCATGGCATATAATTACCAGGACAAAGGCGGCCAGGAAGCCCTTCAGTTTGATCTTGAACTCATGCGCAGGCTCTGCACTTTATATGAAAATAAAAGGTCAATAATATTTATGTTTCTTGACGGAACCCTGGGGGACAGCCAAAACGGCATCTATCCAATAGCCGAAGACTTCCCTTACAGTTCCTCCAAAATACAATTGTACCTTGACCTAACTTCCTTAAATACTATCCAGTTTGATGAAATACGTTTCAGCACGGCCCAAGCACCATTCACCAGGCAATTTGCATGGAGTGTAGGCCACCAGCTGGAAGAATTATTTGAAAAAGAAAATATAACCATACGAGAGCTGGAAACAACAAATTCCGGCGGGGAATATATTTTTACTGAAGATTATTCAAAAAACACATTTTTCTGGAACAGGGGGTTCGCGACTATCGTAATCAGCACAGAAGAGCAAGGAACCGCCCATACAATTGACGACATCGGCAGCATACTGCTGGAAGTAATAAACAAGAACAATTATTAATACAAAATTTGAAAAGGAGTCTGTGCAGGCAAATATTTAAACATCCTGCTGAGGCAATATTATGAATGAAACATTAATTGAAATCAAAGACCTTGAAGTGTCCATCAACAATAATAATATACCCCTTAAAATAATCCGGGGCTTTGAAATGAACTTAAGCAAGGGGAAAATCACAGGCATTCTAGGCGAGTCCGGCAGCGGAAAAACCGTATCTGCCACTTCAATTCTGAGCCTTATGGAGAAAAACGATGGCCAGATTGACGCCGGAAGTATATATTTTAATAATACAGACTTAACCAAGCTTAAAGAAAAAGAGCTGATTAAAATCAGGGGAAAAAAAATATCCTATGTCTTTCAAAACCCCGCGGAAGCACTCAATCCATACAAAACCGTAGGCAGGCAGTTAAAATCCGTGCTCAAAACTCATAAGCTTGAGTACAGTAAAGAGATAATAATTACTACTTTAGAGGAAGTAGGCATTAAGGATGCCGAAACAGTATTCAACATGTATCCTTTCCAGCTAAGCGGCGGCCAAAACCAAAGGATAATGATAGCCCAGGGAATAATAAGCAAACCGGACCTTCTGATTGCCGATGAGCCTACAAGCGCCATTGACGCCTCGCTCAAAAAGAAAATATTAGAACTTTTCAAAAAAATTAATCAAAAATACAATATGTCAATAATTATTATTACGCATGACTTCAGTGTTGCCAGATATATCTGCGACAATCTTATAATAATGTACGGCGGACTGGTGGTAGAATCCGGCACAATTGATGAGATTCTAAAATCCCCGCAGCATCCTTACACGGATGAATTAATAAAGTGCGCTTATTCCCTCGATAACTACGAAGATACTTTATATTCGCTGGACGGTGCGCCTCCCACTCCTTATGAATTCAAAGATGAGTGCCCCTTCTATAACAGGTGCAAAATAAAAGATGACGTTTGTAAGGAAAAAATACCGCCCTTAGTTGAAAAGGACGGCAGAAAGGTAAGATGCTTTAAAAGGTAACACTATGCAAAATAATATTTTATCGGTAAAAAACTTATCAAAACATTTTATAATTAAGCAGAATATTTTTTCACAGAAAAAAATAATTAATGCAGTTAAAAACATTTCATTTGAAATAATGCCTAATGAGTCTCTGGGCCTTATTGGCGAAAGCGGGAGCGGAAAAACCACTACAGCAAACCTGGTACTTAAGCTGATTGAGCCTACCTCAGGGGAGATATCTTTGTTCGGCCAAAATATCGCAGATCTGGAAGACAAAAAAATGCGCTCTCTGCGAAAAGATTTGCAGATAATCTTTCAGCATTCAGTTTCTGCCCTTGACCCTAAAATGACAATAGATGAAATACTCAGAGAGCCTTTGCTTATACACAAAGTTGTAGCTGATGATATGATTGAGGCTGAAGTAGACCGGCTTCTTGAAATGGTCGGGCTTTCTCCAAAGGAAAAAGATAAATTTTCTCATCAGTTAAGCGGCGGACAAAGCCAAAGAGTAATTATTGCCAGAGCCATTTCCACCAGGCCAAAAATAATAGTATGCGATGAGCCTGTTTCTTCTTTGGATGTTTCCGTACAGGGACAGATATTGAATTTGTTAATTGAACTTAAAGAAAAGCTCAACCTCACCTACCTTTTCATATCTCACGACTTAAAAGTAGTTGGATTAATGTGCGAGCGCATTGCAGTAATGAAAGAGGGAAAGATTGTGGAAATCGGCACATCAGCAGAAATATTGAAATACCCCCAGCATCCATACACACAAGAGCTCCTAAACGCTGAATTATAAAAACTTAGTTTTATTTTCATTGTAAAGCAGCTTTTCCAGCATTCTGCTGGAAAAGTTGAAAGATAAACTATTTCAACGTTAACACTTTCCTCTCATTACTTTTACCTTTTTTGTTAGCGGTTAAAGCATAAATTGCTGCCAAAAAGAAAAGTGATTGCCGAAATGTGTATCCCCCAAAGTGCACATTTGAGATAAGTAACAGTAAATGGACTGTCCCGCAGAATGCTGGGGTACTTAAAAGATAAACTGTTTTAATGTCAACACTTTTCTCATTACTTTTACCTTCTTTATTAGCGGATAAGGCATACATTACTGTCAAAAGGAAAAAGTGATTGCCGAAAAGTGTATCTCCAAAGTACACATTTGAGATAAGTAACGGTAAATAGTTTATCCCGGCATTCTGCCGGGATACTTAAATGATAAACTGTTTGAGTGTCAACACTTTTCTCTCATTACTTTTTCCTTTTTTGTTAGCGGATAAGACATACATTACTGTCAAAAGGAAAAAGTGATTGCCGAAAAGTGTATCTCCAAAGTACACATTTGAGATAAGTAACGGTAAATAGTTTATCCCGGCATTCTGCCGGGATAAACTATTATTTATTTAAATATACTTGACTTTAAATGAACGTTCGTTTATTATAGAATTATAAAAACTAGTATTGGAATGAAACAATGAGAAAAAAGGATGATGAAAAGCGCAATAGCATAAAAAGAGCCGTTGTAAATATCATACTAGAGCAAGGCATGAACGGCGCTTCCATCTCCAAAATCGCAAAAACGGCAGGCGTATCCCCCGCTACTGTATATATATACTATGAAAACAAAGACGAAATGCTGCGGGATATATACAACGAATATGCAGAAGACATTTTTTCTCATCTTCTGCAAAGACTAACCATCGAAATGACTGGTGAACAGTTTATCGACAGCCTAGTCCGCGAATACTACCATTACATAACAAGCAACGAAGAGGTTTTCCATTTCGTGGAACAGTTCGATTTCTGCCCTACGCTAAAAAGGGGCTGTCACTCTTTATCAGGCCCGCAAAAGCTGGATGCCATGCTTGAAGAATATATTAGACACGGAGTAATAAGAGACTACGACACAGGCAACATATGGGGAATGCTTCTCTACCCTATTAAAGCAATCGCCAACAAGCCATGCCAGCTCCATTCTCCCGAAGACCAGCTTGATGAAATGATTATGATTATTCAGAAAGCACTTCTGGAATAATTCGATTTACACCAAGTGAGAATATCTCACTTTAAAAAATAGATTTAAATAAATGAATGTTCATTTAAAAAGTTTTTAGGAAAGGAAAATAAAAATGATTATACCTATTTATAATTTGGCATTACTGCCTAATATGCACTATGTATTAAAAATAAAAGATGCTACCGAAAACGAAATCCGCACCAAAGTAAAAAACGGAGAGCAGTTCGCTGCACTTCCTTTGAAGGATAAAAAACAAGCTCCGTTTACTTCGGCTGATTTTTATAAAATGGGCGCACTGCTTGAGGTTGATGAAATAAAGACAGTTACAAGCGGAACTGCAATAACAATTCTTGTAACAAGCTTTGCGCAGGTTTCAAACATTTCCTACGAAGGCAGCCGCTTAGTAGGAGACATAAAAAAAGTTGAAGAAGAAATCGACATTGACACAACTGAACAAAATGAAATGCTTGCCTATATCAAAAATATTTCAAATGAAATGGGCGGACAGATGAGCCACGCAGATGAGATATTAAAAGTAATTAATGATTTTAACGACCTCAACAAACTGATGGGATTTGTTTCCCAGGGCCTGCAGGCAAGCAATGCGGAAAAATACAAATTGATGGAAACAGTGTCACTCAAAAAACGTACACTTCTATTTATTGACTATCTTTTAAGGCTTAAGGAAACATTAAAGCTGCAGGTGGAACTGGCAGAGCATTTTTCCGAAAAGGCCAATAAAAACTATCGTGAGGCGGCATTAAGAGAACAGCTTCGCATAATCAAAGAAGAGCTTAATGAGTCAGAAGGAGAAAACGGCAAAAAGAAAGGCGACTACAGAACCAGGGTGGAAGAAGCCGATATGCCCGAAGATGTGAAGTCACTACTGCTGGAAGAAGTTGATAAATTTGAAAACATGCAGTCAACCAGCGCCGACTACAACGTAATAAGAAATTACCTGGATTTTGCCCTGGCCCTGCCCTGGGGCAGCATTGAAGCTGAAAACATTTCAATAACAGAAGCCAGGAGAGTGCTCAACGAAAATCATTACGGGCTGGAAAAAGTAAAGGAGAGAATAATTCAACACCTTGCGGTAATGCAGCTTAAGAAGGACAAAAACGGATCAATCCTTCTTCTTGTCGGCCCTCCGGGAACGGGCAAAACAAGCCTGGGCAAAAGCATAGCAGAGGCACTGAACAGGCAATATGTAAGAATCAGCCTGGGCGGAGTTCGTGATGAAGCACAGATAAGAGGGCACAGAAGAACCTATGTAGGAGCGCTGCCCGGACGCATACTTAAAGCAATGAAAGACGCCCGAACAATAAATCCTGTAATGGTATTAGACGAAGTTGATAAACTAATGGCAAGCTACAGCGGAGACCCGGCAAGCGCGCTGCTTGAAGTTTTAGACCCGGAGCAAAACAACACCTTCACGGATAATTATCTGGATATACCTTATGATTTATCAAACGTGTTTTTTGTAACAACCGCAAACTCCATTGAAAGCATCCCGAGGCCTTTGCTCGACAGAATGGAAGTAATCCATATATCCAGCTACACAGCAAACGAAAAATTCCACATAGCAAAGAAGCACCTTATGAAAAAATCGTTGGATGAGCATGGTCTGACAAAGGACGACCTTAAAATAGAGGATGAAACACTAAAGCACATCATCTCTGAGTACACAATGGAAGCCGGCGTAAGAGGCCTTAAAAAGCAGCTTGACACCATAGCGAGAATCACGGCGGAAAAAGTCATTGAAAGCCCTCAAAATAAACCGTTCATTATAAAAACTGACGATTTGGCAGAAATGCTTGGCAGAAAAATTTCACGCCACGAAATAGCCCAGGAAAATAATCTTCCCGGCGTTGTAACAGGGCTTGCGTGGACACCTGTAGGCGGCGAAATATTGTTTATTGAAGCTACAGATATCCCCGGCAAAGGCGGAATAACATTAACCGGACAGCTTGGCGATGTAATGCAGGAATCTGCAAAAATAGCTCTAAGCCTTCTAAAGTCGAGGCTTCCTGTCAACACTATGCCTTTTAAAGACAAGGATATTCATATTCACGTACCATCAGGCGCAGTCCCCAAGGACGGCCCTTCCGCAGGAATTGCATTGTTTTCAGCTCTGGCCTCCCTTGTTACAGGAATCCCGGTAAACGGTAAAATCGCAATGACCGGCGAAGTGTCATTAAGGGGCATCGTGATGCCGATAGGCGGGCTTAAAGAAAAGCTGATTGCTGCCCACAGAGCAGGCATCAAAAAGGCGCTTATACCAGTTGACAATGCAATTGACCTTAAAGAAGTGCCCGACGAGGTCAAAAATGACCTGGAAATCATAACGGTCGAAACAATAGAAGACGTTTTGAGAGAAATTCTTAACATACGCCTTCCAAAAATAAATGCTGTTTCCTGGCTTAACCAGGACGATAAAGGAGAGTACTTTCTCCCGAAATAATAAGCAGCATAATATCTAAACAATACCTAAAGTGGCTGTCTAAGCATTATGCTTAGACAGCCCTTAACGTTATTTACCTCAAATATGTGCATTGTTGATACACTTTTCGGCAATTACTTTTTCTTTTTACAGTAATTTATGCCTATCCCCTAATAAAAAAGACAAAAGTAATGAGATAAAAGCGTTGACACTCAAACAGTTTATCTCTTAAACCTCCCTGTATTAATAGGACAGCTCATTTTAAACTGCTTAAAAATAACCCGCTTTTAATAATTCTTTTTTTCTGATATTATAGATATTATAAAGTAAAAATATATTCATTTAAGGAGCAATCATGCAATACAGGGAATTTGGAAGAACAGGTGAAAAATTAAGCATATTAGGTTTCGGCGCAATGCGCCTGCCGGTGATAGATGACGACCAATCCAAGATAGACACAGATAAGGCCGTTGAAATGGTGCGCTATGCCATTGACAACGGTGTAAACTATCTGGACACAGCCTATCCCTACCACGGCGGAAAGAGTGAGGCATTCTGCGCCGAGGTAATGAAGGATGGTTACAGAGAAAAAGTAAACATAGCCACAAAATCCCCGGTATGGGAAATAAAAACCCCGGAAGATTTTGATATAAAACTAAACGAGCAGCTAAACAATCTGCAAGTTGAGCAAATTGATTTTTATCTTCTCCATGCTCTGTCACAAGATTTGTGGGATAACGCTGTTAAAAATGAATATAAAACTTTTCTTGATAGCGCAAAAAAAAGCGGTAAAATAAAATATGCTGGTTTTTCGTTCCACTCAGGCTTAAACACTTTTAAAGAAATTGTGGATTCATATGACTGGGATTTCTGCCAGATACAACTTAACTACATTGATGAAAATTATCAGGCCGGCCTTGCGGGATTAAAATACGCACATGAAAAAGGCCTGGGAGTAATCATAATGGAGCCTCTTAGAGGCGGTATGCTTGCAAAAGCCGAACAGCCCCGGGAAGTGGAAGCTCTATGGAATTCCAGCGGCATCAAAAGGACACCTGCTGAATGGGCCTTGAAATATTTGTGGAATTTTGAGGAAGTCGGCCTTGTTTTAAGCGGCATGAACGCAATGGAGCAGGTAACCGAGAACATAAAAACAGCCTCCGAAAGCCTGCCTCATTCTTTAACTGGCCGGGAAATTGAAATTATAAAAAAGGTTAAAGATTATTATAAATCAAAAATGCTTGTTGACTGCACTAAATGCAAGTACTGCATGCCTTGCCCTACAGGGGTTAATATTCCTGAAAATCTCTGGGCATATAACCACGCTTCATTGTTTAACGACACCAAACGTACTGACCACATAATAAACACATGGCTGAAAAAAGAGGAGAGGGCCTCCGGCTGCGTGCAATGCGGACAGTGCGAGGAAAAATGCCCCCAGAATATAGAGATAATCAAGCATCTTGAAATTATCGCTGATACTTACGAAAAATAAACGCAATCACACTCCAAAACACACTTATAGTGAAGGCCTAAATCAATAGTTGACTTACTTGTTTTAAAGCATATATAATACTATCATATATGCTTTAATATACATTTGAGGAGATATGAATTTTGAAAAACAAATCTTTGTTGCACAGCCTCGCCTTGGCTTCATTGCCAATTATTTCTTTTCTTTTGCAGTATTTTTTCTCTGCTTCAAACGGAACCCTTTATCAAATGCTTCATCACTATAATGTCTCAATTGTGGATTTCATCTTTATTCCATTTAATATCATAATAGTTAAATCAATAAACTGGAAAAACGGAATGCGAATATTCTACCTTTTCCTGCTGGCCTTCGCCCTCAGCTGTTTTGTTCATTACGGATGGGCCGTAAACCAGACAGATACAGGCCACATGATAGCCTCAACAGGTTTTATCACGTTATCAGGATGGGTACATATAATTTTCAGTGCCGTAGAATTTTTCCTGATGCTGTCATTTGTTTTCAATTTCAGCAGCTTTTCAAAGCGCAATTTAACCTGGAATACAATATTTATAGAAGCTTACTTAATACTTTCATTAATAGGTGGTTACTTTATCCATATGGAA
>CAZDZB010000055.1:2394-13372 GCA_964509795.1 uncultured Christensenellaceae bacterium | reverse complement strand
GAATTTAAGTCAAATGGACATGAAAATGATATTTCACATGTAGAAGGCGTGATTTCAATGGCAAGAGCGGCCAGCTATAATTCAGGCGGTTCACAGTTTTTTTTAGTTGTGGGAGACGCCAGGTTTCTGGACGGCGACTACGCTGCATTCGGAAAAACAGTGGATGTGAAAAGCACTGATATATGCATGGAGATGTCTGTAATTCCAACAGGAGCGCAGGACAGGCCGTTAAATCCACCCGCTATCAAAACAATTCGCGTTGAAACCTTTGGGTATGATTATCCGGAGCCGGACAAATTGAATTAAATCAAATGTAATAGCAAGCAGCCGTATCTTATATAATAGTACGGCTGTTTTACTATTTTTCGTACATAAATTGAGAAATTAGCGTTTGGTAAAATGTACCGTAGGAATTAAGGTCTCCTGTTACGATATATACATCGGATATATTATATTTTTCAATTATGGCTGAAATGTAATAGTATTCTGTGCTTTTGTACATGTACCTTAAATCCATTAAGCAAATATTATCATAATGCGGGATAAGCATTGTGGAAAATGAAAGCCCGTATGAATCCAAAATAATAAGAGCGTTTCTATTCGTGCCGCTGGTTGTTTCAAGTACACTTAATGGCCCGATAAACTGAGGGCCGTCATAGTACACTCTGTACCTGTCATCCTCGACTGCATCCATCTGAATAATCGGCAAAATTTCAATATTATCCCCACCTAAATAATGGGTAAAAGTCGAAGCCTGGGCAAAGGAGAGGATGGCAAGGGTATCAGGGTTTTCGATGTAATATGATGTCTGTGAGCTCTTGAAATATGCGCCGCGGAAGGGGTATTCGTATGTAACATCATAATCTTCCCATTTTAAGGGGTTCAGGCCGATCTCATTCATCGCCTCAGCATACGCATAGTATGCGCCCTCTACTGACCAGTGAGGGTCAGTGAAAAAATAAACAGGCTCATTGTCTTTTATATGCTCTTCAAAAAGCAGCGTTCCGGATATGATGTGGGTATTGTCCAAGGTGTAATATTCAAGAATTTCCACTGTTTCATCAAATACGGCAACATCTCTGCCTTCGCTTACTGCCGAAAGCCAGGGGCGTGCTTTCCGGCTTTCTAATGAAATGATCTGTACCAGGTTTCCATCGTCAGGAAGCAGCTGAGAAAGGCTGTTCAGCGCGTATGCGTAGTCTTTTACATCCGATGTGTTAAATGCCGCAAGGGCAGTCATTGTGCCGTTTTCCTGGTCGACAAACCCTATGAATCTTGTGGAAGTATCATTAAATTTTCCGGGGTCCGGCGTCGCGGTGGGCTCGGATGAAATTTGAGCTGTGTTTTCAGTGCCGCTTGGAGTTTCTGTACTCACGTTTTCGGCATCTGCCGTGTACTCTGTGGGGCTCGGAGTAGGAGAAGCTGAAACCACAATGTCTTCTGATTCTTCTCCAAGGCCTTCCATCTGTTGGGTGACAGAAGTGTCAATTATGTTCATTGCATCATTTAGCGTAACAATTGAAAGGCTTTGGGCGATGGAGTTTTGTGTGTTTATTATGCTGTTTCTAAAAGGAATTCTATCTATCATGTATTTCTCAAAGCCCGAGGCGAAATCTCCGCTCATTACCGTATCAAAAATCAATTCAGGCATCCCTGCAAGCATACGGTTTTCATCCTCTGAAAGAATAGGGGATTTGTTATCGGAAACTAGGGTGCCAAACCCTATCGCAAACATTATTATGACGCAGATTACTGCAATTATTTTTTCTATCTTCATAATGTCACCTAAAATCTAAAGTACAGGAATGGGTTGAAAGTCTGTCCCACCATATATACAATGGTTAGAACAAACACGCCTAGCAGCACTACCGGTTTGACTGACATATAAACCCTGCTGCCGGATAGTTTATTATTGAGCTTTTTAAACAACGGAAGGGAAAACAGCGTGCATAGGGGCAGCAATGCTATATTGTCTTTGATTGAGTATATGGTGTTGCCATCAATTATTCCCGAAATTCCTGAGCCGAACATAGCTTTAATATGAATAATTCCATATGATAAATCCGTATAGTAGAAAAACGACCAGCCTACCAGCACTAAAATAAGCGTAATGGGGATAGAAATAGGCTTGGGTATGTTCAATTTGTCAATGGACACAAGCTTTTCGACAATAATTAATACGCCGTAGTAAACTCCCCAAATTACAAAGTTCCAGCTGGCTCCGTGCCAAAGGCCTGTTAGAAACCACACCACAAGCAGATTGAAAACCAGCCTAGGCTTATTCACTCTGTTGCCGCCCAAGGGGATATAAAGGTATTCTTTGAAAAACGCGCCGAGGGACATATGCCATCTTCGCCAGAACTCAGAAATCGAAGATGAAATGTACGGGTAGTTGAAATTCTCCCTGAATGTGAATCCGAAGAATTTGCCCATTCCTATTGCCATGTCTGAATATCCTGAAAAATCAAAATAAATCTGGAAAGCAAATAATATTATTGCATACCACGCCCCGACTAGTGACATCTGGTTGATGTCGCCTGCCAGTATCAAATTATCTAGTGCGGCGGCGCAAACATTTGCCAGCAGCACCTTTTTGGCCAGGCCTATTATGAAGCGCTGCATGCCTTTTGCAAACATTTCAAATGTTTCTTTTCTGTTCTCAATTGCGTCAGCGATGTCTCCATATTGCACAATAGGGCCAGCAATGAGCTGATGGAACATGCTCACAAACAATAGCAGTTTAAAGAAACTCTTTTGAACTTTTACTTTGCCCCTGTATACATCGACTGTATAAGTGATTGTCTGGAATGTATAAAAAGATATTCCTATAGGAAGCCCCGGAAAATTAGTATTGACTTTTATGTTTGAAAGGCTGGAAAAAGTGTCAACCACAAAGCCTGCGTATTTGAAAAAGAACAGAACAGATAAACTGGCGATTGTGCCTATAGTGAGCACGATTTTTTTGCCTTTTGCTGTTTTGGCTTTGTCAATGTAGAGCCCGCATAAATAATTTATGCTTGTGGTAAAAAGCATGGCAAGAACCCATACAGGCTCGCCCCAGCTGTAAAAAATTAAAGAAAAAACAAGCAGGAAAAAGTTTTTCCACCGTATATTTTTAGTAATAAAGTTAAAAAACAGTGCAAGCGGAAGGAATATTCCTATAAATGTTAAGCTTGAAAAAACCATGGCTCTCCTGAATAAGCATAATGTAATCCATATAATGGTATCATCAGCATTTGCATATGTCAATCAAAACAATGAGGAGAGCGGGGAATTGCCGGCAGCTAATTAACCATTGAAACATAGTACAATAATCGTTATAATACATATAGCATTAAACATGAAGGAAGATAAGGATGAGAAAAGAAAATTTTAAATTATCTGTTGTCGTGCCCATGTATTATGAAGAAGAGGTGGCTAAGGAATGCAACCGAAGGCTTAATGATGCAGTGAAGCAGTATGACTATGAAATAATATATGTCAATGACGGTTCAAGGGACGAAACCCTGCCTATTTTAAAGGAAATCGCAAAAGATAATAAAAGAGTTAAGATAATTTCTTTCTCACGTAATTTCGGCCACCAGGCCGCCGTGACAGCGGGAGTTAAAAACGCTGAGGGCGACTGCATTGTAATAATAGACGCGGACCTGCAGGATCCGCCGGAGCTTATCGGCGACATGGTATCATTGTGGCAGGAAGGCAACGATGTGGTATATGCCAAAAGGAAAAAGAGAAAGGGCGAATCCTTTTTCAAGCTTTTAACGGCAAAATTATTCTATAAATTGCTTGATGGGCTGACAGAAACCAAAATTCCAAGAGACACAGGGGATTTCAGGCTGATTGACAGAAAGGTCGCTGACGCTTTTAACCGGATGACAGAACACAACAGGTTCATAAGGGGCATGGTGCCCTGGCTTGGGTTCAAGCAGGTGCCTATTGAATACGTAAGGGATGAAAGATACGCCGGAGAGACAAAATACCCACTCAAAAAGATGATAAAATTCGCTTTGAACGGCATATTGTCATTTTCAATAAAGCCTTTGCAGCTTGTAACGAAGCTTGGTATAGTCACTATGTTTTTTTCTCTTGCGGTTATTGTGTATGTTCTGGTGTCTAAGTTCACGGGCCATGCGCTTACGCCGGGCTGGGCATCAATTATGATAGTTGTAACCATGCTATCGGGAGTGCAGCTCATTGCCTTAGGCGTAGTAGGAGAATATATAGCCAGAATTTACGAAGAAACAAAAGAACGGCCGATATATATAGTTGAAGAAAAAATAAATTTTAATGATAAATAAAAAACAGGAGGTAATTGGATGTTAATAGATGCAGCAGAGAATACGGGGAGTGAGGTTGTAGAAGCGGTACAAAATATTAGCTTGGATACACTAAACCAGGATATAACAAACATATGGGAGCTTGCACTGCCTACTATTAAGGCATTGGCGGGAGCAATTGCATTATTTATAGTCGGAATAATTGCAATTAGGATAATAAAAAAGGCACTCAAAAAAGGATTCGACAAAAACCAGAAACTGGACGCTACTGTAAAATCATTTACTTTATCTGCAATAGACATAGCGCTTAAAGTAGTTCTTCTTTTATCAGTTGTGGCGACGCTTGGAATACAGGTTACATCAGTTATAGCTATTTTCGGTGCAGCTTCATTTGCGGTGGGCCTTGCGCTGCAGGGTTCGCTTGAAAACTTCGCCGGAGGTGTAATGCTTCTGATTTTCAAGCCTTTTAAAGTGGGTGACTTTATTGAAGTGGGTGAATATAAAGGAACAGTTAATTCCATGTCAATTATAGCGACTAAGCTTGACACCCTGGACAACAAAAGGATAATTATTCCGAATTCTCAAACCTCATCAAGCACACTGGTGAATTACTCCACGAACCCAAAAAGGCGGGTGGAGGTGACAATCGGAGTAGACTACGCAAGCGACATAAAAAAAGTTCGTGAAGTGATCTTGGGAGTAATTGACGCAAATACAAGCATATATAAAGACCCAGCTCCCATAGTAGGCGTTGTGGAGCTGGCGGACAGCTCAATAAATTTCACAGTAAAAGTGTGGGTGGATAAAGAACTATATTATGATACATTGATATTTTTAAATGAGGAAATAAAAATGGCATTAGATAAAAATAAAATTGATATCCCGTATCCTCATGTTACTATTTTGCAGAAATAAAAAGATTATATGCATATTAAAAAGGATGTCGTAAGACATCCTTTTCATTAACTTATTTTTACGCCTGGCATTTTGTTTCGTCAATAACGTATTTTACTCTTTGCTCATATTCAGCTTGTTTGCCTTTGTTGTAGTCCTGCACCGGCCTTAAATACCCGGTGACCCTGCTCCATATTTCTGTGTCCCGGCCGCATTCGGGGCATTTTGCTACTTCGCCTGTGAGGTAGCCGTGCTCGTTGCATATTGAAAAGGTTGGCGTTAATGAAATATAGGGCAGCTGATAGTTCGTAAATGCTGTTTTAATAAGGTTTTTAGCCACCTCAATGTCTTGTATTCTTTCGCCCAGGTAAAGGTGCAGAACTGTGCCTCCTGTGTATTTTGTCTGCAAATTATCCTGCAGGTCAAGGGTTTCAAAAATATCCTCAGTGTATCCAACGGGCAGATGGGTAGAGTTTGTGTAAAACGGAACATTATCCCCTGCTGTAATAATGTCAGGATAACGCTCTTTGTCAAGCTTTGCCATTCTGTAGCAAGTGCCCTCTGCGGGGGATGCCTCCAGATTGTAATTATTGCCGGTTTCTTCCTGGATGTCTTTAAGCACTTCTCTCATGTATTCAAGCATTTCAATGGAAAACTGCTGCCCTTCGGGAGTAGTAATATCCTTGCCCAGGAAGTTAAGAACAGCCTCATTCATTCCCAGTATTCCTATTGTGTTAAAGTGGTTTGACCAGTATTGTCCTGACCTTGCTTTTATGTCTTTCAAGTAATTTGCGCAGTAAGGGTAAAGTCCTCGTTCAGTCTGGCGTTCGATTGTTTTCCGCTTTATCTCAAGGGACTGCTTTCCTAAATGTATCATGCGCCACAAGCGGGACTTGAATTCATCCTTTGTTTTTGAAAGATAACCTATTCTCGGCAGGTTTATTGTGAATACGCCGATGGAGCCTGTCATGGGGTTTGAACCGAAAAGGCCTCCGCCGCGCTTTCTTAATTCACTTGTATCTATCCTGAGCCTGCAGCACATGGACACTGCATCCTCGGGAGACAAATCCGAATTTATATAGTTAGAGAAATAAGGGATACCGTATTTGCAGGTGATTTCCATGAATTTGTTTACCACTTCGCTGTCCCAGTCAAAATCATTGGTTACATTTATTGTGGGGATAGGGAAAGTGAACACTCTGCCTTTTGAGTCGCCTTCGAGCATAACTTCGCAGAAAGCAAGGTTGAAAATATCCATCTCTTTTTGGAAGTCACCGTATTTTTCTTCTTTATATTCTCCGCCCAAAATCACATACTCATCTTTGAGTGTCTTTGGAACCTTTATATCAAATGTCAGATTTGAAAAAGGGCATTGGAAACCAACTCTTGTAGGCACGTTTATGTTGAAAATGAATTCCTGTATTGCCTGTTTCACGGCCTTGTAGCTCAGGTTATCATAGCGGATAAACGGCGCGCAGTATGTGTCAAATGAACTCCATGCCTGGGCTCCCGCGGTTTCGCCCTGGGTGGTAAAGGTGGAATTAACTACTTGTCCCAAAAATGAACGCAGGTGTTTTGAAGGGGAGGATTCCACTTTGCCGGACACGCCGCCGAAGCCTTCCAAAAGAAGCTGGCGCAGGTCCCAGCCGGCGCAGTATGGGCCGAAGAAACCAAGGTCGTGAATGTGGACATCTCCCGCTATGTGAGCGTTTCTTATGTCGGAAGTATAAACTTCGTGAAGCCAGTACTGTTTTGTAAAAGCTTCGCGTATGTAATTGTTCATTCCGTTTATTGATTTTTGTGTATTAGCGTTTTCTTTTATCTCCCAATCCATTTCATCTAAATAATTGCTGAAAAGGTTTATAGTAGCGCCGATTAACGCATTGGCTTCTCTGGCTCCTCTGCGCTTTTCACGGTATAAAATATATGCTTTGGATGTTTTTGCGTGCCCGTTTTCAATCAGGACTTTTTCGACAATGTCTTGAATATCTTCAACATCTACAATGTCATCTTTATACTTGAGCTTTGCAATGTCAATAACCTGGTTTGTAAGGCTTTCTGCAAGTGACCAGTCATTGCCCCCCACCGCCCGGGCAGCCTTAAAGATGGCCCAAGTAATTTTTTCCTTACTAAATTTCTCAATCTTACCGTCTCTTTTTCTAATATGCATCGGGTACCTCTTCTTTCTAATACACAACTTGTGGTAGATTTATTGTAATATAATTACAAGATTTTGTATAGTGGATTTTCTTAAGAAATGAGATTTTTTTAATATAAAATTTACCTGACAGGACGTGAAGGGGACTAAACAGCTTAAGCAGAGTCTTGTATGTAAATTTTGATAATTATTTTTGTTAATAAAAATTAAATAGAAGCTATTTTAAAAAACAGCTTCTTGAACAACAATTTACAATAATTATTAAATGATGATTTAAGATTTTTTCTTAACCAGAGATACGATTAAAAGAATACACATTAAACATATTATTCCTGCCGCAATACAGATAATTAACGATGTTGTTTTGCTTAGATTGAGAAAGTTCTCCTTTCCGGGTTCTGCAGACGCATAAATAGTTGCGGCGGGAGACACTGTAGGCGAAGCAGCAGGAGTGGGCGTGGCAACAGGAGTGGGTGACGGCTCGGGCTCGGTGTTTTCAAACATGTCGTTTCCTTGGGTGTCATAGCCGACGGTGGTGTATGCCAGGCCGTAATTGTAGCAGGAAAATTCGGAAGTATCATCATGCACTCTGACAACCTGGTATTTGATTTGTGATGCGTACTGCTCCAGGGCGATTTGCGCCACCTCAATGGCAGTAAGATTGTCAAACGCCTCGATTGGCTCATCAAGCACATCCAAATGAATTGTGTTATCTTCATACAAATGCAAATAGACTTTTTTAACTTCATGAGTCCCGTAAGCTTCATAGGACTCCGGATGGTATTTTGGGTCGTTTGCCAAAACTACGGCTTGCAGCAGGCACTGGGATGTAAAAATGTGATTTCCGTGCCCGTATTCGCCGTTAAGGTCATGGCTGACGATAACCGTTGGTTTTTTCTCCCTTATCACGCTTACCATGTAATCAATTGTTTTTTGCTCTCCCCACCTTGACTTTGTGTAATTGGACGTATACTCCTCATAAACGTCCTCAAAATAAGCGAAGATGGGCAGGTGGTTTTGATGCACAGCCCATTGGTAATTAAGGGCTTCGGACCTTCTGCATGGGTCTGAGGCGGTCATATAAACAACGGTTACTTTTTTGTCCATTTTTTCTGAATAGTATGGAATGAGTCCGGAAAAGAAAACAGCCTCGTCGTCAGGATGGGCAGAAAAAATCATCATATCCACTGTTTCGTAAGTAGGTTGCCAGCTTTGAACATAATCCGGCAGAGTGCCTTCTGAAAAAACCTTGAACTCTACTATGCCGAACTTTCCGATGCTTTCAGTGGTGCCGTATATACGTAGATAGTAAACAGGAGTGTCAAAAGTGTATGTGACATGATAATATTCATCGTCGGTTTCATAAAAAACATCTTCCCATGTCCTGTTATCCTCCGACACCTGGATTGTAAGCTCGCTGGGCTTAAAGGCATAGCATACATATAAATACTTTATCGGGCTTTGGCTTTCTATGCGGAAGTATTTGTAGGCGGCATTGTTTGTGTACCAGTAGGACTGATAGTTGTCGTCAACTGTTGAGCCTGCCCACGAAGAGTTGCTGACAAAATACTGTGCCTGCTCTGTCAGGTCTGTGCTTGCTTCGTCCGCGTGCGCGGCAGGCGAAAAAGCATACAAAGCTATCATGGCAAACATGATAGCTTTAAGAGCGTATTTTATAAAAATGTTTTCTTTGTGTTTATTCCTCATAGTAATTTTCCAAGTCATATGGAACGAGGTCTGAGGTGCCAAAATATATTATTTCCTGCACAGGCCTGTGGTTTTGATACATTACATCATTCTGATGGGTGTTAAGGAATTTGCCCATGAACGATATTGCGGCTGTCTGGCCTCCGTCTAGGTTGTAGGCTACGCTGCACCCGAGGGACTGGAAGTAGTCAGATAATGTGTAAAATGACATTCCGCGGCTTACGCTGGGTTGCCTGCCGTCAGCCACTATGTTGACGTAATGTCCGGGCTCCACCATTCCCCATGCGCAGCGGGGGTTAGCTCCGCTTATATAATATCCAGGGTCAACGCATGCTTCAGCTTTTTCGCTGTCTTTTAGCAAAATAGGCCCGAAAGACAATGTGTTTACAACGCCGGCATCAATCAACTCACCATATGTGATTTTATCAGAATTGGAGAATACAACCATTGTACCGTCAGGATACATTGCCAAAAGGTCCTTGCAGTTTATAGGTGTGCTATATACATCTTCAATATCATATTCTTTCGTCCCTTTGTCGAGGCCGTCAAATATTCTGCCGTCTCTGATTACTTTGCCTACCCAGTTGTTGTTGCTGAACATTGCGAAGTCTCCATTGGTTGCAAATACTGCCTGGTTTATTTTGGCGATATCATCGGTTTTTACTCCTATTGTATACAGCCCCGGCGGCTCCAGATTGCTGTATCCGATGCTGAAGCCTGAAAGGTCTTTGGTTCGTATGTTTGTAACGAATATCAATGTTTCAACATTTTCATCGTATATTTTTTCAATTGTAACATTGAGTGTAGGCGAACTGTAGTACCAGAAATTATCAAGCTCTACTACTATTTCTTCATCGGAGAAGAAATCATTATCGCCTGGCCTGTTTTCGCTTATTATGCTCATATTAAGGTCAAGCTGCGTTGTGTCGTATGAGGGAATATTAATTACTCTGTCGTAAGCATTTGCAGACGGTGCAGCGGTGAGTGAATATATGCCGTCGGCGGACTCAACAAGCATCACCTTTTCTTCATATAGAACGCTAGTTACGTCATAATCAGGCACTGTCCAGGCGCTTTGATAATTGTCCAGGCGCTTTTTGGATATTTGGATTTCGCTGTATATATTCTGGCGCATGGACGCGCTGCTGGCAGTTGTTTTTAGCCAGCCTGCGGTGTTTAGCATGACGATGTCATCTATTGCTCCGATAAATCCGTTCATGTCACCGCCGCGGCTATCTTTTAGTATCGCCAATCTTTCGGCGTTTTCGAGACTTAAGTCAGCAGTAAAAATTTCTTCGTAATTGTTTTCGCCCATGTCGTTATAGTAGATACTGTAATTTTCAAAGAAATACACATGAAGCATTTCCTTGGTCATGACTTCTGTCACTGAGCCGTCTTTATATAAATATAAAACATGGTCTGAATCGCATTCGTTTTCGATCTTTTCTACGAAATAAACGCCTTTGTCTGTTATCTGCATTTCGATTATCCATTTGTCGGATATAACCTCTTCATTGCTTAGGTTTTTATCCATCTTTACCAGGCCTTTGGAATAAGATAAAGCGTAGAAAACATCGCCATAGCTTAACAAGTCAAAATAATCGCCGGACTTAACCATTGTCAGTTCTGTGCCGTCGGTTTTCATTTCATATATGTTATAAGGAGACTCCAGCATAAGGCCGCTGCCCAGTTCTTCGCCGGCAATGAAATAAATGTAATCGCCTATTACGTTTATTCCTTTTATGTGGAATGTTCCTACAAATTCAATAAGAGGGAAAAGCTGAGTTTCGCCAGTGGAGTAATTATACTTCACGATTGAATGGATGTCGTCAATGTCAACCGGGAAATAAACATATCCGTCTTTATATGCCAATGAGTTAACGCTGGCGTTTCTGCCCGTTGAATTTTGAGCCGCCGCTTCTTCCCACATTAAATTGCGGTT
>CAZDZB010000055.1:0-2294 GCA_964509795.1 uncultured Christensenellaceae bacterium | reverse complement strand
CATCAAGTGATAAATTGTAGTATTGGATTGCCTCTTCGTCGGCGGCTTCATAAAGAGTGTTGGCGGCTTGGTAATCGCCGGAATTTAAAAGGGAATCAAAGTCCGCTTTCAGCTGGTCATAATCTACCTTATGGCATGATACCAAAAGCAGTGCCATTGTCAGGATGGTAATAATTATTTTCTTTTTCATGCAATTCTCTCTTCGGTATTTTATATGTCTAAAACATTATGTTTATTATATTGAGATAAATGAAAAAATTCAAGGAAATATTGGATAAAGTGTGAATAATGGAATAAAAACGGATTTTTCGCTGGAGATAAAATCAATTACTCTGAAAGGAAAGGACAGATAGTTCATTAATATTACAATTGTATTAAACTACATTAATAATTACGTGATATTTTGTTGCATTTATTGGCAATTTAATGTATTATCAGAAGGCAGGAAGCATTAAGAATTTGATGGAGAAAGCAATTGAAAAAAAGAAAAATTAATATTTTTATAGCAGCAGTATTATTGGCTTTTACAATTTTTAATATATTTATATCCGGCGCATTACCAGGAGAATACGTCTTGGCAGAAGAAGGGGAGGACAGCGAAACGGTTTCGGTTGAGGTTATGCCTTATTTGCCCGAAATCCCTGAACTGCCGGAAGAATATGAAGTCATTGAGGCCTATAAAACCAGCTGGCCTGACGGATTATTTTATAATATTCAGTATGATAAATATGATGTATTTCCAAATTATGTTGTAAACATATCCTCAACCAGAAGAAAAATATATGAAGAACCGGATACATCATCAGAGTATTACGGCAAATTAAGCTACGGAGCAAAGCTGCAGGTGACAGCGCTGATACAGGATGCCGATGAAAACCAGTGGTATACCGTTGTTTATGAATACGAAGACGAGATTGTTCTGGGATATATTAAGGAAGGTGACGTGGAAAAGAGAGAGTTCCAGCTGGAGAAAATGAGCAAATACCTTGAAAATGTCTCAGGGTTTCAGGAGCTGGGGCACATAGTCTATGTGCAAAATTACAGATATGAAAATGGAAATCCACCCAGAATGCCCAATGGGTCATATTATGACGATTTTGGGTACAGAAGGGGGCAGTCCATCGGCGGATATTACGATTCAACAATGGACGGAGGATTCCGTTACATACCTGACGGCACTTTGGGAATAGTTGAAGAAGTCATTGAGCAGACGAGCACTACAGATGACATTATAGTGATAGACGAAAAAGGAATATTCACATCAGCAGACGAAGAAAAAAACAGTGATGAGGATGCTGTAGGAGAATATAATAATGGCACGGAGGTAGTTGCCGTAAAATTATACATACCAAGTTTCGGTACATCGCTGTGGGTGGAAGAAAAATACATTAATGAAGATAAAGACGCGCCGGACGTATTAAACCAGGCTATTATTGTTGACAGGTTAAATCAAAACATTGCGGTTTTTGAATATGATGAGGTATGGAAAGTAATATCAATAAATTACTCATCAACCGGAAAAGTAGGGGAATATTCTTTGCCTACTCCGCTGGGATATTATATGGCAATTGAAAAAAAACCAAAGTTTGATTACGTTGAAGACGGCACTACGACGATCGTCGGCTTTGCGCCATACGCTATCAGGTTTTCGGCAGGCGGATATTTGCACGGCGTTCCTATGAACTATGATTTTGACTCAAGCGGCAGAAAAGTGTCGCCCGACTATTATGTTGAGTACTTGTCGTCTATCGGAACAGTCCCTAAATCCCATATGTGCGTAAGAAACTATACGTCACATGCTAAGTTCATGTATGACTGGGTAGACATCGGCAACTGTACCGTTATTGTAATAGAATGATATATGTTTGACATGAGGAATATATTTTGAAAAAGAGCTTTACTAAAATAATAATAGGGGTAGTCTTTGCGGTGGTTATGGCTGCAGGCTTGTTTGTCTGCATACTCAATGCTGAAAAAAAAGAAACAGAAGCACAAAACAATTCAGAGATCATTTTAGATGTTCCTGAGGATTATGTAATTACAGGAAGTGTAAATATATACGTAAATCATGATAATTACCTGCACACGGATGAAACGGTCATTATAGGCATACTGGATGACATTGTTTATGCGGGAGGTAAAATAAACAGGTTTATAGTTGCTTACGGCGAAGAAGAATATAATATTTTATACAGAGACCTTGATTTGATAAGCACAGAAATCCTAAAAACCAAAGATGAGGACGGAAAAGACGAAGTTAAGCTTTTTTTCAGGACGGGCGGCTCTGTGACTTT
>CAZDZB010000054.1:0-13452 GCA_964509795.1 uncultured Christensenellaceae bacterium | reverse complement strand
AAGAGATTGGCAAAATGCCAATCTCTTTTTATTTGCAAAGCTTAAAAATCGCAATGTCAGGCATCTGCCCGTCATCTGCCGGTCATCCGCCCGCATAGAGTAGGAGAGAGTAGATTAGTATAGGAGAGAAAAGGATAATAATTTCTCTCTTTAAAACATTATCAGGTAAATTCTTGATTGAACGTTTACTTTGATGTACAATGTTTTATGCTATGGGAGATTTCATAAAACGAAATCTCCGGTATAATTAATAGCAAACTGTCTGGCTGCGTGGCGAGCATAAACATGTAATGTTTATGGACAAATGTGTAGTTTACAGATATATCGCTTAAGGAGATTTTATGACTTTTAATAAAAGGCTTATAAAAAAATTTATAAGCTATTACAAACCGTATAAACTGCTGTTTACTCTTGATTTAATTGCCGCGCTGGGCATGTCGGGAATTCAGCTGATATATCCTATTGTAACCACAAAAATTATTGACGTATATATCCCTCAGTTTGATATAAACTCAATACTGCTTAGTGTGGGAATGCTTTTGATACTCTATCTGGTGGCCGCCGGGTTTGCTTACTTTATGCATTACTGGGGCCATGTAGTAGGCGTGCGAATGGAAGCGGACATGCGCGGCGATATGTTTAAACATATGCAGAAACTTCCCTTTTCATTCTATGACAATAACCGCACCGGAAAACTGATGTCCAGAATAATAAACGACCTAAACGAGGTTTCAGAGCTCGCCCACCATGGCCCGGAGGACCTTTTTATTTCTGCAGTCATGTTTATTGGCTCATTTATCATTCTCTTCCGTCAGGAATGGCGGCTGGCTCTTCCCATATATCTGATTATTCTTCCTTTGATTATTATTTTTACTGTAAAGCAACGTAAAAATATGTCTAAAAACTTTCAGACTGTGCGTCAAAGAACAGCCGACATAAACGCACAAGTGGAAAACGCCATTTCCGGCATAAGGGAAGCAAAATCATATACTAATGAAGATTACGAAGTAAATAAATTTTCCGACGGAAATTCCGCCTTTCGCAATTCAAAAGACAGCGCTTTAAAAGCTTTGGCGGTCTTTGCTACAGGAATGGGGTTTTTCATCGATTTGCTGACTATTTTAGTGCTCGGTTTCGGAGGAGTATTTGCGTATAAGCAGCTGATAACCGTTGGTGAATTAGCCGGATTTTTATTGTTTATAAACCTGATGACACAGCCTGTAAGGCGGCTTACAAATTTCACCCAGCAGTTTGAATCGGGAATGAATGGCTTTGTGCGTTTTGATGAGATAATGAATGAGTCCGCAGAGGATGATTTTGGAAACACTGTACTCAAAAGCCCTAAAGGCGACATCCGCATGGACAAAATATCCTTTCATTACAACAGCGACGAAATAGTCATTAATAATCTTTCGCTGGATATACACGCCGGAAAAACAACCGCTCTTGTGGGCCCTTCAGGAGGCGGCAAAACAACTCTCTGCAGGCTAATACCCCGGTTTTACGGAGTGCAGAAAGGCGAAATTAAAATTGACGGAATAAATATAAATGACATCACACTGGATTCTTTAAGGAAAAATATCGGTGTAGTTCAGCAGGATGTATTTCTTTTTACAGGAAGCATAAAGGACAATATATTGTACGGCAACATAAACGCCTCACAGGATGATTTGGAACGTGCAGCGGTCAATGCAAATATACATGAGTTCATTATGTCCCTTCCGGAAAAATACGATACATGGATAGGAGAAAAAGGCATTAGGCTTTCCGGCGGTCAAAAGCAGCGCATTAGCATAGCGAGAGTGTTTTTGAAAAACCCTCCCATTCTTATCCTGGACGAGGCCACATCAGCACTGGACAACGAAACTGAAATCGCAATCCAAAAGTCCTTGGAAAAGCTGCTTATAGGCAGAACAACCATAGTCATCGCCCACAGGCTTTCCACAATACGCAATGCGGACAAAATCGTTGTGCTTTCTGAAAACGGAATAGAAGAAGAAGGAAGCCACGACACATTGTACGCAATTAAAAACGGAATATACAAAAGGCTGTATGACGCGCAGTTTTATGCTGAGAAAAACAGCGTCATTCAGCATCAGCTCAACAGTTAAAAGAAGCTGCCAATGGCAGCTTCTTTTGTGTTTATTTTAAGTATTTTAAATTTTTGAAAAATCTATTCTACTGAATAATAAAGCACTTCATTATAATCTGTAATTTCATCGGTTTTTACATTGTTTTTATAAATATATTCGTTATTGAAAATCAGGAACGGGCCGTCATTGTAGTCAAAACTGAAAGCCGAAGCGCATCCTTGCTCTTTAAGCAAAAAAGCCAGCATATAAAGAGACAGCCCTCTGTTGGTTTTTGTGGATTTTTCTGCTGTAACTGCCACGTAGTGTCCGGCTTCTACCATGCCTATGGCGCTGCGACCGCTTAAATACCCTCCGTCCGCAAGGCAGTCGCCGCTTATCTGATAACCTTCCAGTATTACATCTCCCTGTGAGAAAACATAAATAATATTTGCCGCCAGTATCTTATCTGATGTTATTATGTTTGCGCTTCTGTATACAAAAAACATTCCGTCGTCATTATATGTATAGACGTCAGTTTTTAAAATGCCTTTTGTCTCGTCGATTACCTCGGGTTCACTCCCATATGCCTGGCCCGCGATTGCCCATACAATGCCTTCTTGATTTTCAGAAAAGCTTTCATATACAGTAAAGTGCTCTGCGGACAGCCATTTGTCGTCGGCAGTGTGTATATGGGATATATATACCGTGCTTTCTATGGCCTCAATATATACTTTTTCAATTTTTATACTTACGTTTTCATCTGAATAATACCATTCATCGTTTTCCGTAATTACTGTCGGCGTATCCGTGAAATAATCGTTTTGTATTATTATTTTTTCTTCGTTTTCGGTCAGCACCGAGTTGTTAATATGGGGCAGGGCCAATGTCTGCTGTATTCTCATGTCCTCGGCGGTTATGGATATTCCTTTGTCGGATTTTAGCAAAACAAATCCGGCTTCATAGCATATGCCTAAGGGAACATAAGAGATTTCGTTTAAAGGCGCTGTATACGTATTGTTGAATTTAACTATGTCACGTACTCTTATGCACTCCTGCTGATAATTACCTACAACGGTGTATATAACATTATCATTTAACATGCCGTAATATTTATACATATCTCCTGCGTAAAGCTGATTGTTGTTGGCACTGCCCGTTGACATGTTTTCATGGTACATATATTCATACAAATCATTTGAGTCATAATATATTATGTTGTCGTCGCCGTAGTCATAATAATGAAGGTTTAGCCCGTCCATTATTTTTTGGCTTGTTTCCCCGTTGTAAAAATATTGTGTATTAATGTTTGTTTCACCGTCATGGGTTGTATAAAATATTCCTTCATCGGTCAGTTGAATGTTTATTATTTCCTCATCGCTTTCAACCAGCACCGTTTCTTCCAAAAAATAATTGTCGGCGGAAATTATGCCCTTTGACTTGGAAACAGCATAAAACTTATCTTTATAGCTTATTAAATATGTGTAGTCGCACTCTGTCATTTTTTCCAGGCCGTCTCCTGTTGTTGAAATCCTGTAAACCGCATTATTGCCCGTTTTGCCGGGTAGCAGAGCGTCCTGCTTAACCAAAAAGAAAATATATTCTCCGATTATATTTAAGTCCGATACTTCAGCTCCATTTTCATTGGATACAACCGGGAAAGATAAAATGCTGTATGTAACGGCGTTAATTTTCAAAATAGCGCTTGCGTCATCAAATTTATAAGGCAGGTATATATAATTGTCCTGATAGGCTAAAGAACTAGGATACGGCGACCTGCCATAGTGATTGCTGTCGGACGCTTCCTTCCAGGCAAGTATATAACTCTGGTAGTCATCTAAATATGCCTGGGCCGCAACATAATTGTCGTCATAGTCCAGCACATCATCAAAACACTCCATTGCTTCTTTGTACTCTTTGCTGTTATAAAGCTCAACGCCCTGCTCAAAAATGTAATTTGACTGCAGCAAATCCTCATAATATATTATTGCGTCATCAATTGTCTGGCTTGCATATCCTATTTCCTTAAATTCATAAAGCAAATCCAAAGCCTCCTGTGTGGTTTCCTGCTTTTTAGCGCTTTCTGACAAAGATTCCGCATGAGAATCAAGGCTAATATTAAAATTAGCTTTCAGAGTGTTTGACGCCTGTTCATAAACCTGCTTTGCCTGCTCATAATCATGCAGGTTTAGCAGGGAATTAAACTCATTTAGCTGAGCATAAAAGGTGTCCTCTTCCATGTATGTGTTGAAAATAAGATACGCGGGTACGCTCATTGCGGCAATTATTATAAATATTATTATTATCTTTTTCATATGCATTAATTATATCACATATAATTTTCAATAACTATATTTTTGAGTTATTGCAAAATATGCAGCCGTAAAAACAAACCGTTTTGATTATGCCTCAAAAATACGGCAATTATAATTCGGCCAGATTAAAATTCCGTTAACAGCGTATGCAAGCATTGACTTTTTTTGAGGTTTTACTATAATATTAATCATAATTAAACAGGAGAAAACAAATGGCAAAAAAAGCAAAGAAAAAACTAACAGGGCATGAAAGACGCCGCAAAAAAAGCCTGATAATCGTCGGAATGCTTGCAATGGGGCTTATACTTACAACACTGCTTGCAATTTTCAACACAGCATTAAGCTAAAAGCTCGTAAACAAAGGCCTTTACGGCGTTTTGCACTGCATTGCAGTTATTTAAAATTTAACTTGATTATTTAATATCTTGTATGCTATAATGAGCATTGTCTGAAAATCCATAGGTTGTAATTTTTGGGTTATTACAGCCGGGAAAGGAAACGAAATGAACATATTAAAAATAGTATTATATGTATTAGTTGCACTTGATGCTCTATTTTTAATAGCTGTTGTGCTGATGCAGGAAGGCCAATCCGGCGGATTAGTTGGAATGGTTGGCGGTGAATCTGAATTCGGCGCATTTGGCAAACGCACAAAAGCTGCAAAATTAAAAAGATATACTAAGATTTCGGCAGGCTTGCTGATGGCATTGTGTATCGGTTTAACTGTAGTTGAAAAACTGGTATAATAATACGTAGGTTGTGGTAAAAAATTAAAGATTAAAGCCCAGGTAAGGCAGGTGAAAAAGATGAAGCAAGGAATACATCCAGATTACATGAAAACCGTTGTAAAGTGTGCATGCGGAGAGACTTTTGAAACAGTTTCCAACAAAGAGGAAATAAAAGTAGAAATCTGCTCAAAGTGCCATCCTTTCTATACAGGCAAGCAAAAGCTGGTAGATACAGGCGGACGTGTAGACCGTTTCAAAAATCGTTACGGAATGTAAATATGAAATTAATGGTGCACTAATGCAGGACGTTTTCTATCGTTCTGCTTTTTTGCTTGTTATAACTTAATTAAGCAAACTTAAGGCAAAAACAATATTTAGATGGTAGTATGTACTATAGCGTAAATGTACATTACATAAGGTGATAAATTATGAAAAAGAAAAAAGAAAAAAAACTGCCCAGCATCGGCGGGCAGGCAGTGATGGAAGGGGTAATGATGCGCAACGGCGAAGCGACCGCCATTGCCATTAGAAAATCTGAAAAAGTATATTCAATAAAGAAATACAGCACAAATAAAAAGAAAAAAGAGAAACCTTGGTATAAAAAATGGGTTTTTATAAGAGGAATCACAAACTTCGTTGACATAATGAAGCTCGGCATAACCTCATTGAATGATTCCGTTCAAATGCTCGGAATCGAGGAAGAAGAACCTACAAAATTCGAAAAATGGCTGGCTGAAAAAACCGGAAAAGACATAATGGACATTGCAATGAGCATTGCTATATTCTTGGGAATTGGTTTTGCAGTTGTTCTTTTCATTGTTCTTCCCAATCTTCTGACCACCTGGATAGGCAATAATATCAGCAATTCCTTTGTGGTAAACCTTTTGGAGGGGCTGATCAGAATACTAATTTTTGTCGGCTATATAGTGGCAATTTCCCAGATGAAAGACATTAAAAGATTTTTCGGGTTTCACGGAGCTGAACACAAAACAATAAATGCTTTCGAAGCCGGAGATAAACTGACCGTAAAAAACGTTCAGAAACACACTACAAAGCACCCACGCTGCGGAACTTCGTTTTTGGTTTTCATTGTTTTGATTTCTGTTATTGTTTTCTCTCTTACAGGATGGGAAAACCAGATGTGGTGGGAAAGAATTTTGATGAGAATTGTTCTTCTTCCCGTTGTTGCCTCCATTGCATATGAACTTTTGATGGGAATGGCAGACAAAAATGGCCTTTTGGTCAGAATTTTGCGCTGGCCGGGAATGCAGGTGCAAAAGCTGACGACTAATGAGCCGGACGATGGCATGGTGGCCGCGGCAATTATTTCAGCACTTGCTGTTTTGGATGATGATTTATTTGACAAATATGCCCCTGAGGAATTCCTGCATGTAAGCCCAAGATACAAAGATGCCGATGAAGAAGCAGAAACTGATGAAGATGCGGCAGAGTCAGCCTCAGAAGAAAGTCAAAAAGATGCTTCAGTCAAAAAAGAATATACTATACTTGATTTTGACGCTGAACAAAAAAAGCAGGAAAACACAAAACTTTCCACCGAAGACACACCGGAAAAAAGCGATGAAGCTGAACCAGCTGATAAAAAAGAACAGTGATTTAGATCAAAAAGATATCATTCTGGTGCTCGAAAGTGTGCTGCAGACTAATTACAGCTCTTTAATGCTAATGGATGATATCGCTTTTTCAGTCAGTCAGCAGAGGACTTTCGATGAACGCATCAGCCGCTTAAAAAATGGCGAGCCTGTACAGTACATTCTGGGTTCATGGGATTTCATAAACCTAAATCTGAAAGTGGACAAAAGAGCATTAATACCCCGCCCGGAAACAGAAATTCTGGCACTTGAAGGCGCGGATATAGCAAGAAAATTTGATAAACCTAAAGTTTTAGACGCAGGCTGCGGCACAGGCTGCATAGGATTATATATCAAAAGTACAGTTCCTGGTGCTGAAGTAACATTATGTGATATCTCGGCAGAAGCAATAAGCCTTGCAAAAGAAAATGCGAAAAAGCTGCATTTGGATGTAAGGTTTAAAAACAAGGACTTAAGAAAAATCGATGAGAAGTTTGATTTGATTATTTCAAATCCTCCGTACATAACAAAAGAGGACATGCTCGCACTTGATAAATCCGTAATTGATTATGAACCCCCTGACGCCCTTTACGGCGGCGACGGCCTTATGTTTTACAGAATTTTATCTGAAATGCATAACAACCTAAACGCAAACGGGTATATCGCCTTAGAAATAGGAATAAACCAAAGCCTGGCAGTCGAAAATCTGCTTAGCAAAAACTTTGAAGATATAAAAATAATAAACGACTTTGCTAATATTCCCAGGGTCATAACGGCAAGAAAAAAATTATTTAAGGACAGATTGGATTAACAGATATGTTTACAGAGAAGGTAAAAAGCATAAAATCAACATATGACGAACTCACACAGTTTCTGTCCCAGCCCGACGCTATGGACGACCAGGACAAGTGGCGTGAATCATTGAAAAAACAGGCGGAGCTGGCTCCTATTGTTGAAAAAATAGACGAGTATTTAAATGTTCAGAAAGATTTAAAAGAAATTGATGAAATTTTAAGCTCCGACGACAAAGAAATGATAGAGCTTGCAAAAGAAGAGCTCAATCCCCTTAAGGAAAAGTCCGCCGCTTTGGAAGAAGAAATTAAAATGCTTCTTATTCCTAAAGATGAAAATGACGACAAAAACGTGGTTTTAGAAATACGAGCAGGAACCGGCGGCGAAGAAGCCGCGCTTTTCGGCATGGTTTTGTTAAGAATGTATATGTATTACGCCGAAAAAAACAAGTGGACTGCTGAAATTATGGATATATCGGAAACAGACATCGGCGGGTGCAAGGAAGCAACTATTTTGATTTCCGGCAAGAATGTTTATTCCAAAATGAAGTTTGAGTCAGGCGGCCACAGAGTGCAGCGTGTTCCTGAAACAGAATCCGGCGGCAGAATACACACCAGCGCCGCAACCGTTGTGGTTATGCCGGAAGCTGAGGATGTTGATTACGATATAAATCAAGCGGATTTGCGCATTGACACCTACCGCGCGAGCGGAGCAGGCGGGCAGCATGTAAACAAAACATCCTCCGCCATTAGAATCATCCATGAGCCGACCGGAATTATGGTAACCTGCCAGGACGAAAAAAGCCAGACCAAGAATAAAGCAAAAGCTATGCGCGTGCTAAAAACCAGAATCATGGACATGCTGGAAGGTGAAAAAACCCAGGAGCGGGCAGCAGAGAGAAAGGGCCTTGTTGGCTCCGGCGACAGGTCAGGCAGGATAAGGACATATAACTATCCCCAGGGCCGCGTAACCGACCACAGGATTAACCTTACTCTTTATAAGCTTGATGCCGTTTTGCAAGGCGATTTGGATGAAATTATTGAAGCATTGATAATTGAGGACAGACAGGCGCGAATGGAAGGCAACGAATAAGGAAAAAATATTAAACTTGATGAATTAAAGAGCTGTATTTGTACGGCTCTTTTTGTTTTGAAATCGCTTACGTGATTATATAATATGTGTATTTATTAAAGAAGGAGGTTATGTATGAAAAGAATCGTTCTTTTATTTTTAGTGACGCTTGTGCTCATTGCTGTTTTTGCAGGCTGCCAGCAGGAACCCCCAGCAGAAACTGCAAATGACAGCGATGAAGCCATAATCCAAGAAGCCACCACCACTGAACCAACCATGCAGCCTTATGAAGGAGAATTAACTACAATTTTGCTTATGGGTTCAATGGATGGAGACTTTTCTAACCCAAACAATCAAAATTACGTTTTGACTCATATTTTGATTACTTTGGACCCAAAGACACGTTCATTAAGATTCACTACAATCCCATACAATCTGAAAATTAAGCCTGCGATTGAAGAAATTGATGAATACGTGCAAATGCAGTCCATCTATTCGCAGTATGGGCCTGACGTTGTTGTTTCAACCCTCGAGGAGCGCTTTGACATAAACATAGAAGGATGGGTCGTTATGAACATGGGTGGAGTTATGGATATTGTGGATTCATTAGGCGGTTTACAAATAAACATAACCAGCCTTACAATAAACGAAGCCGGCCATGCTTTAGTATCATATTTTGGGTTCGTATTTGATGAGGTGGAAAAAACAGGGCTGCAGATATTAAAAGGCAATCAGGTAGCCGCGTATTTCATTGACACTTACTTTGAAGAACTTGACCCTGAAAACCCATTTGTAGACGAAGAAGAAAGATTCCGGCAAAGGCATTCCAGCATAATAACAGCGCTTGTATCATTGGTTAGAGATTCTGAAATCAGCAACGATGCATTAATTGAAATTGCCCGCTCAATCAGCGAAAACTATATTACAAACATTGACGAAGCCGCCTGGGAGGAACTTTCCAAAATGGCCGTTGCCTGCGCCCAAAATGAACCTGATTTTTTGCATCTGCCTTCTGATTCAATCACTGTTGAAAAGGATGGCTATATGAGTTCATTAGTATATGATGAAAATAGTGAACCTGCAGTAGTTTCATCTTTTGTAAATGGCGAATGAGCGTAAACATAATATAAAAAAGCGAGTGTATTATCAAATTAATGCTCGCTTTTTATTTGTCTAATCAACAGTTTAACTACATTCAGCTTTAGTGATTAGTGTTAGAATATATTTCTGTTTTTTAAGAAATTTAAAACTCAATATCAACTAATATTCCGTAATGGTCGCTGGCACAATACCCTGAAATAATATCGATTTCTTTTCCGAAAAGGTAAAAATCCTTTAAAACCGGGGTTGGCTGAGGAAATGTGTCTCTTAAATAAATTCTGTCGAATCTTGCACTGGTAGCTGCTGCATTTCTTCCCTTCCATCTGGGATTGTTTCTGATATCCAATGTGACTTCGGGCGTTTTTTTCGAAATTTCTGCATATACTTCAGCAACATCTTCCCATGTTGGTTTTACTTCAGTATTATTTAATGTTGTTTCGCCTTTCAAATAATTATGTACACTGGATTTTTCAGTGCAGTTAAAATCACCTGCTAAAAATGCATAATCTGTATTGATTTTTTTTATTTCCTGCAAAATACTGATTATATGCTTTTCCTTTTTAATAATGCTGTCCCAGGGGAGATGAAGATTTGCCACTAGATATGTTTTTTCATTGTGTTTAAAAGTCGCAATTTGAGCATACTCTGTGCTTTCTTTATATTCAAATGGGTATTTGCTGAGTATAACAACGGATGTGTATTCATCATCGATTTTATGAGAATAAATATAATTATATTCTTTGAGCCCTGCGCTTATGTTTCCGAAAGTTTCTTCTGTAACTTCCTGAAGGCATATAATGTCTGCATCAAGTGATTTTAATTCTTTTATTATCATCTTTTTTCGATTAGGCATTCCCTTGTTTGAATCCCAAATATTAAATGTTGCTATTCTCATAATGTCCCTCTTGATTTAAATTCTTTTAAAGTACAGTTTTACTATTTCTTTATTTTACCATAAATTCTTGCTCAATTAGTTGTTCTTTTAAGTATGTTATTTGCTTATTGATTTTTTTATTGTCAGTATAATCTTCGTATGTTAGAATATTCAAAAAAAGAGGTGGCTTATGATACTTTACGGCGTCAGAAGAACATATCACGGACAAAAAATACATAACACTGTAAATTGCGAAAAATGCGGGAATCCTAATTTCCTGCTGACAAATGAATATGTTGCTGGGCATGTTTTTTTCATTCCTTTTTTAGCGGTTGCATACAACCCTACTGCTTTCTGCACAAACTGCAAAAAAAGATACACCATTAAGAGATTTAACAAAAAATATAACCTGGGAATGGAAAAGCAGGACATAAAAGACCTTAAAGAAGAATTATACAATCAGATGACAGATGAAGAAAAGAAAGTTTATAGGCGCAAAAGCACAATTGGGCTTATTTTTGCAGGTGCGCTGCTGGCATTGTTTTTAATTTTATTAGCATTCTCGTAAAAAATAAAACTACACGACAAAATCATAATGTTTGACGTTATGTTGAAATGAGCAAATGGCAAAAGACACAAAAACCAATTACATTAAATTAAAGAAAAAGGGCGGAAATTTTGTTCTCTATGATAAATTTGAAGAGGGCTTAAAAGTTTACAAAGAAGCCCTTCCTTTATGTGAAAAAATTTACGGCACATCCCATGCGGAAACTGCAGATTTATATAACAGAATGGGAGTAGTTCATCTTAATCTCGGGCATTATTCCACTGGCAAGGAATGGTTTGTAAAATCCCGGGATATGTACAGAGCGCTCAATGCCGACGACCATCTGGGGCTTGCACAGGTTTACGGAAACCTAGGCGTCTTATGTGGCAAGCTCGGCCAGCAGGATGAAGCGCTTAAAAACTATCTTTTGGCTAAGAAAATAAGAGAGGGCAGAAGCAAAAAACCCGATAAAGATACTGCCCGGCTATATTTAAATATAGGAAATCTTTATATTAATAAAGGAAAGTATGATACTGCCTTGGAGTGGGCGCAAAAGGCATATGACATACTTCGTAAAAAAATATTTGATTCAAATAAATATGATTATGCCTCTTCCTGCAACAGCATTGCTCTTATACATAAAAAAACTGTTAGTCACGAATCGGCCCTTCAATGGTATTTTAAATCAATAAAAAGCGCAAAAAGAACTATTAAAACTACTAAAAGCTTGCTGGTTACTATATACGGCAATGTCAGCGCCATTTACCGCGAGAAAAGAGACTTTCCCTCTGCACTGGATTACCAAAAGAAGGCTCTGGATTTATGTAATCAAATTTACGGCAAGAATCACCCCAAGCTGGCCAATATATACAGCGAAATGGGCTCAACACATTACAGGCAGAAAGAATTTGAACAAGCCGGTGAATATGCAATTAAAGCCGCCTCTATACGAGAAAATTCTTTCGGAAAAACCCACCAGCTGACAGCCCTTGCTTATTCAAATGCCGGGTTATATAATTTGCAAATGGGAAATTACGAAAAAGGATTTGAGTACTATGATACTGCTATTTCAATCTACAGTAAATTGTACGGCGAAAAATCCGAAAAATATTTAACTCCCTGCGAAAACATGGCCAGCACCTGCTTTTCTGCCAAGCAATATAAACAATGTGCGAAGATATATGAAAGCACACTAAAGCCACGTATAAAATCCGAAGGAGAAAAAAGCGAAAACGTTGCTTCTCTTTATAATAAGATAGGGCAATGTTACGAGGCAATGAATTCAGAAGACTCCATTGTGTGGTATGAAAAGAGCATTGAGCTCAACAAACATATCTTTGGCAAAAACCACCGCATACTAATAAATCAGATGACAATATTAGCAAATGCATATTATAAATTCGAAAAATACGAGCAGAGCCTTAAATATTACAACCAAATTCTTGATACGGTAAGCGTCGATAAATCAACAAATTTTGATCTGCTTTTGCATATTTATTTGGGAAAAACAGCCGTACTCAAAAAATCAGGCCATACCGGCGATGCTGTAAAAACCTTGGAAGAGGCCCTTTCCATATTCAAAAAATATAAAGCAAAAGAGCAAAGCGTATTCACCCTCACTTATAACCTTGCCTTTGCCTGCTCCATGGGCAAAGATTACGCCAACGCTTTAAAACACTTTGAAACAGCCTTAGCAATAATTGAAAAACTTAAGCAGGATGAAACAAGCAAAAAGAATGAGGATATTTATTCATATATATGCCGTGAAATGGCTGTGATTTACTTGCACGTCTATTCTGACTATATGTCATCTGTCTTATGCTTTGAAAAATGCATTCTGCAGTATAGCGAAAATCATCCTGACACAGCGGAGCTTGCTCAGCTTTATAAGGACGCTGCTTTTCCTTACTTCAAGCTGGCTCAGTATGACAAAGCACAGGAATATTGCATTGCATCGCGTGATATCTTTCTTAAGTACTATGAACAAACCTATGAAAAAATAACAGATATCAATAGAATCCTTGAACATATATATAATAAACAATATGGCATTGAAGACATTGAGACAAATGATGGAGAGGAATCATTTTTTGTTCAGTAATTTAAAAAAGAAAAACGATATATCTCTACTTTCTTTTTCAGCTGTCATGATTTTTATAAATCCCTTTAATCATTGACTTTTATCCCCCTGTATGTTACACTATTTCGGCAAGCCGCTCGGGCAGGGTATGTAAGATGCCGCTATGGCACACCCTGAATATCTGCAGTTTACAGGTTTCCGGCGAGCCCTAATAAAAAGGAGTTAGCAAAAATGTATGCAATCATAGCAACAGGCGGAAAACAGCATAAAGTCGCAGTAGGCGATA
>CAZDZB010000053.1:0-13671 GCA_964509795.1 uncultured Christensenellaceae bacterium | reverse complement strand
TTAAAATGTCCCATCAGAATGATGGGACATCTCTTTAGCGTTATTTATCCTAGCTATGTACTTTAGGGATACACTTTATCTTTTAAAATTTCCACCGTTCTGTTGTGACAGTCCCTTTTATTTTTCGTTATAAAGTGGTTTCCCGCTTAAAATGTCATCAATTCTCTGCTGGGTTTCCAGAACACCGATTTTCTCCAAAGAAGAAAATAATATGGTGGGAGTGGCAAAAGTCATGGCGAGTTTATCGGACAATTTTGCAGCGGTTGCTTTTCTCTTGGATTTTGGAATTTTGTCCGACTTTGTTGCTATGATGGTGCAGGGAATTGAGGCGTGCTGTATCCAAAGAGACATCTGCAGGTCATCCTGGCTTGGCTCTCTTCTTATATCCATCAGCAGAAAAATATGCTTTAAATCCCTAACATTCGCAAAATAGTCTTCCATCATTGATGCCCAACGGTCTTTTTCCTGCGGGCCTACTTTCGCGAATCCATACCCCGGCAGGTCCACCAGGTAAAAATCATCGTTAATATTAAACAAGTTAATCAGCCTGGTTTTCCCAGGGGATGAGCTTACTTTTGCCAGCTTTTTTCTATTGCACAAAATATTAATCAATGTGGATTTTCCCACATTTGACCTGCCTACCAGGGCAATCTGAGGCTTAGGCATAAATTTTGCAGACTTATAATCTGCTATGGATTTAACAAATTCAGCCTTTTTTATTTTCATCTTTTTTCACCAACGCGTGACTCAGCACTTCTTCCAAAGTGGAAACGCAGACTATTTCTAGCTTGTTTTTAACTTTGTCCGGGATTTCATGCAAATCCTTTTGGTTTTCTTTTGGTATCAGCACTTTTTTTATTCCGGCTCTGTAGGCAGCCAATGTTTTTGATTTGAGTCCGCCGATAGGCAAAACTTTGCCGCGCAATGTTATCTCGCCGGTCATTGCAACACAGGCTTTTACTGGTTTGCCAGTGAGAGCAGAAAGCATCGCTGTAGCCATAGATATTCCGGCAGAAGGCCCGTCTTTGGGGGTTGCGCCTTCCGGTATGTGTATGTGTATGTCTTTATCTTCATAGAATTTGTTGTCTTCGGGTATTCCAAGCTGCTTTGCGTTTGCCCTAATGTAGCTTAAACCTGCCGAAGCTGATTCTTTCATTACGTCTCCCAGCTGGCCTGTGAGCTGCAGCTTGCCGCTGCCCTGCATTACATTTACTTCAATGCTTAATGTTACGCCGCCTACAGATGTCCAGGCAAGGCCTGTTGCTACGCCGACCTGGTCTTCTGTGTTGGTGTCTTCTGGCAGGTATTTTTTAACGCCTAAATATTCTTCCAAATTCTTGGACGTGATATCAATTTTTGATTTTTTCTTTGATACAATTTGTCTTGCCGATTTTCTGCAGATATTGGCGAACTGTCTTTCCAGGCTTCTGACGCCTGCTTCTCTGGTATAGGAGTTGATAATTTCAAGTATTACGCTATCTGTTATCTTTATTGCCCCCTCATCAATGCCATGGGCCTTAAGCTGCTTGGGGATAAGGTATTTTTTTGCGATATTTAGCTTTTCATCATCTGTGTAGCCTGATATCTGTATTATTTCCATGCGGTCAAAAAGAGCAGGCGGGATTGTATCCACGGAGTTTGCCGTAGCAATAAACATAACCTGGGACAAGTCAAAGGGCAGCTCCAAATAGTGGTCCGTGAAGGTTGAATTTTGCTCGGGGTCCAAAACTTCCAGCATGGCAGACGCCGGGTCTCCCCTGAAATCACTGCTCATTTTTTCAATTTCATCCAGCAAAAACACAGGGTTGTTTGTGCCGGCTTGCTTTATGTTGGATATAATACGGCCGGGGATAGAACCTATATAAGTTCTTCTGTGGCCGCGTATTTCGGCTTCATCTCTTACCCCGCCCAGTGACATGCGTACGAATTTTCTTGCTGTCGCGCGGGCAATTGATTTGCCGATGGATGTTTTGCCGACTCCCGGAGGGCCTACAAAGCAAAGTATAGGGCCTTTCATGCTTTTGGTAAGAGCCCTTACAGCCAGGTATTCTACTATTCTTTCTTTTACTTCTTTTAGTCCGTAATGATCCTCGTCAAGCACCCCCTGGGCTATGTCTAAGTCCATATTGTCCTTGCTGGATTTGTTCCAGGGAAGGTCAAACACTAAGTCTATCCAGGTTCTTAGCATTCCGGTTTCCGGAGAGGCGCTCGGGAGAGAAGACAGCTTATCGATTTCTTTTTTAATTTTTTCCTTGTGGGCATCGTCCAGTGGCAGCTCGTCTACTTTTTCTTTTTGCTCGGGTGCCTTGTCCGCGTCCCCTTCGCCAAGCTCAGCTTTTATGGCTTTCATCTGTTCATGCAGATAATGTTCCTTTTGCATTTTGTCCATCTGCTGGCGGACTCTGTTGTTTATCTGTATGCCTAACTTTACTACTTCGATTTCTTTATTTAATAATTTCGCAATTTCCTCAAGCCGTTCTTTGGCGTCGGTTATCAGAATTATCTTTTGCTTATCTTCCAGCTGATAAAGCCCGTTAATGCTAATCAGATTGGCTAAGGTTTCGGGAGAAGATTCCTGCATAACCTGCAGCATAACCTCAGAGCTTGGTTTTTTAGATATGTTAACAAGCTCTTTGAATGACTCTGTGCAGGTTCTCATCAAAGCCTGTATTTCGGGGTCATTTTTGGTGGTATCCTCAGGCTCAATTTCCTCATAAACTGCTGTGAGGCACGTTGGATCCTCCAGATATTCAGTTATTTTTACTCTGTATAAGCCTTCCACCGACACTCTCGATACGTTTCCGCCAAGTTTGCCGAATTGCTTTATTTTTACTACAGTTCCTACATTTAATATGTTATCCTGCGCGGGCTCTTCCACTGTGGCGTCCTTTTGAGACGCAAGAATCATGGTTTTCCCCCCACTCATTGCCCGCTTAACCGCGGCTAATGATTTTTTTCTGCCCACGTCAAAACTTATGGACATATTTGGAAACACTATTAATCCTCTTAGAGGCACTAATGGCAATGTGTTTTTATTCATCGTATAAACCTTTCTTTATATTTTAGCTTAAAATGGCTTTGGCATAGCTTGACGCGTCGAATTCCTCCAGGTCGTCCACTCCCTCGCCGATTCCTATGTAATAAACAGGGACGCCGATTATATTTTTTACTGCTACCGCTACGCCGCCTCTTGCTGTGCCGTCCAGCTTAGTCAGAATTATTCCCGTCACATCAGAAGCTTGCGAAAAAAGTTTCGCCTGAGATATTGCGTTTTGCCCTGTGGTAGCGTCAATTACAAGTAAAGTTTCTTTTTTGGCTTCGGGATATTCCCTGTCAACTGTCCTGCTTATTTTTTCAAGCTCTGTCATCAGATTTTTTTTGTTATGCAGCCTGCCGGCGGTGTCGCAAATTAATATATCTGTCTTTTTTGCCTTAGCGGAAGTAATCGCGTCAAATACAACAGATGCGGCGTCTGCGCCTGTCTGGGACTTGGTGATAGGCACACCTGCGCGAGAACTCCATTCGCTAAGCTGCTCAATTGCCGCTGCTCTGAAAGTGTCGGCTGCGCATAAAGCCACCTTTTTTCCCTGCTTTGTATATTTAAAGGCGAGTTTGCCCGCAGAGGTAGTTTTGCCTGTCCCGTTGACTCCGACCATCAAAATGACACAAGGAGATTCAAGTTGAATTCCGTCAGTTTGCATTATATCAGCAATTTTATCCTGAAGTATAGATTTTATAGCATTGATGTCGCCGGTTTTGTGAGATTTTACATGAGATTTTAATGATTCAATTAATTCGTGTGATGTATCTATACCCATATCAGAGGATATTAAAACATCTTCCATATCCTCAAAAAAATCATCATCTATTTCTTTGTAATAGCTTATGAGCTCATCGATTCTCCCGGATATTGCTCCTGAGGTTTTCCTGAGCCGTTCATATAGCTTCTCAAATATTCCCCTAGGGTAGTTTTCCTTTATCATAGGTATTCATTATTCATAATCAGATCTTTTCACTGATATCATTTTGCTTACGCCTTTTTCCTCCATTGCCACTCCGTAAAGCCTGTCGCAGGATTCCATGGTTCCTCTCCTGTGAGTAATTATTACAAACTGCGTATCGCTGGAATAATCCTTAACATATTTAGCAAAATGGTTAAGGTTGGCATCGTCAAGCGCGGCTTCGATTTCGTCCAGCAGGCACATTGGTGAAGGCCTGTGCTTGAGCATAGCGAAAAGAATCGCGATTGCTGTAAGCGCCTTTTCACCGCCTGAAAGCAAGGACAAATGCTGCAGCTTTTTACCGGGCGGCTGAGCGATGATATCTATTCCGCTTTCTAAGATATCCTCATCATCATGGATGATAAGTTTGGCTTCCCCGCCGCCGAAAAGAGCTGTGAAGGTTGACTTGAAGTATTCATTAAGCTTGTCAAATTCTTTTGTGAAGATGCTTCGCATATGCTTATTAAGGTCCTCAATTACTGTCAGCAGGTCACTTTCAGCTTTTATCAGGTCATCATACTGAATCTTGTGTTCATTGTAGCGCTCATTTATTTCCGTGTAATCTTCTAAAGCATTTACGTTAACAGTGCCCATGTTTTTGATTTTTGTCCGCACTGAGTCGATTTCCTCTTTTGCTTCCTCAAAGTCAAACTCAGGGTCTGTAAAAGGCTTTGCGTTTGCGTAGGTCAGCTCATACATATCCCAAATGCGGTTTTGGATGTTAACAAGGTCAGTATTGTTGTGGTCCAATTTTGTTTCCAGCTTGAATTTTTTCTCTGTTACGCTCAGCAGCTGCTCCCTTGCCTGTTCGTGGGACTCAACAGCATTGTTTGCGTTTTCACTCATGCTGCTTCTTTTTTCCATCGCTGATTTTAGTTCCGCATTTGCTGCATCCAGCTGGATATTCAAAGCTTCTATTGCTGCCTTGTGTTCTCCTATAATCTCTTCCTGCTCTTTTATTATTTGTGAAGAGTCTTGAGTTTCAGAAAGTTTTTTGGTTGCGTCGCTTACGACTGTTTTGCTGTCTGTTTTCAGACGTTCTATTTCTTTTTTTACGCTTGAAAGCTCTTTTTCATCAGCTGCGTCTCTTATAAGGAGCGAGTTCAACTGATGCTGCAGCTCATCCAGGTCTTCACCCAGTTCATTAAGATTGGACTGCTCTTTTTTAATCTGTTCCTGTGCCAGAGTCTGATCCTGGCCGATGTCTCCTTTTGAAGACGTAATTTCCTCGATTGAATTATAAAGGTTCTGAAGGTTGTTTTCGATTTCCTTAAGTTCAGCACCGATGGATTCTTTGCTGGCGGAGTTTTTGCCGCTCAGTTCATTCAGCCTCTGCATTCTTTCGAGTTCCCTTACCAAAGAAATATTTGTTTCATTTATAGCTTCAGTTTGCTTGTCTATTTCACTTTGCAGTTTTTCTATTTCCTGGTCAAGCTTTTCAGATTCTTTTGCAGCCTGCCTGTAGCTGTCTTTTACATATATAAGCTTTTTTTCGTATTCTGCTATTTCGGCGCGCCTTGAAAGAATAGAGCCGGAATTGCTCTTTGAGCTTCCGCCGGTCATGCTTCCGCCCGCATTTACAATGTCTCCTTCAAGCGTTACGAACCTTAATGCAAACTTCGATTTTTTTGCCAGTTCGACGGCTATGTCCAAATTTTCGCAGACGGCAGTTCTGCCCAAAAGAGAGTACATGATTTCAGTGTACTTATCGTTATAGCTTATGAGCTCCGAGGCTATTCCAAAGCAGCCCTTTTCTTTTGTAATCTGGAGCTCTGCCTGATTGGGGTATCTTCCTTTAATTGCAGTCAGGGGAAAGAATGTAGCCCTTCCTGCTTTATGTTCCCTCAACTGGCGAATCAGTTCCTTGGCGTCGTTTTCATCTTTGGTGACAACATTTTGCACTGCCCTGCCCAAAGCAGTATCAATCGCCTTAGTGTACTCAGAGGGAACCTCAATGATATCTCCTATTATGCCCGAAATGTATTTTTTCGCGCTTTCTGCTTCCAAAAGGTATTTTACCGCCCTGTCATACCCCTCATGGTCTGACTGCATGTTTTTAAGTATTGTTATTCGATTTTCAATTGTTTTATAGGCTACGCCTTTTTCCCTGCTTTGTGTCTGAGCATCTGCAATAAGACTTTTTGCCTGCTCCCTTTTTTCATGAAGTGCATTGAGAGCAGACTTCATTTGTGTTACTTCACTGTCAATTAGATCTATATTTTCCTGAATTTCTGACTTTGATTTTAAATAAATATCGTCATCCGCCGATAAGGCATCTAATTCTTTTTGAATAGCGGTTTTTCTAGCGGTAAGGTTTTCAATCATTGTCTCATACTTGCCCATGGCAGTTTTGCTGTCAGACATGGCGGTAACCTGCTCAATTAATTGAATTTTCTTTTCATCCAGTTCTTTTTGTTTCCGGTTATATTCGGTCATTGTATTTTCAACCAGAACCTTATATTTTTCGATTTCTGCTTTGCGCCGGACAATGGCATCTTCTTTGCTAAGCAAATCTTTTTCCAGTTCGTCGGCCTCTTTTTTAAGCTCTGCAGACCGCTGGTTGGCAAACTCAATTTCATCTCCCAGGCGCAGTTTGGTTTGCATGCCGAAATTAATCCGCTCATTAATCAGTTTTATTTCGTTTTCTGCTGCAGCGATGTCTTTTTCAATTTTATTTATTTTTTGCTGGATACCATCTAATATAATATTGCTGTCATCCAGCTGCTTTTGGGCGTCTGATATCGATTTTTTTGTGTTTTCTACGTTGCTGATGCTTTGAGCTTCGATGGCTTCAAGTTTTTTCTGCTCTTCCTGCAGTTCAGATATAGTGTCTGTAAATTGTTTATACAGCACAAGAAACTTGTTTATTTCAAGGGATTTTAACCTTTCACTGAGTGTGAGATAACGCCTTGCGTTGTCGCACTGCCTTTTAAGCGGCCTTAGCTGGCGCTCCATTTCATCCATTTTGTCAACAAGCCTTTGAACATTGCCTCTAGTGTTTTCCAGCCGCCTGTTCGCTTCGTCGCGCTTGGATCTGTGTTTCATTATGCCCACCGCTTCGTGGAAAAGGTCTCTTCTGCCTTCGGGTTTAGAGGATATAATGTCTTCAATTCGGCCCTGGCCAATAATGGAATAGCCTTCTTTGCCTATACCAGTATCTCTGAAAAGGTCTATTATTTCTTTGCGCCTGCAGCGCTGTTTGTTGAGGTAATATTCGCTTTCGCCTGAACGGTAAAAGCGGCGTGACACGGAAAGCTCGGAATATTCTGAACTTACTTTATTATCAGCATTATCAAATATTAAATTTACTTCACACCAGGCTAGCGCGGTTCTGCTTTGGGCGCCATTAAATATAACGTCTTCCATTTTAGAGCCGCGTAATGATTTTGCGCTTTGTTCTCCCAGAACCCATCTTACAGCGTCTCCGATATTGCTTTTTCCGGAGCCGTTAGGCCCTACAATGCCGGTAATGCCGCTGTCAAATTCTATTTCGATTTTATCTGCAAATGACTTAAAGCCGTACAGTTCTAATCTTTTAAGTAACACCTGCTTCTCCTTATTTTCATATTTACGGTAACCTTAATATTATAACATATTTGAAGATTATATCAACGACTAGAAGGGAGTTTATGTATAATATATCAAGTGTTATAAAATATTTTGCAGGGCATATTTAGCAAAATATAAAAGAATGACTATATTCCTGCTAAAATTCAGAAAACTGAAGGTTTTTAATATAGTTAGTAATACTAACAATCGGATTTTTAGATATATAAGGTATGCATAAAATTATTTAAATACAAATAATGTTGAATTTCTTTTAAATAGTTGAACATTATTTAATAATATCGTATAATGATACGGTATTATTGGTTAATAAATAGTGAATCACAAATTAAAGAGTAACATCTAAGTAATAGTAAACTTAGAAAGAGCGCCTGATGTTGCTATCAGGTGCTCATTTTTTTATTTATTAGTTATTGATTACCTAAGCCTGAAATTATGATTTTACAAAATGAGGATATTAAAGATATTCCTTAATCTTTTTATTAAGATTCCATGCACCATCTTCTGTATTGCTTATTATGGTTATTGAACTTCTGCTCTCTATAATGTATCTGCTCACAAAACTTACGCCGGGGTCGCTCCCAACTAATGAATAGGATAGGTTCTTTTTGTTTTTGTCGCAGTTAATATAAAATCCAAGTCCGTAATAATCATTATTTTTAATGTGAGCATGCTTTGTAAATGCCAGATTAGTCAGGCTTTCCGAGAGAAAACCACCATTAAGTAAATTATCCCACATTAGGGACACATCATCTGCAGATGTATAAAGCCCGCCGTCGGCAGTGCACGCTAGTGGGATTTCGAAGATGTTTGAGTACCAGTTACCGGAAGAATCTTTTATGTATCCGACTGCACAGTTTTCAGGAAGCTGATTTGTTCTGTAGCAACCCGTATGCTTTAGCCCCATTGGCTTGATTACGTTGTCTGTGAGGAAATCAGTATATTGCATTTTAGAAATAACTTCAATTAGAATCCCCAAGATAACAAATCCGGAATTGCTGTATTTGAATTTTTCTCCGGGATTAAAATAACTTTGCCCGCCGGTTAGCACATCAAGCATATCAGAAGGCCCGCGTATGCTGTTTATCGGAATTTTTTTAAATATCTTGCTGAAATCATCATCAATGTCCTCATCCAGATAATCATAAATCCCTGATGTGTGGGTAAGCAGGTGCTTAATGGTTATTCTGTTTTTAACGGTTGGAAAACTATAGGGCAGAATCGAAAAAACATTATCGGAGAGCGACAGCCGGCCCTCCTCTATCAGCTTAAGAATCGCCAGTGCTGTGAAGCCTTTTGTGCCGGAAGCAATGCCAAAAGAAGTATTAGTTTTATTAAGTATTTTTTCGAAGGGATTTGCCCAGCCTTTGGCAACATTCGCCAAAATCCTGCCTTTTTGTGTTATCTGGCAGACGCCCCAAAAATCATCCACTGTTTCAATTGTTTTTTTTATTTTATTAATATTCATAATTAGGCAAAAAAATACTGATTAGCTTAAATTAATCAGTAAAATCAAATTCTGTGTCGTTCATGTTTATTGTGTCTCCGTCTTTTGCACCCATCTCACGAAGCTTGTCTATTATGCCGTATTCCACAAGCATTTTTTGAAAATGTGCCATTGAATGCCTGTCATATAGGTTAACAGAATCTATAAGCCTGTCTACCAGGCTGCCTTCCACATAGTAAGTGTGTCCGTCAATGAAAATGTCATAGTCTTCCTCAACCCTTTGGTCAAGCATTATTGAGTCGTTGGAAGAGAAAGATTCCGCCATAGGAAGCTTTTCAAGTTCATCCGAAATTTCTTGCATCAGCTCTTTTAATCCTTGTTTGGTGGCGGCAGAAACCTGCATAATTTTTTTGCCGGGAAGCTGCTCTGCCAAAAGTTCAAGGCCAGCCGCAGAGTCAGGAATGTCGCATTTATTTGCTGCGATTATTTCAGGGCGATTTGCCAGATTTTCCGAGTAAGCTTTAAGCTCTTCACGTATTTTATGATAATCTTCAACAGGGTCGCGGCCTTCAATGCCGGAAGCGTCCAGCACGTGCACCAAAAGGCGGGTACGCTCAATATGCCGCAGAAAATCATGCCCCAGTCCTGCGCCTTCAGCGGCGTTTTCTATAAGGCCCGGAATGTCTGCAATCACAAATGATTTATCATTGACCTGAGCTACGCCTAAGTTGGGGCTTAATGTTGTGAAATGATAATTTGCGATTTTTGGCCTTGCGCTCGTTACAACCGAAAGCAGAGTGGACTTGCCCACATTGGGAAAGCCTATGAATCCCACGTCAGCTATCATTTTAAGTTCCAGCAGCACAGTGTAAGCTTTTGTTTTTTTTCCGGGCTGGCTGAAATTAGGTGTCTGGCGGGTTGGGGTGGCGAAACGTGCGTTTCCCCTGCCGCCCCTGCCGCCTTTTAATATTGTAACTTTTGAGTTGTCTTCATTAAGATCAGCGAGTATTTCCCCGTATTCATCCTTTATGATTGTTCCGGCGGGAACGAAAATAGTAAGATCCTCACCGTTTTTGCCGGTGCGGTTATTTCCCTCGCCGTTTGCTCCGTTTTCCGCATGATATTTTTGGCGGTATTTAAAATCCAGCAGGGTTCTCATGCGGGAATCAACCTCAAATATTATGCTGCCTCCCATGCCTCCGTCACCGCCGTCAGGGCCGCCGCGGGGAACGTATTTTTCTCTATGGAAAGACACGGCGCCGTCACCGCCGCTGCCTGACTTTATTGTGATTTTTGCAATATCAATAAACATTTTTATTATCCGTTTTTAAGCATATATTCTGCCATATGCTTGGCAGCGCTTTTGCCTGCACCCATCGCTTTGATTACTGTAGCTGCGCCTGTGGCGGCGTCTCCACCGCAGTATACGCCGGGGATGCTTGTTGCCTGGGTTTCTTCATCAACTGAGATGATACCCCACTTATTTACATCCAGGTTCTTGGTGGATGACGCAATAATGGGGTTAGGGCTTGTTCCTATGGCCATTATAACAGCTTCCGTTGGAATAATAAACTCACTGCCTTCAATGGGCACAGGCCTTGCTCTTCCACTTGAGTCTTTTTCGCCTAATTCCATGCGTATACACTTTATTCCTGTCACCCAGCCGTCCTTGCCGACTATCTCCACAGGGTTTGTAAGAGTTTCAAAGTTGATGCCTTCCTCTATGGCGTGGTGTATTTCCTCATTACGCGCGGGCATTTCTTCCATGGATCTTCTGTACACCAAAGATGTTTCCGAACCCATTCTAAGCACTGAGCGTGCGGCATCCATAGCAACGTTTCCGCCGCCTACCACAACAGCTGTTTGGGTTTTCTTTATAGGAGTATGGCTGTCTTCTTTGTAAGCCTGCATCAGGTTAATTCTGGTCAGGTATTCATTTGCGGAGTATACACCAATCAGGTTTTCTCCAGGGATATTCATGAACTTGGGAAGGCCTGCTCCGCTGCCAATAAATACAGCCTTAAAGCCTTCTTCAAACATTTCATCAATTGTGATGGTTTTTCCAGCTATTGTGTTAAGCTCAAAAGTGACACCCAGCTCTTTAAGCCCGTCTATTTCTGTTTCAACCAAAGATTTGGGAAGACGGAATTCAGGGATTCCGTACATCAGCACTCCGCCTGGCTTATGGAATGCTTCAAATATAGTTACATCAAAGCCCATTTTGGCCAAATCGCCTGCACAGGTTAGTCCGGCAGGCCCCGCGCCGATTACCGAGGCTTTTATGCCGTTTTTCTTTATTTTTCCCTGAGGCATCTTTTTGCCCATCATGCTGTCGGCTGCGAATCTTTCCAGCCTGCCGATTGCAACGCTTTCTCCCTTGATGGATAGAACGCATAATTGTTCACATTGCTCTTCCTGGGGGCACACCCTTCCGCACACTGCAGGAAGCGAGTTGGTATCTGTAATTGAAAGATACGCGGCTTGAATGTCTCCGTCAACAATTTTTGAGATAAAGTCAGGGATATTTACATTAACAGGGCAGCCTTGCACGCATCTGGGGTTTTTACATTTTATACATCTGGCGGCTTCTTTTTTTGCCAATTCAATATCATATCCTAAAGCAACCTCATTAAAATTAGTTGCTCTTACTTTCGGATCCTGCTCGGGCATGGGGGTTCTTTGTTTTTCAGTCATGGTAAATTCCTCCGCAGATGTGTTCCTTTTCTTTTTCCTCTTCGGTATAGGTGGCCTGCCTTTTCATCAGTTCGTCAAAATCCACTTTATGGCCGTCAAAGTCAGGACCGTCTACGCAAGCGTATTTCACTTCTCCGCCGACAGAAACCCTGCAGCCTCCGCACATCCCTGTGCCGTCAACCATTATCGGATTTAAGCTTACAGTTGTTTTAACATTATATTGTTCTGTTAGCTTGGCTACGAATTTCATCATTATCATCGGGCCAATTGCTATTACTTCATCATAATCATTGCTTTCATCAAGCAGGTCTTTTAGCTGGTCTGTTACAAAGCCTTTCCTGCCATATGAGCCGTCGTCTGTAGTTATGTACAAATTTGAAGAATTCTTCTTGATCTGGTCTTCCAGTATCACGTATTCTTTGCTTCTGGCGCCTACTATTACATCAACCTGAGCTCCGTTTTCGTGCAGCTGCTTAACAGCAGGATAAACAACGGCTGTGCCGACGCCGCCGCCTACGCAAATAACCTTTTTGAGCCCGTCCAGCTCGGAAGGCCTTCCCAATGGGCCTACAAAATCGTGGAGGCATTCTCCGACATTCATACTGCCGAGGATATTTGTCGTCAATCCTACCATTTGAAATATGATAGTTACCAGGCCTTCTTCTCTATCCACGTCAGCGGTAGTCAGAGGGATTCTCTCGCCGTCTTCTGTCGGGCGGAGTATTATAAACTGGCCAGCCAAGGATTTTTTTGCTATTCTTGGAGCATAAATGTCCATTAAATAAGTATTCGGCGTTATTAACTCCTTCTTTACGATTTCAAACTTTTTCACTGGTTGTGTCCTTTCTTTTTATGCTGCTAATTTACTTTATTTCGCTATAATATTTACAATATGGCGCAAGCCGGCATATGTCGCATTTGGGGTTTCTCGCGGAACACACCTGCCTGCCATGGAAAATAAGATTATGATGCGTTACTGTCCATTTTTCTTCCGGAATGTTAGCCATAAGCTGATTTTCAGTATCGATCACATCTTTGGCATCCGCAAGGCCAAGGCGGTTGCTTACCCTGAAAACGTGAGTGTCAACAGCTATGCGGTTTTGATTAAAAGCATTGCTCAAGACAACATTTGCAGTTTTTCGCCCGACTCCCGGCAAGCTCATTAGCTCTTCCATTGTATGAGGCACTTCTGATGAATACTTTTCCAGAAGAATTCTTGAAGTATTTATTATTGAGCGTGATTTGTTTTTATATACGCCGCAGGATTTTATTAAAGGTTCAAGTTCTTCGTATGTAAGCTTTGCGAAATCTTCAGGAGTATTATATTTTTTAAATAAGGTTGATGTAATAATGTTGACTCTTACGTCGGTACATTGAGCGGACATAATGGTAGCAACTAGGAGCTCAAAAGGCGTCTGATGATTAAGTTCGCATCGTGCGTCAGGGTACATTTTTTCTAATGTATCTAATATTATACTGTTATTGTTCAAGCCGTACCCCTCCTATAAGCACATATTATATACTAATTCAATTTTATTATCAATCACATTATAATACAACAATTTTATTTGACATAATGACATAAAATACGTAAAATGAAAATTAATTAATGAGGTGAATTGTTTGGATAATTTACAAAACTGGGGCTTGGTTAAGTTTATCGGCAAGTTTATTAATGAAGAAACTTTAGGCAAGTGGCTCAGCAAGGTATTATATATGTTTAATACAAATTCTTTTCGCCAGCAGTCGGTGAAGCTTTTAGTGTGGGCAATTATTATTATAATTTTAGCCACAGCAGTGGACATGCTGTTTTACTGGACAAGGCCGGAGCAGAAAATTTTATTGACAAGATATATCGCAAACATACAGAAAAGACTTGATTCCAGAGGTAAAAAATGAACAGGATTACTATACATATAGGACATTACGGCTCGGGAAAAACCGAGCTTTCTTTAAACTTGG
>CAZDZB010000052.1:0-13750 GCA_964509795.1 uncultured Christensenellaceae bacterium | reverse complement strand
CTGGAAACATATGAAAATGGAAACATCGCAGAGGCTTTTGAGATATTCGCAGGCCTTGGTGAATACAAAGGCTCTCAGGACATGGCAGACAAAATAGCCATGGAGGTGACTGGGGCAGACACAGTAAGCCAGGCCTACAGCCTGATTGAGGGCATGAACGCCCAGCAGATGGCAAAAATAGCATCCCTTACAGCGGTACGTGAGGCTTTGCCTGAAAACGTGCTGTCTGTTGGCGCGCGCCACACAGTGGGGCTAAAAAAAGACGGCACAGTGCTTGCATCAGGCAGCAACGAATTTGGGCAGTGCGACGTGGATGAATGGGAAAACATAACGGCCATAGACGCAGGGTATTACCATACAATAGCCCTTACAGAAGAGGGCAAAGTTTTGGCTGCAGGCAGCAATGAATATGGGCAGTGCGACGTAGTCGAGTGGGAAAACATAACCGCTATAGCGGCAGGAGCCTACACCACGTATGCGCTTACAAATGACGGCCAGGTGCTGACGGCAGGATTTTCAAACCAAAACACGTTTGAGGATTTAGACGACGTTAAATATATCGGTGCGGGTGCGTATGCCGCAGTGTGTATATTAAAAGACGGCAGGATAATCGCCAGCCATCAGTCGATGTATTTAAGCGAGACGGGAGCCATATCGGCCGATGTGAACACGGGATATATCGTCGCGCTGATGCCGGAGGGCATTGTAACCGCATCAAAAGAATACACCGACAACTGGGAGGATGTTATATCCTTGTCAGCAGGGAGCAACGTGATTTTGGGAATAACAGCGGACGGAAAGGCGAATGCTTACTTTTTTGACAGGCGTGACCAAGTGGATTTAAGCGAATATACCAATGTTTTGGCTGTGGCTGCCGGAGGCCCGCACAGCGCATTGCTGCTGGAAGGCGGCAGAGTTATTGCTTTCGGCAGCAATGAATACGGACAGTGCGATGTTGATGAGTGGGATTTGATGAATTAAATTCAATTTATAAATTATTTAAAGAAAAAACAGTAAATGTTATTATATAATTTACTATGAAACAAAGTGAAACTAAGGAGATTAACATAAATGCAGTACAGAACAATGCCAAAATCAAAAGATAAACTCTCGGCTTTGGGATACGGATGCATGAGGTTCAAAACAAAAGGCGGCAGCATAGACACAGAGCAGGCAAAAAAAGAGGTTATGCACGCAATAGAGGGCGGAGTAAACTATCTGGACACTGCCTGGCCATACCATAAAGGAGAATCCGAAACTTTCCTTGGAGAACACATATTGTCGGATAAATCCGTCAGGGATAAAGTATATGTCGCCACAAAAATGCCCTGCTTTACCATAAGCAAAGCGGAAAAGTTTGATGAAATATTTGAAAAGCAGCTAAAAAAATTAAAGATTGATTATGTGGATTATTACCTGCTCCACAGCCTTAGCGGGTCAACATGGCAAAAGATGCTTAATCTCGGCATAATTGAATGGATGGAGAAAGTGAAAAAAGCGGGCAAAGTGCGCCATATGGGTTTTTCCTTCCACGGCAGGCACGACGATTTCATTAAAATAGTTGATGGGTATGATTTCGACTTTGCGCAGGTGCAGTTTAACATACTGGACGAAAATTACCAGGCCGGAATAAAAGGCATCAACTACGCCGCGGATAAAGGATTGGGCATAATCGTGATGGAGCCATTAAGGGGCGGCTCGCTGACAGGAAATATTCCAAAAGAAGTCCAGGAGATATACGACACTGCGGATATAAAAAGAAAGCCCGCTGACTGGGCGCTGAGGTGGATATACAATCATCCGCAGGTGACTTTGGTGCTTTCAGGAATGAATGAAATTGAGCAGGTAGACGAGAACATAAAAACGGCGTCTGAAACCATGCCAAACTCACTTACAGAAAAAGAAGAAAAAATTATAAAAAAAGTAAGGAATAAATATTTAGAGCTTCTTACAATCGGGTGTACAGGCTGCGGATATTGTATGCCGTGCCCGTTGGGCATTGACATACCCGGAGTGCTGAAGGAACTTAACAATTTCCATATGTTTTCAAAATCCAAAGCAAAAATAAAATACATGTCATACAGCGGAATAATGACAGCTGACGGAAAGCCGCATTTTGCCAGCTCGTGCATTGAGTGCGGAAAGTGCGAGAAAAAATGCCCGCAGAACCTTAAGATAAGGCAGGGCATGAAGCAAATTGCAAAAGACATGGAAGGCCCTGTTATGAAGGCCGTGGCAGCCATTGCAAGGCCCATTGTGAACGGAAAAAATAAATCTTAACTTAACAGATAAAAGCATCGCCTGCAGGCGGTGTTTTTTGTTTGCAAAAACCAGAGGCTTAAGCTGGTGGAATTGAAAAATTTGTTTTAAGCTATGCTAGGGTTGAAATATAAAGTGTATTCACCCTTCCGGCGAATTGCGTTCGCCGCCTCTCCTCAGAGGGGGAGGCTCACTGAAAACCAAACTTTTGTTGGAACTCAATTTAATATAAAACTTCTTAATTCAAATTAGTATACAACCTCTCAGACAGGTTTCGCTTGCCAGCACGGTTATCACAATTTCCCCAAAATTGCTTGCGCCAGAGGACTATCACAATTCTTACGAATTGATTGTGTCCAGTGCCTACAGGTGAGGTTAGGATTTTTAAGATAAATTAATTTTTAGTTGAGCTCTCCTTTTAGGAGAGCTGGCGGCGAGGCCGACTGAGAGGTTTTTAACTATCTTACAATTCTTGCGAATTGCTTGTGTCCAACGGACGGGAGATGCTTTGTGTTATTGGATAGCAAGTAATATTTGACACATGAACTAAAAGAAATTATAATATATCTATCGATAGATAGGTGAGACGATGCAAAGAAAAGAAGAAATAATTTATATCAGTTTAAAATCATTTTTGGAGGACGGCTATGACCGCTTCAGCATGCGTGATGTGGGCAAAGAAGTGGGGATAAAGCAGCCCACTCTTTACTATTATTTTGATGATAAGCTCAGCCTTTTTAAAGAGTGTGCAAAGCATTTTTTCGTTAAGTGGAATGAGGTGATGCAAAGGATTGTCCCCGAAAGCGGCAGCCTTAAATGCCTTATCCAAACCACCTGCGGCTTTTTAGGTGCTGACGGCCAGCTTATAAATGAGCTATACGGTGTAAAGACAAATACAGGCCAGTACAGGCTTGTTTTCGATATAATAAATTATTGCCCTGAGTGCATGGAATATATGAATGTTTTTAACGAGAAATATTTTGAAACGCTTTTTACATTGGTTCAGGAAGCAAAAACAAAAGGCGAAATAAGAGAAGATATTGAGCCGGAGAGTTTATACTTTATGCTGAGCAGCCTGATGGAAGGGTCCAACATAGTTAAAATTACAGATCCGGGGCTAGACATTGAAGCATATACGCAAAAAACATTCAATATAATATGGAACGGAATAAAAGCTAAGGAGGATGAGCGGTGAAAAAGAGAAGAGGAGCTGTAATAATCGCTGCGGCACTGATATTTACTGTGCTGGTGACAGGATCAAAATGCGACGGCAAGCCCGACGATTATGAGTCCCATGCAAACGAGGAGGCGGCACAAGCAATAAGACTGGGATTTTCATCCGTTATGTCAGATGAAGAGAAAGCCCAGCTGCAAGCAGATCTTGAGGATATGACGGCAGAGGAATTCAATGAAGCTGTGGGCGGGGAAATGGACAGGCTGTCTCAGGAGGAAAACCAAGAATTTTTAGAATGGCTAAAAAGCTATCATCTGGTCTCCGACGGATGCGAAGAGGGCAGCTGGCAGCTGCCGGTGGACTTTGCCGTATCAGGAAGCCTGGATTGGCCGGAGAGCATTCCAAAGCCCGAGCAGGGAACTGTGGTTAAGACAGAGCAGGGCGAAGACGTAACAAGGGTTGAGATAAAAAATGTTACGAAAAAAACTTTTGAAAACTGGAAAGCAAAGCTTGACGAGAACTGGTCATTGGGCTGTGCTGTGCTGGAAGCTGTGAATGAAAACATGGACAAGGCAAAACAGTATGTTGAGGGCAACACGAAATATAACCTGGGTGAAGAGACGCAGACAACAACAGAAATGTTTGAAAGCGAGGGCAGGGAGATATCTCAATCGGTTATATTTACAGATGACCATATGACTAAATGGCTGCAGCTGGATTACGGAAACAACATGGCGGTTATCGCATATACCAACAACTTCACTGCAAATGCCGCCCAGGAAAAGACTGCCGTTCAAAAATCAAACGAGGCTATGATAAGCAAAGTCGGCGCTGTTTCATTCCCTGGGCCGTCAGAAGCTCAGTTTACAAAATACACAGAAATCGGTGAAACCAAAAGCGGCAATATAGGACAGGTAATGGTGTTTGAAGGCGGCAATGACAGTTCCGCATTCAGCTGGCAGGAGCGTATGGTTGACGACGGGTGGAACGTGAAAATAATTGATGAAGATGAAAACTTCATGGAATACGAAATGCGAGATATCGACAGCTCGGCGGACTTCGTTCCCGACACTCAGGGATTTGTAACGAAAACAACGGAGAGCCACTATGAAAAGCAGGTGGGAAACACAGTATACAGAATGCAGGTTTTGACAGTTGAAACAAGCTATAGTCTAGGCGACGAGATAGACGTAAATTCGGAAAACTACAAAAGGGTAGTGATAGTTACAATTAACGGGATTGACGTGGTGGAAGCTGCGAGCTGGAACAATTAATTATTGCAGTAATGTATTTTTACGCATAAAGGGGCAGTCCAGGCAAAATTACGGGACAGCCCCTTAAAAATAATTTTTTATTTTTGATTATCTTTGTTTATACGGTAAAGTATTGTCTTGCTATATTCTTTTTTATTCAGCCTGTGCTTTTCTCTCTTCAATTTCTTTTGTCATTTCAACAACTTTATCCTGGGTTAGAGAATAGAAAAATATCGGTATGATGCCAACAACAGCGGCAGCAGCAGGGAAAATGCTCATAGTATTAAATATTCCTGTTTGTGTGAATTCGGATACGGGATTATTTGCGACATATCCGTATAGTGCCAATATAAAAGCTGAAAGCCCTCCGCCTATAGCGCTGGCAAGCTTTGCCATGAAAGTACGCATTGAAAATGAAAGCCCGTCAGAGCGTATGCCGGTTTTCCATTCTGAATATACTACACAATCTGATATCATAGATGTTAAAAGAACTATGGGAATGCCAATTAACAGACCGTTTATTGCGTAGAAAATATATATAGCAATCATATTATCATACCCTACAAAGTAGAATACAAATAAAACTAAAGCTCTTAAAAGCGTTGAGTATATCAAAGTGTTCTTTTTGCCGAATGCTTTTGCAATCACTCCGGTCAAACCAGCGCCTATTAATAAAGGAATAAACATACATATTGTAAGTATAGACACCAGGTTGGAATCACCTAAGTTATACTGAGCAAAGAAAACAACCATAGCCTGCATTATTGTCATAAATGAGTTTGAAATAATAAAGGATATTATAACAAGCATCAAGGGCTTATTTGTAAATAATGCTCTGAAACTTTCCTTTATAGTGACTGTCCTTTGCGTGGGCTGCACTCGTTCTTTTGTTGAAAAGAATATAAGCATCATTGTAGCGGCGGCTATCACAGCCAGTATAATCACTGCCTTTTGGAATGCTGCCTGTGAAGATGTGCCTCCAAATGCATTAACCATTGGCACAAATACGATTGAAACGCCGATTATTCCGATAAAAGAAAAGATTGAAATCAAAGAAATTAAGCTTGTCTTTTGGTTCGTATCTTTTGTGATAACAGATGTCATAGACCACATGGGGATATCGCCTACTGTATATAGCATTCCCCATAGAATATATGAGACGTAAGCAAATATTATTTTGCCGGTCATCGATATATCCGGTATTGAGAATATCAACACTGAAAGTATCGCCATTGGTATGGGCACAAAAAGCAGATACGGCCTGAATCTGCCCCATCGTGTTCTTGTTTTATCGGCAATTATTCCCATAAACGGGTCGTTTACCGCATCCCATATTCTAGCAACCACAAAAAGCGTTCCTATTACAGTCAGCGGCAGCAAGGCTACATCTGTATAGTACAAAAGCAAATAAGATGATACAAGCCCGTATATTATGTTCTGCCCGAAAACGCCGGTAGCAAAGCCCAGCTTTTCTCCTAGTTTTAATTTTTCCATGTTCCTTCTCCTGATTATATTTTTTATTCAAAAAGCATATTGCTTATTGATTTTTATATTTTTTGTAGTCAATAACCGCCGCATGGTCTTTTGAAAAAAGAATCTTCAATATTTTTGCGCGTCCGTCGTATTTATAGCTTTCCTTTGATGCGCCAAATACATCTAGTACTTCATATCTTTTTTCAATTTCATCTAAACGCAGCAGAAAATCATCAAAATTCTTTTCATCATTTTTGGTCCATCCGCTTTCAGACACGGCGGTCAGACGCGGGAACATCTGCCAGTGTATGCGCTCTATGGTGTCTACTGCTTCTGTCCATAATGGGGCTTCCACGCCTATAATGTTTTTGGCCTCTTCGTCGCTCAATCCCGCAAGATGTGGATTGAAATTATATGTCCGCTTAAGAGGGAACACGCTGAAAGGATAATCCAGATAGTATTTTGTGACATTTGAAATGATGCATTTTTGCCCGCTCCTTATGCTTTCAACAATGCGCTTTTCGCCGCCGATTGACCACTTCTGCACAATCATTTCAGGGATAACTCCATCTTTGAGGACTTCATCCCATCCTATCACACTGCACCCTTTGCTTTTAAGAAAGGTAACTATTTCTTCTGTAAAGTATCGCTGAAGCCAGCTCTCATGCTTAAAGCCGTTTTTACGCATTAACTTCTGGCAGTCAGGGCATTTTTTCCATCGGCCGGTTGGTGTTTCATCGCCGCCTATATGTATATGTTTGTACGGAAACAACTCAATGACCTCGCTTAAAATATCCTTCGCAAATTGTATTGCCTGTGGTTTGCCTACACATAGCACATCCTTGCTGATTCCCCATCCGGTTCGCACCTCGAAGGGCCCCCCGCTGCAGCTATATTCCGGGTATGCAGCCAATGCGGCTACGAAATGCCCCGGCATATCTATCTCCGGTATAACTTCTATGTGCCTTGTCCGGGCATATTCCACTACCTGGCGTATTTCATCTTTTGTGTATATGCCGAAGTGGGGTGTGCCGTCATATTTTTTTGTCCACGGCAGTATAAATCCTTTGAATTGGCTTTCTTTTCTGGCGGATGAAACTGAAGCTAACTTTGGAAATTTGTCTATTTCAATTCTGAATCCTTGGTCATCTGTTAAATGCCAGTGAAACCTGTTTAATTTGTGCAAAGCCATCAGGTCAATAAGATGCAGTATTACATCTACGGGGAAAAAATGCCGAACTGAATCAAACATGAATCCGCGATATGAAAAGAGGGGATCATCCTCAATATTTAAATTAGGGAGTTTGACTTCCTCTTTTATTTTCTCCCGCTCTATTGAGGGAGGGAGAAGCTGGCGCAAAGTCTGCACACCATAGAAAAGGCCGGCATCACATCGAGCCTTAATGTATATGCCCTCCGTGCTTATATTCAGCACATAGCCTTCGTCATTAGATACGGAACTGTCAATGCTTAACTGTATATCTCCCTTTTCAGCACGCCTTAACCCGGTGATATCGCGCAGATAATCGCCGGCAGAGCATTCATTTGAATAGCTAACGGTATTGGTGGGGTTTATTTTGCAGAAGCCTTTAGAGACTTCTATTTTATTTGGCTTCGGAATAATACTAGTTTTCATCATAATTACTTCCTATAATTTGTTAAAGTAAGCTGTATTATTTTTTTGTTATCATTCCGATGGCCTTAAACAGCCTGCCGTTGAGCAGTTCTAGTATTGCCTCACCAAAGTATTTAGGCACACTGTCTCCTCCCAACATGCTGAAGGCTCTGATTGGCATCTCAAGTACTGTGCTTTCCACCATTTGAGACATTGCGACTGAATCGTCATCTTCGCCTACGGGTACCATATCTTGAATTTTCTTTTTTATTATTTTTATTAATTGTTTTCCTACAAATTTATCTTTTATATCGCCCAGTGAAGTCGTTAAATCATAAGGGTCTTCTTTGCTTCTGGTTGAAGGTGGTATTTTTCTGCCAAGAAGTTTTTCAAATTGCGAATCGCTTACTTTGAACTCACCTTCAGGGAGTTTGTAATATGAAGGCAATATGTTTTGCAAATCAGGAACAGTAACTTCATCAGAAACCTTAATTTTAATTTCCTGTTTAAGCCTAATATCCCTGCTTGATGCGCCGATAAGAATTCCGTATGTGCCGTCGTCCACATGCCAGTCAGCTATTTCGGTGTTATAGTATGAAAATGCTCGTTTGTCCAGCATGAGTTTAATAGTTTTTTCTTCATTAGCTTTAAGGTACACTTTATCAAACGCGCGCAGTTCTTTTACCGCTTTAAATATTTTGGATTCATTGTTTTTCACATAAAGCTGAACTACTTCAGCTCCTGCGATTTTGCCAGTGTTTTTAACTTTCAGGTTAACTTCATATTCAAAATCGGCGAGCTTTTTAATAGATAAACCACTGTATTCAAAATCTGTATAGCTTAACCCGAATCCAAACGGGAAAAGCACGTCTTTTTGCGCTTTATCATAATATCTGTAGCCGACATAGATGCTCTCGCGGTATTCAACAGTTTTTTGGCTGCCGGGGAAGTAATTGCAGCAGGAGGTGTCTTCTATTTTCAAAGGGAATGTTTCAGCCAGCTTTCCTGAGGGGTTTACTTTGCCGTATAAAACATCTGCTATTGCTCCTGAGCCTGCTTCACCTCCGAGATAGCTTTCAATTACTGCCTTTACATCCTTAAGCCACGGCATTGAAACAGGGGAACCGTTTTGCAATACTATTACAACATTCTTATTTGCTTTGATTACTGCCTCAATTAGTGCGTTGTGGCTCTCAGGCATATTCATATTAGTTCTGTCAAATCCTTCTGATTCAAAGTCGGGTGTCAAGCCCGCAATCAGCACAACAACATCGGCTTTTTGGGCAGCTGCCACAGCTTCAGCAATTAATGCTGTATCTGCAGCGCTGCTTTTAATATTGTATCCTTTGGCGTATTCATATTTGATTTTTTGTTCATCAAGGCACTCGCAGAGATTGTCAATTTTATGTGGGGATATGATGGATGACCCAGCACCTTGATATCTTGGTTTTTTTGCGAATTCACCAATAACTGCTATTTTAGTATTGTTTTTTAAAGGAAGGATATTGTCGTTTTTGAGCAGTACAATAGAGTCACCGGCTATCTTTCTGGCTAATGCCCTATGTGCATCTATGCTGTATTTATAATCAGGCTTTAAATGTTTATTTGCTTTTAATGCAAGGTCAATTAATTTAATAACAGCTTTATCCAAATCTTCTTCTGACAAAGTGCCGGCTTTTACAGCATTTATAATTTTTTCATCGTTTTTGCCGTTGCTTGAGGGCATCTCAAGCTCAAGCCCGGCCTTGATTCCTTCAACTCTGTCATTGCATGCACCCCAGTCTGTTACAACTATTCCCTTATGTCCCCATTCATTTTTCAAAATATCAGTAAGCAGCTTTTTGTGCTCGCTCAGATATGTGCCGTCAACTCTGTTGTAAGAGCACATAACAGTCCATGGCTGAGCTTCTTTCACTGCAATTTCAAATCCGGACAGGTATATTTCCCTTTGAGCACGCTCATCCACAACAGCATCAATTGTCATTCTTCTGGCTTCCTGGTTGTTCATTGCATAGTGCTTTAAAGATGTACCAATGGCTTTTGACTGAACGCCGTTTATATAGCCGGCTGCCATTTTGCCGCTAAGAGCAGGATCCTCTGAGAAGTATTCAAAATTCCTGCCGCAAAGCGGAGACCTTTTTATATTTGCACCGGGACCAAGAATTACGGATACTTTTTCCTGCTGACACTCCTCGGCAAGCGCTTTACCCATTTCACCAATTAATTCAGGATTCCAAGAACTGGCCGTAGTACATGCAGTGGGAAAGCACGTTGCAAGCACACTGTCATTTAAACCTATGTGGTCACTCTCATCGGTTTGCTTTCTTAGTCCGTGAGGGCCATCTGTCATCATATATGAAGGGATTCCGAGCCGTTCTACTGCCTTTGTTGTCCAAAAGTCTTTGCCTGAGCAAAGTGACGCTTTTTCTTCAAGTGTCATTTCTTTTAAAATTTCTTTTGCGTTCATTTTTCCTTCTCCCAAATTTTTTTGCTAGTTGTTTTAATCAAAGTCTCTTAATATCATGTTTCTGTATTCCTGCAATTGTTCATCTATTGTAATTTTTTGTTCATTTGCTAATAGTTCTCCTCTGCTTGCCATTCTGTAAAGGAAACTCAAGGTAACATTTGTTATTGTCACCATTTTTATAAAAACTTCTCTGCTTGTGTTCATTAGCTCTAAAAAATCTGTATTGCCGATATGTGAAATATAATTGAAATATTCTTTTCCCATCTGTTCATTTGGGTATTTGCCTGAGTACATATTGTCAAACATACCTATGTACTGATATTCTTTTTTGTATTTGTAAAATGAGTCTATTAAATATAAATTAAAGTCCCGCGCAATCTTTTCATAGTCTTTGCCCGACAGAATCTCTCCTGATTTCTCAAAAACTGTTCTAGTACAGGAGTATTGAAGCTCAAAAGCTATTTCATCTATATTTTTAAAGTATCTGTAAATCGTGCCTTTGGAAACACCGGCTTCATGCATTATCTCATTCATTGAAACGTTAATAATGCCTTTTTTATAAAAAAGCCCTTGCGCAGTGTTTAAAACATGCTGCCTGCGTTTTTCCGCATTTTCTTTTCGTTCCTGGTTATATTGCTCCATTCCGGATTGTTTGTTTTTCATATTTTCCTCTTTTGCCGTCATTATAATAGTACCTATAGTATAATGACTATACTGCGCGTATAATCATTATACTTTTTCTGAGCTGTGCTGTCAATAGATTTTGTGCAATGCTTATTCTAAAAACGTGTACAGTTAACATAATATTTTATATTTTCTCGTTATTTTGCTTTTTTAACACTCTGAAACACCAAATAAGAAAGGCGGATTTTGACTAAATAAAAGGATAGTATTATAATACTACCTGGTAAAAAATTAAACCTATGTAAAGGATTTCGATATGAAGCTTTTGGGAAAAGAAATAAAAGTAATAGATAAAAAATTTAAGGACAACAAGTCTCACTACATAATTCAATGCCTGATGGCAACAGGCGCGGTAGTTTTGATTCTTTTCACTATGGACAGTGTGTTCCGGGAGGTAATGCTGGCGTCTTTCGGGGCTACGGCTTTTTTGGTGTTTGCCATGCCTCATTTGAGGACAAGCCAGGAACGCAGCGTGCTGGGTGGATATATTATAGGTATAATTCTAGGAGTAATTTTTCATTACCTGGCGGCATATATACACGACGCTACAGGATACGCAAGGATATTCAGCGTGATGGGCGGGGTGGCAGTAGGCTTTTCACTGCTTTTTATGACTATGACCAACTCCGAGCATCCGCCTGCTGCAGGGCTTGCGCTGGGACTGGTGCTGCAGGGGTATCACTGGGCGTCGCTTGGCATAATTTTTGTTTCTGTAGCTGCTCTGATGCTTGTTAAGCGCCTTTTGAAAAACTGGCTGATAAACCTTTATTAGAGCAAAATGCCAAATATTATGAGGTTATGAACTTTTTATTATATTTTTTAATTATTGCACTGTTTTGATTGAAATATAATAAAGGCTATGTTATACTGCAAGTTGTGATTTTTTGACGGTGCAGTTAAGAGCCGGCAACAAATTACATTATTGAATTAGGTAACAATAACGAAAGTTATTTAAATATTTTACATCAAATAGTGAGGAAACAAAATGAAATCTGTAAACATTAACCTGTCTTTAACAGAGGATATTAAAGATCTTGTCAGGATAACATCAAAGTACCCCTTTGACATAGACTTAAAATCCGGCAGATATGTGGTTGACGGAAAGTCAATACTGGGAATTTTCAGCCTTAATTTAAAAAAACCTATCGAAGTAGACATTTACAGTGATGACTGTGACGCGCTGCTGGACGAACTCAAAGCATTTCAAAAAGAATAGACATCAGTAAATGAGCTGTTGTGCTTTTAGGCACAGCGGTTTTTTTATGGTGAAATTTTCAATTAGTGTTTTCTTAAAAGCACAGGGCGAATTTGGTATGAATACCGTCTTTATAATGCGGTTGAATAAATTTTAAATCAGAAAGATTAGGGGTGAAAGTATGGAATTATATCATATAATTACTGCCATAAGCATATTTATTATAATTTACGGCGTAATTATTTCTGAGAAAATCAACAGAACGACCATTGCCGTTTTCGGTGCGACAATGCTTTTACTTTTCAAGATAATTACTCAGGAAAAAGCAATAGAAACAATTGACTTTAACACTATCGGACTGCTTATCGGCATGATGATAATAGTTAATATACTAAGAAGGACAGGTGCCTTTGAATACCTGGCGATTAAGGCCGCAAAAACAGTGGGCGGCGAGCCCTGGAAAATAATTGTTGTATTTTCAATATTCACTGCAGTCGCGTCGGCACTTTTGGACAACGTAACAACCATTCTTTTGATGGTGCCGATAACTTTGGTTATAACTGAAACATTGGAGCTCAGCCCCATACCTTTTGTATTGCCGCTTATTTTATCATCAAACATCGGAGGAACAGCAACGCTTATAGGTGATCCGCCCAACATAATGATAGGAAGCGCCGCCGGGCTTGGATTTATCGATTTCATAAAAAACCTTGCACCTATTATCATTGTTGTAATGGCGGCTGTTATATTGATATTCAGGCTGATGTTCAAAAAAACCCTTAAGATAACAGAGGATAAAAAGGCTAAGATAATGGAAATGGATGAAAACCTGGCCATAAAAGATAAAGTGCTTCTTAAAAAAAGCGTTATCGTTTTGGCGCTTACAATGGCCGGATTCATTCTGCACCAGTACCTCAACTTTGAGTCAGCGACAGTGGCTCTGGTGGGCGCGGGGCTTTTGCTGCTCATTAGCAAGGTTGACACAGAAGATATTCTTTTGGAAATTGAATGGCCTACGATATTCTTTTTTACCGCGCTTTTCATTTTGGTGGGCGGACTTGAAGAAGTGGGCGTAATTGACTTTTTGGCAGGCGGGCTTTTAAACCTGACAGGAGGCAGTCTTTTCTTTATGGCCATACTTATACTCTGGGGCTCTGCAATCGCTTCCGCGTTTTTGGACAACATTCCCTTTGTCGCAACAATGATTCCTTTGATAAAGAGCATGGCGGCTATGTCATCAATCAGCGTCACTCCGCTGTGGTGGGCTTTAGCCCTTGGCGCGTGCCTGGGCGGCAACGGAACACTGGTGGGGGCGTCGGCCAATGTAATAGCCAGCGGTATGCTCGAAAAGCAGGGGCATAAGCTAGGGTTCATGGGTTATTTGAAAACAGGGTTTCCCATAATGATAGTATCAGTTGTTTTGTCAACGATTTATCTGGTTATTTTCTACTTGTAAGGAGGGTTTTATGAGAAATACACATATTATTAATTCAGCAGAAGTGTCCCAGCACACTATAAAGCTGCAGCAGATGGGCGCGAAAGTGAATGTTATTAGCTCCACTTTGTGCTATGTTAACTTTAGCATTGAAGGGCTTGAGCTGCAGTACGCATATAATGTTAATTACAAAGG
>CAZDZB010000051.1:2076-13956 GCA_964509795.1 uncultured Christensenellaceae bacterium | reverse complement strand
TCTCGCTGCAGGCTCTGTCAAGTATTTCTATAGCCTTATCCGGCAGCCGCAACTCCGGCAGGAAAGTGACTGAAAGGTTTACGGCCTTTTCCGCGGCGCTGTCTGAAATTTCAACTCCATGGAATTTTTCCAGCCCTTTCTTAATGTCTTTGAGCATCTCTATTGTCTGCTCCGCGGTAGGCTCAAGTATGTTTACAAGCTGGAATCTGCGCTTCAGCGCTCCGTCTTTTTCAATGTGCTTTTTGTATTCAGTGATTGTTGTTGCGCCAATGCACCTTATCTGCCCGCTTGCCAAAGCAGGCTTTAGCATATTGGCGGCGTCATTTGATGATTCCATGCTGCCGCCGGCCCCCATCATGGTGTGTATTTCGTCAATAAAAAGAACAATGTTTTTGTCGGCAGCGGCCTCATTTATTATTCCTTCTATTTTCTCCTCGAAATCGCCCCTGTATTTTGAGCCAGCGATTATGGAATTCATGTTTATTTGAATTATCTTCAAATTCTTTATTGAATATGACGCGTCATCTGCCTTAATGTACTGCGCCAGCCCTTCAACAATTGATGTCTTCCCGACGCCTGCTTCGCCTATAAGCAATGGATTGCCTTTTTGCTTTTGCAAAAGAATCCTGGCAGTCTCTTTTATCTCATTTTTTCTGCCCACTATTTTATTCAGCTGGCCAAGCTCGGCTTTCCTTGTGATGTCCACGCCGTACTTAAGCAGATAGCTTCCCCCTGCCGTTCCCTGGGCAGATGTCTTTTCACTTTGCACCCTGTTTAAATCTTCAGTGACTTTTTTGGCCTGGCCGCCTAAATTATTAGGGTCTTTTTCAAACTCTTCTTTTGCCTCTTTGAGTTTGTCAGTAAGCTCCTTTGCGTTTAAAGTGATTTCATCAAAATGCTCGCTGATTATTTCGGATTTATTCTCTATTATATTTATAACCAGCCCAAAAAAGTTAAGAATCCTTTCCTGGTCAATGTCGCTGCTTGAGATTTTTAATATGTCATCGGCCGGCATGCCGAAGTTCGCCTCTTCTTTGTCCCTGTACATTTTAACCCGCAGTTTATTTACGGAAAACTTAGGGTCAATTCTGCATTCTTTAAGGCAGTCAAAGACGCTGTTTACCTCGTTGCGGCTCGCCGCGTCAAAAAACCTGAATCGGTTCATGGCGCTTCCCGCCTGGTGAAAGCCGTCACAAATGGTTAATACGCTGATAAACAAATGTGTAACAGATATGTTTTTGCTGCTTTGCAGGCTGGCTTCCTCTTTGGCCAGGGCGAAGGCAAGCTCTGAAATTCTTGATATATTATTCACTTTAACATCTCCATTTCCCTTGTTTTTTTATTTGGTCGATAATCAGGTTGGCGTATTTGCTTCTGCCTGTATCCAGCCCCAGTTCTATAGCATGCTTAAAATGCATTACAGCTTTGTAATCATCTTTTATCTTCATATGCGCGACTCCAAGGCCCCAGTAGCATAATGCGTCTGTGCTGCAGCAGGCAACACCTTTGAGAAAGAATTTTATTGCGTTCTCAAAGTCCTGGTGCCTTATGTTAAGCTCCCCGATTGCTCTGTAGAGCCGCACATCCCTGGGGTAGTCCTTTCGGAGCGCCATCAGGGCATCCTCTATCTGCTTTTTATTTTTTTTGCTTGTTCCGGCAATTATTATTTCATTAATCTTTTCTTCAATTCCCTTGGTGTCTGCTTTCGGCTCTTCTGTTTTTTTGCTAGTGTCGCTTATTTTATCAAGGTCTGTTATCATGTCATGGGCAGACTGGTACCTTTTATTAATGTTTTTTGTAAGAGCTTTTGAAATAATAATGTTAACAGGGGACTTTTTGTCCGTGCCTTCTGGAAACTCCAAGGTTTCCTCGCAGTTTAATATCGCGGCGACTATGCTGCCAGGCCCCATGGAATTGACCATACCAAATGGAAACTTTCCGTAAAGCATTTCATAAAAAAGCACGCCTACTGACCATATGTCCGTGTTAAATTTCGCTCCGCCGTTCAGGTCATCATCCAGAAGTATTTCCGGCGACATGTAAAAAAGCGTGCCGGTGGTTGTTTTTGCGAACTCCCTTGTACCCAGAAACCTGCTGATGCCAAAATCAGTTATCTTGGGAACGCCGCCTTCCAGCAAAATGTTTTCCGGCTTTATGTCACGGTGCATTATGTGCTTGCTGTGAATTAGCCTCAGCCCCTTAAGCACTCCTTTGATGATTTCAACGGTTCTTTCTTCCTCCAGTGTTTTCCACTTGCCGATCTGCCCTATTTCGCTGCGCAAATCCCCGCCTTTTACGTATTCGGTCAAAAGAACTATCTGGTCTTCATATACATCAAAACCATAATATCTAGTCAGGTTTTCTGCGTCTGCGTTGCCGCTGTCAAGAAAAAGGCCGGCGTTTAATTCAACTTCCTTTCGCAGAGCATTGGGCTTGTATCTGTTTAAAGGCTGTTTCATAGCAAGCTCATCCACATGCCATTCTTCCCTTAACTCTTCATCAAGAATTTTCACACGCCATGTCTGAGCAAACGCGCCGGTACCTAGTAATTCAATTTTCTTATAGTCATTGCTTGCCATTGATTATCCTTCATCTTCTAAGTATATTTTTAAAACTTCTCCCTTATAAATCATAGCCGGGTCTTTAATGGTGTCTTTGTTGTTTTCGTATATCGTCTCCCACATGTCGTAATCCCCGTATATTTTGAGTGCGATTGCCCCCAAGGTGTCGCCGTCTACGACAGTATAGTTAATATATGCATCTTCCTCAGTGACATTTATGCTTTCATCCACTATCAGGTTGTCTGTGAGTATCTTCGCTCCTTCAGCACTTTCTTGGGCAATCAAAACAACAACATCTTTTATCCACTTGTCCGGCACAGTTCCTTTGAGTTCAACGCTGTCTTCACCGGGTTCAACCGAAATTTCATATGGAATATCTGCGTCTTCAATAGCTTCCCGTATTAATACCGCCTGGCTTTCTATATCCACAGGCTCCAAAGTAGGCACGGGCGTGATTTGCTCAATAGTCTCAGTCGGGATTACATTTTGCTCTAATGATGCTTCGCTTTCATCGGAACTCCCTTTAGTAAAATATAATGCAATTCCCGTAATGATAATCAAATTTAGCAAAACTGCCAGTATAGCTATCAGCCTGTTTTTCTTTTTTCCTTTTTCCTGTTTACTTTTTTGTTTGTACTCCAGCTCCTGTATTTTTCTAAGGGAAGTCAGGTCTGTACCGCAGACCGGGCATTTTTCTTCTGTTACGTTTTCACGTCCGCACGGACAATTAACTGAATATTCCACTCTCTCCTCCTATCAGGCTTTTCTGTATTTTGCAGCTATTTCGTTAATAACGCTCATATATTTGTTTTTATTAAATGATTTGTCGATTTTCAAGGCTTTGTCAGCATAGTTAACAATTCTGTCCTGCAGCGATTTTATCTCGACAGGCATCGGCATATCACTTTTATAGTTTCTGATTTTTTTCATGTGTTCAGGGCAAAGATATACTCCAAGCTCTTTGGGCTGGCCGTTTTTCTTATAGGTCAGTTTGTACAAGTTGGCAGGCTTGTAATCCACTTTGTTTTTGCAGCCTTTATATCCGCACTTTGTACTCAAAACCATAACTTCAACTATAGTAAGCGCAATCAGAAGCACAATACCAAGGCCCCATGAAACTGAAGCTCCCAGAATAATGCAAAGAGCTATTGTAACTACGGCAAGGCACCCGCATCCGGTAGTGCTGCTGTAAAGTTTCATGGCCAGCTTTATCCTATCCAGCGGATAGCTTTTGTGTTCTTCAACGTAGGCTTCTCTTTTCGCTTTGAATTTTTCATCAGTCGCTTTAAGCGCTTTAACATCCTCGTCCATTATCTTCGCCAGCAATTGAGTGTACATTCTGTTTATATAGGGATAGTTCTTCTGACCTGCGCCTTCATACTGGTCATAGTCCCGTAGGCCTGCTGCGTAGTTGCCCTCGTTTATCGCGGCGTTTAGTTTGGTATAAATGTCAAACTCTGCTCTTTGAGAAAGAACAAGAACTGAATCATGGTATTTCGCGTTCAAATCCCGTATAGTTTTTTTGCAGTTTTCTATTTTATTTGTCGTCTCTTTTTTGCCGTCGCTGTTTTCTTCGGCTTCCCTGCCTAGCTTCGCAACTACGTTCATTTCATTTTTAAACACATTTGCGGCCTGCGTAATTTTTTCATAATCCGGCTCCGGCAGGCTGCTTGCCTTTGTGATAGCTTCGTAAAGCACTTTCTCAGTTTTTTCTATCTCATCAGTATAAATCCTGATAAAGCAGTCACTGATATATTGCTTTATAAGCCCTTCGAATTTTGCACCTTTTGCCACCACAAGTATCTCTTTGAATTTATCCGCGGCTTCATTATATTTTTTGCTTAAGTATACGTTAACCGCGTCATTGTATTTCTTCCTTGTTTCTATGCTCTGATTATAGTATTCGAATTCCTTATACTTAATAATCTGCTCAAAGTTTCTAGAAACCGCTACTAGCTGGCTGCTCTTTTTAATGCTGGATTTCGCACAGTAGTCGTCAAGAACCTGCTTGCATTCTCTGGATTCTTTATCTATGGTTTCTATTTCTTTGCTGCTTATCTCGCTCTTTAATATTATCTTTTCTACAATTGAATAGCATCTTTTTGCGTAAGTATCATAATATTTTTCCGCTAATTCAGATATCTGCTGTTCAAATGCCTGATTACGCAGCAGTATTTTTTCGTCGAAATCATATTTTTTGACTAAATCATTAATTTCAATATAATCCGCCTGGATTTCATCTATGTAGTTGATTACAGCCACATCTGCCTTTTGACTGGGCGATTCCAGGTATTTATTTAATTTAGCCTGTATCTTAGCCATTTTCTTTTCTGTGCTTGAGACCAGAATATTAAACAGCTTTGACGCACATTCTTTTTCAATTTCATTCAAGCCATCGATTTGTATTTTCTCTTTTTGAATTTTTTGAATCAAATCTACTACAGCCGAAAGCTGCGGTTTTGTGAGGTCCTTTACGGTCAGTTCCTTTTTGAGCAGGTTTTCAATTATGCTGGCAAGTTTTCTCCTGCTTTCTGTGCATGTGTCCGCCAGCACTCCCGTTGCGCTTTTTGAAGGGATTTTTTTGTATTGCTCCACAGCGTCCACTGCCACGCTTATTCCGGCATTTGTCTGGTAGGCGCTTTGCTCAATGAATTTCACTCTCTCGCACTGTTCACTTACTTCGGCATTATCTCTTGCTTCCTTGTAAAATTGGTTTTCAAGCTTGTTTATGCCGTAGGTAGAATTAAATGACCTTTTATGTTTCGCAAGGGCTCCTTCATAATCACCATCTCTGTATGTTTCATAGATCGTGTAGCGAAGGGAAGAGCTGCTTATATTAGTAAACATCAAAAAGTTCTCTGTTGACTTTATCCAGTAGGATTCATCGTTGTATTTATAAAGCTTTTTACTGTTTAGAATGTTTGAGATATCCTTGCCGCCGATTTGATTGAGCCCCAATTGGCGCATAGCGTTTATTCCGCCTATTATTGCAATGTCATCTTTGTTAAAGGCGTATTTGCCCAGCAGAGCCGTGCAGTACCTCATTTCATACAATGCATGCAAAAAAATCAATTTGTCTGAATCATAATATATTTTCGCGCTTTTTAAGGCATCCACGATAGTAGGCGTGTTCATCATCCTGCTTATTGCTGTGGAAACACTCATGGAGTACCCTATTTGCTTTTTAACCCCCTCTATTACCTCATTAAGCTGAATTACAACATTTGATACTATGGCGTTTGTCATCATCAGGTGGGTGTCCAGCAGGTCATTTATCAGCTTGGTCTTTGCCGCCTGCACCGCGTCTTTCGACTTGGCGGCTGCCACAGCCTGCTTATCCAGAGAAATTACTTCCCTGTAGCTTTCTGTTATTTTTATCAGCTGCTCTCTCGTTGGGGATTTCATGCTGTTTATCTTGGCAATTATCTTCTGGGAAAGGCCGGCTGATTTGTCTTTTATTATCTCCGCTTTGAAGTCGTGCAGTTTATTGTAATTAAACAGCTTGAGAATTTTATCAATATAGAACAAACCCAGGTCAGCGTTATGCCCTGCTTTTGCTTCCAAAAATGAAATCAATGCGTCTGAAATGTCGTCCGGCTTTATGCCGCTTGAATGCAGTTTTTTTGCCATTTCAAATTTGCTGCAGGTTTCATCCACGTCTCCTGCATTAGAGTATTCAATCCCCAGATGGAAACATGTTTTAGCGAAATATTCAATGACTACATCGAACTCTCTTTTTTCATCTTCCGGTAAAGACTCTGCGTATTTCAATACTTTCTCGGGAGATGAGCCGATGCCTTTTGCTTTAAGCACATTTTTTATTATTCTGTCGCATTCGCTGTACTGCTTTTCTGAAAAAAGAATGGGCACTTCATAAAAGTCATCCGAAAGCATCAGAGTAAGCTGCTTAAGTTCATCTTCTGTTAGGCTTTGCTTGTCTTTGTAAAGTGTGTCCAGAGCTTTTTTGCGAAGGTCAATGTTATTAAGGAAAATACGCCCGCAGGAATATCCTTTGGGCAGTATGCCTTTTGTCTTGGCCAGCAGCTGCGCAGCCTCGTATTCGGACTTAAGCATCAGCGAAAAATTCCTGAAATCATCAGATTCTTTTTGAAGCCCGGCTTTTTTGTAATTGTAGCTGTACTCGGTAAGCAGGCCGGCAAAATGCTGGTATATCTCTTTTTTGAGCTGGTCTTTATCTTCGTCACTCAAATCTTTTGTGAATTCAAACGATGTCATGAATTCCTCTGAATTTAAAAGCATAACCCATCTCGAGATGGTGTTTTCCCATAGCTGGCTCAGCGAATATTCCGTGGCCAGATCCTGCACGCTGTGAATGGTTGATATGGTATCAGTTTTTTGGATGCGTTCACTCTCGGTGATGTACCTGGCCCACCAATACCATAAGACCGCCAGGGAGTGAGTCGCCTTTATTGAAGGAAACTCACCGACTTCAAGCTTGTTCCACATAAGCGCTACATCCGCACGCTTGCCTGTAAGGTGCTTTGGTTCTCTTATTTTCGGCAGAATATTTTTCAAATAATCCTGCGAAAACATAAATATATCTATATATGCCCTTTTAAACGGTTTGTTAAGCGTCTTGTAAGCCTGAGTCGCTTTAGTGGATTGTTTAGTATTAAGCTTACCCATCCATGCTTTTTTTATTGTCTGATTATCTGCATATTGGTCAACTTCCAATATCTCGTATGGAGTTATGTCTATCTGCAACGGATCCTTCATTATTTGCCCCTCTCGCTTTATTTAAGTAATTATCTCCCGGTGTTAATGCTAAAGATAAGCTCCTAGCTAAGCAGCCCAAGCGGGTAGCCGCATTTTTCGCATTTGATTGCGCTGCTTGAGTTCTGCGCTCCGCATTTGCCGCATGTTACTGTGCCGCTTGCGCCGGTGACTTCTTTTATCTCATTCATCAAGGCAATTAAATCATTTGCAGCGTTCTGGTCGCCTTTTTTGAGCCTTTCGATGATATCATCAAATTTATTTGAACATGAATTGTACTTCTGCTTATCGATGCTTTGAAGCTGCGTTAAATTAATGCTGGCTGTAGCCAATACAGACAGAACCATATTCTTTTTCATAAACTCTTCAAACCAGGTGTTGAATTCATTTTTATTAATGATGTCTTTTTTGTATTCATCCGCCTTTTTAACCGCTTCTTCTTTGTCTGCTTTGGAAACTGCCCATTCAAATTTGTTTATTAACCCTATTATCACGTCGGCCAAGACTTTGTCGTTCGCCGCACCTGTAGGCATTTTCTCATCTATGGTTTTATTTATGTCTTCAATGTCTTTTAGCACATTCTCGGAATTGATTTTTTCGCCGCCCATGTCCTGGCCGATTTTATCGATTTTTGATTCAATTTCCTGTCCTTGCCCAAAGTCGTTTTTGAGGACATTATTCCTGCAGTTGTCCCATCTTTCCTCCAGTTTAAGGTATTCCTGAACGACCTTGTCGCTGATGCCGCCTCTTACAACGATGAAATTCAGCCTTGTGCCGTCTGCAAGCCAGCCTTCCACCTCAAAATAATTGTCCCTGTTAAGCCACAGCCTTATATTTACCACTGTGCCCGCCGGATATCCGTTGGGGACTCTTGCAAACACCATTAACTGCAATGAGTTTTCGCTGGCGGCGTTCATCTCTTCTCCGCCGTATACAGGAATATTAATATATTTCGGGTTCTGTGTTGTAAATGTCTGCGGCTTTCTGTCCTCTTTGGGGGTTGGAATAGGATCACCTTTATCAATAAATATATTGTATTTATCTCCTTCGGTCTGTATGCCGTATGAGTGCGCCGTGATGTCGCCCTGCAGCACAATACCCTCTTCTTTTTCTTTGCTGATGTTTAATATCTCGCCGCATTTTTCGCATTTTTGCGCGTCCATGTCGTTGATAGCGTCGCATTTGGGGCACATTACTCCCGCAAGCCTTGACGCGTACATGGCAGCTCCCATAGCAACGCTTTCTTTGAAAGGCATGTCCTTTTTAACTTTTTCAGGGCCGAATATTTTTTCGACAGCCTCCTGGATCATCGGCATCCTGGAAGAGTTGCCCGCAAGTATTACGTAGTTTATATCTTCATCTTTATCAAGCATTGTTATTTCAAGAGCATTGTATACCACTTTAACTGCTCTTTCCACCAAATGAGCTGCCCTCTTTTCAAATTCATCTCTTGTAATCTCAATGTCTATATCCACCGGGTCTCCGTCCTCGTCCTTAAACGCGGAAGTCAAAAATATGCTTGCAGCGTCGCTTGAGCTAAGGGTTTCCTTTGCCTTGGTACATTCTTTTTTAAGCATCGTTACAAACTTTTTATCTTCAAACGGGGTTTTGCCGTATTCTTTGGTTATTTCCTGCTCTGCATATTCGTAAATAACATTATCGAAGTCATCTCCGCCCAGCCACATGTCTCCTTCTTTTCCCATTAAGGTGTATGTGCCTGAGGCCATCATCAAAACAGAAACGTCAAATGTTCCGCCGCCCAGGTCAAAAACCAAAATGCCCTTTGCGTCTTCGAAGTCCTCGTCAAATCCATATGCCAACGCCGCAGCAGTGGGCTCATCAATGAGGCCCATTACAGAAAGCCCGGCCTTTATGCCCGCCTCTTTTGTGGCGTACCTTTGCTTGTCTGTGAAATACGCCGGCACTGTTATTACGGCGTGAGTCACCTCCGTGCCCAGCTTGTTGGACGCGTCATCTTTTAATTTTTTTAATATCAGCGCTGAAACATCCTCCGGGGCGTATTCATCGTCCCCCATCACAACGGCTATTCCCTCGCTTGTGCCGTTTTTAGGCTCAACAATTTTGAAATGGTAATTCCCTTTAGCAGCGATGTCTTTTACTTCTTTATCGCCCTGGGATCTGCCCATCAGCCTTTTTATGGACACAATTGTGTCTTCGGGAATAAGCTCCCACCTGTTTTCCGCCTGCCGTCCGACAAGAATCTTTCCTTTGAAGTTTGACACTATTGACCTTGTCATCACTTCACCTTCAGCGTTCCTTATTACCTGTGCGTCGCTGACGCCTTTTCTTGCCATTACTGAATTGGTCGTTCCCAAGTCAATCCCGATAATTTGATACTTACTCTCAGACATAATTTCCCCCTGTGTTTAATTTAATAATTTTTAATAACTATAACTTCGGCCTCTCTGAGCACGCTCTTACCCCAGAAATAACCGTCCTTTTCAACCCGCACTATTACTCCGTTAGGGTAATTTGATGAAAATTCTGTGTCTATTATTCTGTGATATTTTGAATGAGGCTCATCGCCTATTATTATGTTCATTTTCGTAATATTGTGCTGCTGCATTTTCCTTTGCAGTGACTTATAAACCGTTTGAAAGTTTTTCGCCCATTTCTGCGCCTGCTTATCCGCGCCTTCAAGCTTCGGAGTAATTATTGAAAACAACCTCTCAAAATCGTCCGCAAGCTCTATCATACTGATAAGTATCTTCTTCTTTTCTATTTCACTGTTTTCTCTCTGCTTCTGGCTGTCTTCTTTAAGCCTTGAGCATTCCATTGTCAAATCTTTTACTATTTGTGTTACTTCATCATAATATGATTCTTTACTCATCATTACCTCTTTTTTTAAACTCGTTTGATAAAAATAATAACAGCAAATTGCCGCCAGCAGATTTCTCCACATTTGTTATTATATATTATGCTTTAATAAATGTAGTACGCCGCCAGCGTATTTTTTTAAAAAAGTATAAAAATATTAATTTATATTTGAAAATAAAAAATTCTGCTTGCTAAAACAGAATGTATTTATACGGATAAGCTTTTTTTAGAGCAGCTCAAACCCATGGTTATAAAGCAGTAAATTCGTGTCGATAATGCTTTTTTGTTTAATTATGCAAAAATATATTACAGTGTCCCGAAGGTTTTTGCCGTACAGGCAGGCGTAACCACACCTGTTGAGCATATTTTGGGTCTCTAAAATGCTAAGCTCCATAGCGATAGCAAACTGAAGCACCTTATCTCTGTCCGGGTGCTTTTCCTGCCGGAGTATCTCATACGCATAGCCTTTATTAATATTAAGTTTTGATACGACTTGAGCCTTCTTTAATTTTTTTTCACACAGCAGCTTTTCTATGTATGTTCCCGGATGAACTTCTTTTAATAATTTCTTGTTTTCGTCGAAGAAATCATCGTATTCATCATATTTTTCTATTTCGCTTTCTATCAGCTGTGTTTCGTTGTCTTGCATATAATCACCTCTGGAATCATTATAATAATCTACTCCTGCATTAGCTTTAATATTTACTACTGCAATAGATAAAATCTATAATGTTTACTACTATCCTTTTACTGCAAGAATCTATATATTTCTCTTAAATAATATTATACAAAATTCATCCTAATAAATCCAATAATATATTAAAGGAAATCAAATAATTTATGTCATTATAGTATTTTTTTAATATTTTACACTTAAATTATGCTCTCAGCATACCATTTTTCTTTTTTTATTGGTACAATTTAAATATAATAGCGAAGTTATGCGATTAAATAACGAAGGGAGAGTCAGCAAATGGCTAAAAACGACACTGAATCCTTTGAAAAAAAGTTGGACGCAGCGGACAATTATGATGACTTTTTTGAGGAAAACTCAAGCCAGCTTAAGCATATCCATCCCGGCGAATATATCCTGGCTCTCATGGAAGAAAAAAACTTCAAGAAAACCGAAATTATATCAAAAGTAAACATAAACACCGGCTATGTATATGAAATACTCCGTAACGAAAAGCACCCCGAGCGGGACAAAATGCTCCAATTTGCCTTCGCCCTTGACTTAAACATCGACGAAACCCAAAATCTTTTGAAGCGCTGCGGATACGCACAGCTTTACTGCAGAAACCACAGGGACTCAATAATTATTTTTTGTATCAACAGGAAAGCAACCCTTGGTGAAGCAAACGCACTTCTTAATAAGTACGAGTTTTCTGAGCTTTAGATTTGCAGCATCCCCGGAAATGGTTTTATTCGCATCTCACGTTGAGTAAGAAAAGTAATGGACTAAAATATAAACAAACTAAAACTTCTGTTGAATTTTTCACAATTCTTTTATATAATACTTAAAGGAATATACCCAAAACCCAATTAATCTTTTGCTTGTAAGCAAAGTCAATTTTCAGTTTTTAATCCTGCCTTAATTAAAAACTAAAGCACTCGCTTTTTTTTATGATGCCTGCAGCTAAAAACTCTGCGTTCCGCGTCCTTAGAAAACAGCAAATACAAAAACTTTTAAATATTAAAATTAACCTGGAGGAAATATAATGAGCATAATAAAAGTAGACGCAATTGG
>CAZDZB010000051.1:0-1976 GCA_964509795.1 uncultured Christensenellaceae bacterium | reverse complement strand
AAGAATATGGAAGCTCAGGGCGTTGAAATATTAACCTGCGGCACATGCCTTAATTTCTTTAATCTCACCGACAATCTGGCAGTCGGCAAAATAGCCAATATGTATTTAATAGTGGAAACTCTAAACAATGCTACCAAGATAATTAAACCGTGATTTATCTGGATAACGCTGCGACAACCCTTCGAAAGCCGGAGCAGGTGATAAGCGCTGTTGCCCAGGCAATGAATATGATGGGCAACTCTTCGCGCGGCACCCATGAATGCGGTTTGAATGCGTCAAGAGCAATATACGAAACCCGTGAAAAAACAGCGCGTTTTTTTGGATGCGCCAGAGCCGACCATGTGGTTTTCACCAATAATTCAACTGAAGCTTTAAACATAGCAATAAACGGGGTTTTTAATCAAGGTGACCATGTAATAACTACCGACATGGAGCACAACTCGGTGCTGCGCCCTCTTTACCGACTGGAAAGCCAAAATCAAATCAGTTTAAGCTTTGTACCAGCAGACAAAGAAGGCAATATAAACTACTCAGACTTTGAAAAATTAATTAACGCAAATACCAAGGCGATTATCTGCACCCATGCGTCCAACCTCACAGGAAGCCTTGTTGACATTGAGAAAGTGGGCAGCATCGCCAAGAAGCATTCCCTTTTGTTCATAGTGGACGCCTCCCAGACCGCAGGGTGCTTTAAAATTGATATGAAGAAAATGCATATTGACATCCTCTGCTTCACAGGGCATAAAAGCATGCTGGGCCCGCAAGGCATAGGCGGCATGTGCATAGCAGAAGGCGTGCATATACGCCCATTTAAAGTGGGCGGCACCGGCGTGCAGACATATAGCAAATCCCAGCCCAATCAGCTTCCTACTCTGCTTGAAGCAGGCACTCTTAACGGCCATGGAATCGCCGGTCTTTCAGCGGCAATTGATTATATAAACTCTGTCGGCATTGATAAAATAAATGAACAAGACCAAATGCTTGCAAAGCGCTTTTATGAAGGCGTATCAAAAATAAATGGTGTAAAAATTTACGGAGATTTTTCCGTTCGGCACCGCGCTGCGGTCGTTGCCATAAACATTTATGATTATGATTCCGGAGCCGTATCAGATGAGCTTTCGCAAAGATATGGCATAGCCACAAGGCCGGGTGCCCACTGCGCTCCGCGCATGCACCAGTCCCTTGGCACTACGCAGCAGGGGGCTGTAAGGTTCAGTTTCTCATGGTTTAGTACAATTGAGGAAGTGGACAGCGCCATACAGGCAGTCAAGGAGCTTGCCAATGAGGGCTAAAGAGCTGAAATTGATAGTTACATTTTATACAACTGCCTCTGCCATACAAATGGAGAAAATGTGCGCCGCAAAAGGAGTCCCCGGCAGGCTTATACCAGTACCTAGGGAGATAACTTCCAGCTGCGGAATGTCCTGGTGCGCGCCTGTGGAAAAGAAAAATATAATTGAGCAGGCCGCTCAGTCCGAAGGAATTGAGACAGACAGCTGGTATGAACTGATGGTTTGAATTAGTATAAAACCTCTAAGTCACACTACGTGTGCCAGCTTAACTATCACACTTCTTACGAATTGCTTGCGTTCGCAGGAAGGATAAATTGACTTTTTATTTTCCACTATGGGCGTAGTCTAAGTTTTCAGTTCCATAAGCTCAACCAATGATTTTAAATGATTATAAAAGTGGGCTGTTTCATCATTCCGATGGAACAGCCCCTTACAGTTATTTATCTCATATATGCACTTTAGGGATTCACTTTTCGACAGTTACTTTTTCTTTTTGACAGTAATTTATGTCTTATACGCTAGTAAAAAAGTTAAAAGTATTGAGAGAAAAGTGTTGACGTAGAAACAGATTATCTTTATATTTCCCATCATTCTGATAGGACAGACCTTTTTTTGCTTAATGCCTTTCTAAAGGAAAAGTCATGCAGTGGGGCCCGCCGCCCGCCTTTAAAATCTCAGTGCAGT
>CAZDZB010000050.1:0-14014 GCA_964509795.1 uncultured Christensenellaceae bacterium | reverse complement strand
AATTCAGTTGTTACAGCTGCGGGCGCCTTTTATGAGGCTATAAATAAAATGAGGGATTTTACTTGATTCCCAGCCTGTCGCCGTAGTTATCAATTACATAATCAAGGTCCTTGTCTCCCCTGCCTGAAAGGTTAACCAGGATTGAGCCGGTGCCCATTTCTTTGGCCAGCTTCATGGCGTAGGCCACTGCGTGGGCGCTCTCAAGAGCGGGGATAATCCCTTCCAGCTTGGAAAGCTTTGAAAAAGCGTCTATTGTTTCATCGTCTGATGCCGTTTTGTATTCCACTCTGCCCAATTCCTTAAGGTATGCGTGCTCCGGGCCGACCGATGGGTAATCCAGCCCGCTTGCTATGGAATAAACAGGGTCCGGCTCGCCTTTATCGTTTTGGAGCATTATTGAGTTGAAGCCGTGCATTACGCCTTCTGTTCCGTATGTCAGGCTGGCGGCGTGCTCGCCCACCTTTGTGCCGACTCCCAATGGCTCCACGCCATAAAGCTTAACCGGGTCGTTCAAAAACGCTGTCATTATGCCTGCCGCGTTTGAGCCTCCGCCCACGCATGCCACCACGGCGTCCGGGAGCTCGCCTGTCATGTCGGTGAACTGCTGCCTCGCCTCGATGCCCACGACGGATTGGAAATCCCTGACCATCATTGGGAAAGGATGCGGGCCCACAACTGAGCCGATGCAGTATATGGTGTCTTCGTATTCGCCCATGTATGCTTCAAAGGCTGCGTCAACTGCCTCTTTCAATGTTTTTAAGCCATGGGACACGGGTATAACCCTGGTGCCTAAAAGCTTCATGCGTGCTACATTTGGGGCTTGCTTTGCTATGTCCACTTCGCCCATATATATGTCGCATTCCAGCCCGAAGTATGCGGCGGCTGTTGCCAGGGCGACTCCGTGCTGCCCCGCGCCCGTTTCGGCAATGATTTTTTTCTTGCCCAGGTATTTGGCCAGCAGGCCTTCTCCCATGCAGTGGTTCAATTTATGTGCGCCTGTATGGTTTAAATCTTCTCTTTTCAAGTAAATCTGGCAGTTGCCGATGGAGTTGGAAAGCCTTTCGCAATGGCACACTGGTGTGGGCCGGCCCTGGAATTCCTTGCGGATTCTCCTTAGCTCGTTTATGAATTTTGAGCTTTTGCATATTGCCTGATAGGCTGTCGATATTCTTTCAAATTCTTCAACAAGCTGCGGAGGTATATAAGCGCCGCCGTATTTGCCGAAATATCCGTCCTTTGTTGGGGTAGTTTTTGTGTAAACCGCGAAATCTACGTTCTTTTCTAACATGTCTAATCTCCTTAAATCTAATCTGTTTTTTTATTACAATCAGCATGGCTGATGGTTTCAAATAGTTCTATATAAAATAAAAAACCCTTATCCTTCTGATAGGACAAGAGCTGCTCCTGCGGTGCCACCTAATTTGACTAAACCTGCAATGAGGTTTAATCCGCTTATTTTGCATACAATAATATGCATATCGTTGTAACGGGTGAACGCCCCGTCAGATACTACTCGCTTTTTTTAAGCTTTGGCTCTGCCCTCATAAGACCATTCCATCAAGGCCCTGCCTGCCGCAATCCCACCGCCTGCGGCTCTCTACGTGGTGGCAACCTAATGTACTATACTTAATCATAGGTTTTGTTTATTAAATTATTAACATGCTACTATGCTTTTATGTGAATGTCAACAACTTTGTTAAAAAAATTTGCACTGAATAAAAAAGGACTCCGCTTTACGGCGGAGTCAAAGAGGGAGAATTTATATTAGGGATTCATGAAAAAACTATTTTTCAATCCGAGTTTATCAAATTTTCTATCATCTCTTCCACGGAAACATTCACATGCTCTGCGATGTCCGCTGATGAAAGAGATATCAGTGTGTCGGCAGTGCCTTGGTCAATCAGCCCCTGGTCAAGCAAGTCAATGATTATTGCGGGGTAGGCTGCGTAGTAAGTGTCCTCCAAAAGCTTGGTTTCCTTTTGCTGCGCGGCGATGTCCCAAATTGTCATGCCGTCGTTTTCTATCATCTGTTTTATCTGTTCATCTTTAAGGCCCAGCACTTTTTCGTAATCTACCCACTCGCCTGATACGGGCACAAGCCCCAAAAGTATATTTTCATAGACGCTTTGCTCTTGCTCCTCCTGCTTTGGTGATTGACTTGAATCATTTAGAGGAGTAGCTGGATTCTCTTCGTCAATCACCGTTGAAGGAGTGTGTGTATTTAAGGAGGTAGTAAAAGTATGATTAGCGTCTGGTGTGTCGTCTTCTGTGCCCTGCAGTCCCATTGCGTGTGCCGTGGTTCCTAGAAAGGGAAGGAAGGACATGATATAGCTTTGTACCTCTTGTGTTTCGTCGAATATATGAGTGATGGCGCTTCCTGCTATCGTTGTTACTATTGTTACCATCAAGGCTGTGAATAATGATTTAATTAATCTCATATAACAACCCTTCTGAATTTTTTATTTGTTATGTTCTTGTTTCGTTATTTGCATATTATATTACAAATGTGTACAGAGTATGTCATTAATGTAAAAATAAATGAAATATATACGTAATATATTAGACATAAAGTTTGCAGAAATATTAAGAAACATAAGAAAAGACCCTTTAAACAGTAGGGAAAGGGGTGTTTTCAACTAAGTAAATAGTGATTTTTATTACGTATGTGTAATAGTGCGTAATATAATTGTAACAAAACTACTCAAAATAAGTTATTGAAAATATGAAATGAATATGAATAGGGAACGTAAAGCTATGCTATGACAGGTTGCTTCCGACGTTTTTAAGGCGGGATATCATTGTGTTTTCTATCCTGTACCAGCTTTGCACGGTGTTTTCCAGAAGATAATAATGAAGAACATAGAAAACCTCCACGACAGCGAAAATAATCATAAGGATAAACGAAGCATAGGTGCTGGCAAAGTAAAAAAGAGCGAATACTCCCGCAAAAAGCAAGGTAAAAAGGCAAAGGACAATCAGATGCACAAGCCTTTCATGCTGAAGGTAGGTAATCTGCATGTGATGGTAATCAAGTATTTTTTCTGAAAGGCTGCCTGATTGTATCTGTTCTAATATATATTTTGTATGGTTTTTTATATACTTAGTCATGTCATTCTCCCTAGCTTTGTTTTTGCCTGCGCCGATGTAATAATTATAGCACGTCAACCTGCAATATAACAGCACAATGCATTGATGATTTTAATAATTTGTGATATTTTATATATATCGTTTGATAAATAAAAAGGTGATTGAAAATTATGAAAAAAGGTTATCTGCAGGTATATACGGGAAATGGCAAAGGCAAAACCACAGCTTCGCTGGGGCTGGCTGTGCGAGCGGCAGGGTCCGGGCTAAATGTGGTAATTGCGCAGTTTCTAAAGGCCATTGACACAGGGGAACTCAAAATTTTTAATAATATAGATAATATTACTGTGATGCGCTACTCCACGATCAAGAAATTCGTGTGGGATATGAACGACGAGGAAAAGCACACCCTTAAAGATCAGATGCAGAAACTGCTTAATGACACAATAGCCTTTTCACAGCAAAACAATACGGATGTAGTGATATTTGATGAGCTTTTGGGTGCGCTGCATGGCGGGTTTATATCAAAAGAGGAAATAATGGACTTGATTGAGGGAAGGCCCCAAAGCCAGGAATACATAATAACGGGAAGAGCAGCCCCGGAGTGGCTCATTGAAAAAGCAGACCTGGTGAGCGAAGTGATGCCCATAAAGCATTATATGGACGCAGGAGTGATAGGCAGAAAAGGAATTGAGTTCTGATGAGCAGCCTAAATCACCGGCTTAACCGGGGAAATTTTAATAAATATAAAAAAGGCGATTGGGATGTGCATATTTTTGAAAGCTGCACTTCAACATTCGATGAAGCAAAAAACCTGATTTCAGAAGATACTGCAAACGGCACAATGGTGATATCAGAAATTCAGACATCGGGAAGGGGAAGGCAGCGCAGGCAGTGGGTGTCTCCAGAAGGCGGGCTGTGGATGAGCGTGATATTCAGGCCAAAGCTTAATGCAGCTGAGCTGGCGCCAGTCACAATATTGTGTGCCGTGGCAGCAGCCAAGGCAATTGAGGAGCTTTATCCTAATATTGAGCCTCAGATTAAATGGCCGAATGATATATACATAAAAGGGAAAAAAGTATGCGGCATTCTGGCGGAAACAGTTGTCAAAAACAGTGGCATAGAATACTTTATAGCTGGCATAGGCATAAATGCCAACAATGCAGTAAAAAGCACAGAAGAGATAAAAAACATTTCAACTTCACTTAAGGAAAACGGAGCGCAGGTGATTATTGAGCAGCTTGCCTCGTTAATCAATGACAACCTTATAGGCTTAATCAAAGAATATGAAGCTTGCAGAAGCCTGGAATTTATACTTGATTATTACACAAAAAAGATGCTTTGGATAAACGAAGAGGCGGAGCTTAAAAACACAATTACAGGAAAAGTATCAAAAAGCGGCACAACAAAAGGCATAGGCGAAAAAGGCGAACTTTTGCTTGAAACAGAAAGCGGAACGGAAAAAATAGTGTCAGGTGAACTTAGCTTAAGGAGAAAATTATGATACATTCAGGAAGCATAACAGATGTGCGGGGCATAACGGCGGGGCACTATACGGATGAGCAAAATAAAACAGGCTGCACCGTTATAATGTGCAAACAGGGCGCAGTGTGCGGCGTGGATGTGCGGGGCTCGGCTCCGGGAACCAGGGAAACCGACCTGCTAAAGCCGGAAAATCTGGTACAGAAGGTGCACGCCATAGTCCTTTCGGGAGGGTCGGCCTTTGGGCTTGACAGCGCCTGCGGCGTGATGGAATACCTGCGGGACAAAAACGTTGGCCTTGACACAGGGTATGCCAAAGTGCCAATAGTGCCGGCGGCGGTGCTTTATGATTTCGGCGTGGGCAGCAATTCGGTTTACCCCACAAAGGAAAACGGATACGCCGCCTGCAAAAACGCTTCGTCAGAGCCTTTAGCCCAGGGGCAGGCAGGCGCAGGCACGGGAGCGACCGTGGGCAAGGCGTTGGGGCCGCAATTCGCCCAAAGAGGCGGAATAGGAACGTGCAGCATAAAGCTTGATAACGGAGTTGTTATAGCCGCGGTGACTGCAGTAAACGCGCTGGGCGACATCGTGGACGAAAACGGGGAAATAATAGCAGGAGCAAAAGACAAAGGCGAATTTTTAGACATCTGCAAAACGTCATTGAACCAAAGCAGGCTCTCAGGGATAAAAGGAGCCAACACCACAATAGGAGTTTTAGCGACCAATGCAAAAATGACAAAGGTGCAGGCAAACAAGCTGGCTTCGGTGTGCCAGGATGGACTGGCCGTATCCATACGCCCCAGCCACACAATGTTTGACGGGGACACATATTTCGCTATGAGCACAAATGAAGCGGAGATGGATTTCACCAGGCTGTGCACCCTTGCTGTGGGCTGCGTGTCAAAATCCATTGAAAACGCAGTGAGGGCATAAAATGGTTAAGGGCATAGGCGTTGACATAGTCGAAATAAAAAGAATAAAAAAACTGATGGAAAACCAGCATGCCATAGACAGGCTTTTGACCGCCAAAGAGGCAGAACTTATGAAAAGCAGGGCAAAGCCCCATGAGTTTTTTGCGGGAAGGTTCGCCGCAAAGGAAGCGGTTTCCAAGGCATTCGGGGCAGGCATATCAAAATGCCCTCCCAATGAGGTTGAAGTTTTGAGCAATGAATTCGGGCAGCCATACATTGTGCTTTATGGCAGCGCGAAAAAGCTTTATGATAAGTTTAACGGCACAGAAATATTTATAAGCATTACCCATGAAAAAGAATACGCAGTCGCTATGGCTGTGCTCGAAGGACAAAATTAATGAACAAAGTTGTTTTGATATCGCTGGACGCAGTTTCCGAAACCGAATTTGACAGGCTGGCGGCGCTGCCTAACTTTAAAAGATTTATTGAAAAAGGGGTTTATTCCAAAGGTTCCATAAGCGTGTACCCCACCCAGACATACACTGTGCATACCTCCGTAATCACGGGCAATTACCCGGATAAGCACGGAGTTTACAGCAATCAGTTTTTTCAGCCCTTTGTAAAAGCAAGGGAAAAAGAATGGTTCTGGTACAGGCACCAGGTGAAATGCGATACGTTGTATGACGCAGTAAAACAAAACGGCGGAGAGGTAAGCTCCGTGTTGTGGCCTGTTACGGGCAAATCAAAGATGAAGCATTATATCCCTGAAATCATGGCCGTAAAAAACGAAAACCAGGCAATAAAAGTAATGAAAAACAGCAGTGTGCCTTTCGCTGTAAGGTGCGAAGTGAAATACGGGACGTTAAGGAAGGGCATTTCCCAGCCCCAACTTGACAGGTTCGCTAAGGCGAGCATTATTGACACGATAAAAAGGCACAAACCCGGCCTTGCCATGGTGCACCTTGTGATAGTCGACGCCTTCAAGCACCAGAACGGAGTGGAAAGCCCCGAAATAGACAAGGCGCTGAAAATGCTTGATGATATGGTGGGAGAAATACTAAAGGCCGGCAAAGATGAATATACATATATTATGTTTTCAGACCATGGGCAGTTCACTGTTGAAAAGGAAGTTTACCTTAATGTGCTCTTAAAAGAGCACGGGCTGCTTAACTTTGAAAGCAAAGAATTTGAAGCATATATCGAAAGCATGGGCGGCAGCGCCGTTATCCGGTTCAAAAACGAAAGCGCGCTTAAAAAAACGCTGAAACTGCTTAATGACAATAAAGACATGCTGGGCATTGAAGATATTTATTCAAGGGAAATGTTGGATAAAATCCACATATCAAAAGGCATTGAATACATTATAGAAGCAAAAAAAGGGTATCATTTCAAGGAAGTCGAATTTGAAAGCGCCGTGAGGGACGTGAAAAAAGAAAACATTACCCACGCAACTCACGGGTACAATCCGCTAAAGAGCGGATATAAATGCGTGTTTTTTGCGATGGGCGGCAATATAAAGCAAAATTATGAAGTCAAAAAAATGGACGTTGTCGACATAGCCCCCACTATCGCGCGGATAATGGGGATAGGCAATTTTGAATGCGACGGGCGGGCACTTTTAGAAATATTTGAAAAATAATTATTTGTGAGGAATTTATGATAGGAATAATAGGAGCCATGCAGATAGAGGTTGACTACCTGCTGGAGGAAATGCAAAACAAAAAAAGCAAAATAATAAGCGGAATAGAATACATAAGCGGCCAAATGAGCGGCCGGGAAGTGGTCGTTGCAAAATGCGGCATCGGCAAGGTTTTCGCGGCCATGTGCACCCAGACTATGATATTAGAATACAAGCCTGACGTAATAATAAACACAGGAGTGTCGGGAGGCATGATAAACGAGACAAGCATAAATGATGTAATAATCGCTGAAAATGTGGTGCAGTACGACATGGACACATCATTTCTGGGCGATGTGGTGGGCATGATATCGGGAATTGATTTGGTGCATATACCCTGCGGGCAAAAGACCGCGGCCAGGCTTGATGAAGTAATGAAACACATGAATGTAAACCATAAGCTTGGCACAATCGCCACAGGGGATAAATTCATATCAGATTCTAATGAGATAAAAAGAATAAACCATCTTTTCGGGGCCATAGCTTTCGACATGGAAAGCGCGGCAGTTGGACAGGTGTGCTATGTCAACGGCATTGAATACGGCATAATAAGGTCAATTTCCGATAACGGAAACGAGGATGCCGGCATGGACTTTATGCAGTTTGCCAAAAAGGCTGCCAAAACAAGCGCAGAGGCAGTCAAGAAATTTGTTGAGGGCATTAATTAGGTTATTTAATTACAATATCGAGAGGTTTAAGCAGATTCATAACTTCCGGCACTGAAAAGACCGCCTTTGCGACTTTATTTTTCTGCGGATTGATGTCATAACCCACAGCATCCGAAAAGTCCGCTTTGCTTAGGTTGGTGTCATCAAAAACAGTCTGGGAAAAGATAGTTCCCTTAAAATCCGCCGAAACCAGCGATGCCTGAATGAAATCACAGTCGTCTATTTTGCACGATGTGAATTTAGCATTATTCAGCTTAAGCGTGCTGAAAGAACAATATGATATGCTGCAGCCGAAAAAGCCGATTTGCAGCAAAAAGGGATTTATTTTAGAAAAGTCAAGGCCTGAAATTTTGCAGGAAATGAAATTAACATCGTTAAAGCGTACATTTGTGATGGCAGAGAGCGTTATGCCTGAGTTTTCAAAAGTGCAGTCTGAAAAGAACGCTCTTTCAAATGATGCTTTAACAAAGTGACAGTTTTTGAATGTGCACTGCTCAAAAACGCAGCCCTGCACCTGAGAGCTTTCATCAAGTTCTTCAAAGGTTTGCCCGTAGTATTCTTTATTATTGTCCATATGCTCTCCTTTTAACAACTATAGCAGTAATGCGAGATAAGTTCAACAAAAACAAACAAAAGAAAGAAAGGTATAATGCATGTACTACACCAGATACCAAAGCAGCATAGCGCCCATAATACTGGCAGGGGATGAAGACGGGCTTTCCCGGGTTTATTTTGACGTACCCGAGGCCAAAGAGAAGCTCAAAATACCGCCTGAATGGACAGAGAACGAGTCGTTTTTCGCAGACATAATAAAGCAGCTGGATGAGTACTTTGCAGGCAAGCGCAAAAAATTCGACGTAAAACTTAATTTGAAGGGCACAGAATATCAAAAGAAGATATGGGCACTGCTTGCTGAAATACCCTACGGACAGACTATGACATACTCAGAGGTTGCGCAAAAAAGCGGCAATGCAAAAGCCGCTCGGGCAGTGGGGGGAGCCAACGGCAAAAACCCGGTGCCTGTAATTATTCCCTGTCACAGGGTAGTGGGCGCGAAAAACAACCTGACGGGGTTTGCTTTTGGAGTTGATATCAAAGAAAAGCTTATTAAATTAGAAACTGTAAACAAATAGCTAGTTATCGGCTTTTTTATTTTTTCGGTAAGTTTTATATTCAAGATAATCAAGAATTATATTTAGAATCATAAGGAAAACGGATATGCTGACGAAAAACAGAATTTCAACTATTCCGTTAAGCCCCATGAAAAACAACGTGAGCACAGGAACAGCCACAGTGGCGCAAAGCAGGGCATATGCCAATGCTCCTAACCGCTTGTTTAAAGTGGAAAAATACTGAATAAAAAGCATAATGGATATAATTAAGAACAAAGCGAACAGCCCCGAATAAATTACGTGCATAAAATGCAAAAAAGGCATTAGGTCTTTGATTGCAGGAGTAATAACTGTAAGAAACAAGAAAACATTTGACGATATAAGGTATTTTTTTGCTTTCTTATTTTTAAAATCAAGTTTTGTGAAGGTGTAAAGCATATAGCTTCCTATGCACGCTCCTGTTACTACTCCCCAAATTATAAAGCTTGTATTATGGCCAAAGAAGTTTCCGATGTTTGAAAGTGTGTATTTATACGGCGATTCTTTTGTTCCGAACGCAATTGTGTAAGCCGGCACCGTAAGTATGGAAATTAATGCAAACAAAGTCTTTAACAATATCTTTATTTGGTTTTTTTTATTATTCGCCATTTTTTCTGCCTTTTATGAAAATTAAATTGCTGAATTGTTTTGGCTTAACAGTCCGGTTTCAAAATATAGTGTGAAACCACCGCTTTGTTAAATGCTTGTAATGTAAAAGTATAGTTTATATTTTGATTTGTGTCAATCTTCTGCGAAACAAGTGTTCTTTGATAAAAATAATTTTTCTTGTTTTTTGCGAAAAAGGCTGATATACTATGTGCATTGGTATAAATTATGCCATGACTAATCGCGTAGCGAGATTTACAAAGGAGTATAGGTATGTACGAAGACAAGACATTGACTTGCGTAGAGTGTGGCTCAGAGTTCGTATTCAGCGCATCGGAACAGGAATTTTATGCAGAAAAGGGTTTCCAAAATGAACCTAAACGCTGCTCAGACTGCCGCCAAGCACGCAAACATGACCGCAGACAACAACGCACACACAGGGAAATGCACACAGTAGTATGTGATGAATGCGGAGCAGAGTGTCAAGTACCGTTTCTTCCTAAAGAAGACAAGCCGGTATTTTGCGATGAGTGTTTTGCAAAGAAACGTGAAAGTAGATATTAATACATCGTATTATTGTTTATAATCCAAAAAAAACAACGCTGGTAATACTGGCGTTTTTATTATATAATTAGAAATATAAATTATACATTTTTTACAAATTAGGCAAGAGGCAGTGAATGAGCGATTTTTCGAACAAGAGTTTATGGATATGCGGTGACAAGAAAATCTCGTCACCCTTATTTAGGAAATCATTTTCGGTCAGGGCAGATGTTGAAAGCGCAACGCTTTATTGCACCGGCCTGGGCTATTTTGAAAGCTACGTAAACGGAATGAGAGTGGGAGATGACGTGCTGGTTCCGGCGCAGACCGATTATGATTACCGCACCCTCCACGGCATTCGCCCGCCTGTTGACATAAAAACCAGAACAAAAATATATTATTTAAAATATGATGTTGCAAAGCAGCTTAACGTGGGCGAGAACGCCCTGGGCATGTGGGTCGGCAACGGGTTTTACCGCCAGGTGGAAAAGGCTGATTCCGCTTCTTTTTCTTATGATATTCCAAAAGCTATAGTAAGGCTTAAAATAGAATACAAAGACGGCACGGAGGAGGAAATAGTTTCTGATGAGTCGTGGTATTACAATGAAAGCCCAATAATATACAATAGCGTATATTACGGGGAAGTTTTCGACGCCAATAAAAACATAGCTGACTGGTGCATGCCAAAGTGCAATCTGGAAACGTGGAAAAAGGCAAAACCAGCGTCAGAGCCCACAGGCACACTTTGCCTTCAGGACTGCCCAACGGACAAAGTGCAGCAAAGTTACCTTCCCAAGCTTATTTACAAAGACTATAACAGGGCTGTATATGACGTGGGCAAAAACATCTCAGGATGGGTGCTTCTCGGAGTGTCGGGCATGAAGGGCCAGGAAGTGGTAATAAGCTTTTCGGAAGAAATTGACGACAATAAAGTGCTGGATTACACTTCTACCACATCCAGAAGGACAGACCAGATTCAAAAGCTGACATACATTTTAAACGATGAAATGATTCAGTATTATACACCGAAGTTTTCCTGGGCTTCTTTCAGATACATTGAAGTGGAAACAAGGGCCGAAATTTTTGAACTGCGGGCGCGGTTTATAAGCACATATACAAAACAGCAGGGCAGCTTTTTCTGCTCCAATAAGCTGTATAATGACCTGTATCATATGTATGTAAACTCCCTTCGGTCAAACATGCACGGAAGCGTAGTGACAGACAACCCCCACAGAGACAGGATTGCCCAGACAGCTTTAGGGCAGCTGGCCTCCGAGCCTTTGCTTTTGACTTTCAATTCGTATTCCATGGTAAGAAAGTGGATTAACGACATTCTGGACTCGCAGGATTTGGTGTCAGGGTATGTTCCCAACAGTGCTCCTTTTTTGGGGGGCAAGGGCGGGGTAGCCTGGGGCGGCTCAATTGTTGTGCTTCCGTTTAAATATTACCAGGAGACCGGCGACATTTCCATTTTGCAGAAAACCTACAAATCAATGAAGCTTTATATGGATTACCTTAAAGGTATTGCTGATGAAGAGTTTGTTATCGCGGGAAAAGACAACGAGTTTTACCAAGGGGAAATAAACACGCCCGAAAGGGTCGAGCTTCCCAAGGAGTTTGTCAACACCTGCATGTATGCCTACCTTTCAAGGCTTATGGTCTATGTAAGCGAAGAGCTTGATGAAGACAGCAGCGAATACGTAATAGCCTGCAAAAACATAATAAAGACAATAACAAAAAAATGGTACGACCCCGTGCGCAGATCTTTCTTCCACAATGTGCAGGGGGCCAACGCTTACGCTTTGTGGGTGAACGCCGTGCCTAAAAATGACATAAAGGCCGTGGCTAAAAACATGGCTGAACATATTGAAATAACATGCGAGGGGCATCTTGACACAGGAGTTTTCGGCACGCCGATTCTGCTGGATATGCTTACTAAGTATTCATACGCAAGGATTGCCTACAACGCCATGAACAAAATGACATACCCTTCCTTAGGGTATATGCGCAAAAAAGGGTCATCTACGTTGTGGGAAAGGTTCGACGGCAAAGGATCCCATAACTCCACATTGTTCGGTTCATATGTGACATGGTTTATCAGGTCCATTGTGGGAATTAACCTGGACTATATCTCTCCGGGATATGACAATGTAAATATCAATCCATCCCTTGTTGCCTATTTTGAGTACGCTTCAGGCAAAATCGTCACCGTAAACAATGAGCTTGTAAGTGTAACATGGCACAAGCAGGGGGATGAAATTGTCTTTGACATAATCCTGCCTGAATCTTCAAATTACAAATTTTTCTGTCCAAAGGGCTATGACGTAATCAGCAACAAAAGAATAAGCACAACCAATTTGTGCATTATAATCAGGATAAGCGATACTCTGTAGGGTGTCGCGTTTTTTTGTGTTAAATTTATTATTTGACTTATTATTAAAATATGTTAAAATGAAGCAGGATATTTGTTAGTAGTACTAATTACTCCGAAATCATTTATTTTATTTTATTCTTTATTGGTACTGCGGAAAGAGGAATTTATGGCGATAAAAATACTAACTGACTCAACGGCTGACCTGCCTCAGGAGATCGTCGACAAATACGGCATAACAGTTCTGCCCCTCAAGGTTATATTCGGGAAAAAAGAGTATGTCGACGGTGTTGACCTGGCCCCTGAAACATTTTATGAGATGCTGAAGGAGGCGGAGGATTTGCCAACCACTTCCCAGGTGACTCCGGAGCAGTTTATGGAGCACTTTGAAAAGGCCAAAGCAGACGGCGACGATTTGCTATGCATACACATCAGTTCGTCAATGAGCGGAACGCTGCAGTCAGCAAACATCGCGAAAGACCATATTGACTATGACAGGATTCATCTGATTGACTCCCGCACCGTCACAGTGCAGCTGGGGCTTATGGTGCTTAAGGCATGTGAAATGCGTGAAAAGGGCGCATCAGTTGAAAAAATCCTCGAGAGGCTCATTGAAATGATTAACGACACAGTGCTCTATGCCAGCATTGCAACCTTGAAATACCTTAAAAAGGGCGGCAGGATAAAAGCGACCTCAGCTGCCATCGGAAGCGCTCTTAACATCAAGCCTATTATAACAGTGGCAGACGGCCTGGTGGAATCCATAAGCAAGGCGAGAGGCGTGAAGAAATCATTTGATGAGATAAAAAGGATAATGGACGTTTCAGGAACCACACTTGACGGAAAGACTGTGTTTTTGGGGCACGCTTATGACAAGGATAACCTTGCGAAATTAAAGGAATTCCTTTTGGAAAATTATAAGCCCGAAAGAATCGTGGAGTGCGTGGTAGGAAGCGTGGTGGGCACCCATGCAGGCCCGGGATGCGTGGCGCTTGCGTTTGAACAGTAATAAGTAAACAAATTTAAAGCCTATCAACTATTAAGTAAATGAAAGATGCAATAAAGAATAGTACATACTTTTTCAAGAATAATCCTTCATTTTTCTTCTCTTGAAAGAAGAAAAACGAAGCAAAAAGAAGTTCAAGACTTTTCGATGCAGCTTGACGGAAAAGGCAGTATTATTCTATAAACCAATAATAAATCCAAACTTTTGGCGCCTTCGCGAAGTGAATAATACTACCTTTTCCTACTGCTAGCTCAAAGTCATTTTGAGTTAGTGATAAGGATATTTTTTATTTGCAGGAAGTAAAGAATAATATTTCATGTTTTTTAGGGTTTTTTACTTTTTCGACATTCTGAAGCCCGCTTATTAAGCGGGCTTTTTTAATAGTTAAGATTTTCATCTTTAAGATTGTACAATGTATTTTCAAGATAACGCTTGGAAATGTACTTAGCCATTTTGACATTATGGTCCAGGTAGTTGCCGCACTCTTCAGGATGTGCGCCCGGAAGCTCGCCTT
>CAZDZB010000049.1:6844-14047 GCA_964509795.1 uncultured Christensenellaceae bacterium | reverse complement strand
AAGTCAACGTCTTTTCTCATCCAGACTATAACTGTCGGTTTTGGAATTTCACCAAATCAACCAAAAAGGCTCGCGGACTATACCGCCGGTAAGGAATTGCACCTTGCCCCAAAGACATATTCAAATTTTACAGGTCATTATATCACAACTATTGCGAATAAACAACTTTCCCGTCTACAAAAACTTTTACGGCCTTTGTCCTGTAATCCAAGGGATTTCCGTCAAAAACTGCAATATCTGCGTCCTTACCGGCTTCCAGTGAGCCCACTCTGTCATCAATCCCTACTATCTCAGCTGCATATATTGTTATTGACTTCAGCGCTTCTGTTTCAGACAGCCCTTCTCTCACGCTTAACGCTGCGCATACAGGCAGCGCATAAAGCGGAATAACCGGGTGGTCTGTCATCATAGCGAATTTTATCCCTGCATCGCTCATCACCTTAGGAGCCTTGAATGACAAATCTTTAAGTTCAATTTTAGACCTTGTTGAAAGCAGCGGCCCCAATATAGGCTTTACTCCTTCTTCTTTTAGAATGTCTGCGATTCTGTATCCATCTGTGCAATGCTCCAATGTATAATTCACCCCAAACTCTTTGCAAAGCCTTATTGCAGTGCATATGTCATCTGCTCTGTGGCAGTGAATCTTAAGGTATGTTTTCCCTTCCAACACTTCTGCTAGCATTTCTTTTCCTAAGTCTCTCTCGAAGTCTTTGCTGTCATCTTCCTTGGCTGCATCTCTTTTTGCAATGTAATCCTGAGCTTCAACCATCGCCTTCCTGAATTCAGCGGCTGTTGCCATTCTGGTTGAAGGGCTGGTGTCCTGCTCGGAATATACCCTTTTAGGGTTTTCACCCAGGGCTGCCTTAAGAGCCAATGGCTCCTTTATTATCATATCGTCCACTCTGCGGCCGTATGTTTTCATTGCCACAAACTGCCCGCCGATTACGTTTGCGCTTCCAGGCCCCGTACACACGCTGGTCACGCCGCAGCAAAGAGCTTCGTAAAAAGCCGGGTCCTCCGGGTTAACCGCATCAATTGCTCGTAATTCGGGAGTCACAGGTTTAGTGGCTTCGTTTCCGTCTGCGCCTTCCTCGCCAATTTTGTCTTCCCACATTCCTACGTGGCAGTGTGCGTCAATAAACCCCGGTAGCGCCCACATCCCGTGCGCATCAAATGTTTCGCAGTCTGCTTTTATGTTTTCACCGATTTTTTTTATCTTTCCATCCTCTATTAAAATATCACCGCTTTCATATTCTTTATCAGCCATGGTGAGTATTTTAGCGTTTTTTATAAGATACATCGTTTTTGGTTACTCCATTCTATTGTTTGATGATAATGATTTGCCAATCATAATAACTGTTTTAAGAAGCACAGCATCGTCAAAATTCCTTAAATCCAGTCCTGTGGATTTTTGGATTTTTTCAAGCCTGTATATTAAAGTGTTTCTATGGATAAATAATTTTCTTGCAGCTTCACTTAAGTTAAGATTATTATCAAAAAAAGTTAAAACAGTTGCAAGCATTTCTTCATTGAAAACTTTTTTCAATGATTCCGAGTAAGCAATGTCGTAAAATTCTTTTCTGGCGTCCCTTGGGATATTCTGCAGGAACCTTTCAAGCAAAAGCTTGTGAAACATAAATATGCTTGCATTGCTTTGCTGCATAAGCCCCAGGTTAATTGCCTCCTGAGCTTCAATAAAGGATTCTCTTGTGTTATAAAGCCCTGTCTTTACTCCTCCCACGCCGATATATGCTTCAATGGCGATTTCATGGCTTATGGTTTCGTGAAGGGCCAGCACCAACTCGCTTAGCGCGTCCATGTCCAATTCTTCGTTCACAACTTTCACAAGGGCTAGCACATACCTGTTCAAAGAAACAATCATGTCCCCTTCTTTCATATGAAAAATTGTGTGGAGCGCGTTATATACTTTCTGCGCTTCGTCATTAACTGTCTGTACAATAATTACACATCTTGCACAATCTGTGTCAATATTAAAATCCGAAACCGCTTCCTGTATTTCAAGGGCATCTGTTTTATCCAGTATTATGCGCCGGAAAACTTCCTCCCTGCCTAATTTCTTTTTAGATGTTTTCAATATTTCAACGACAATTTTGCTAATCAGGAACAAAAATCCTTCAGCGTCCTTGCCGACGCCTTCTACGCACAGCCCTAAAGGACGATGACCTTCAAAGTCGATAACTCCGTATGTCTTTCCATTAATTGACTCATAAAGATTGTCGCCATTCAAATTAAACCCTTCGAAATCCTCATCGACAGTTGCAGCAAGGTTTTCATCACTGGACGCTAGTATTTCACCTGTCTCATCCAGCAGGCTTATGGTTCTTTTTATATTATTAGAAGATTCTATGATAATATCGTTTATTTTTCTGTCTATTTTCAATTTTTTGCTCCTTTACGCAGGATTAGTATTCCACTAATAGAATAACATTTTACCTTAAGTAATTCAAATAATTATTTGTACTATTGCTATGCTTGACTTATACTAATTTGCAAAGATTAAAAAAATAAATCAGCATAATTTTTTCAGATGTGAAAAATACAATAACTTTAAAAATATATTAAAGCCATTATAATACTTTCTGATTAATTTGTCTTTACCTTCTTTAGCTATTTTTTTTAAAATTAGCCTGTAAAAAGATATTGACATGCCTATTTTAATCTGTTAGAATGATTTAACTCGCTAAAGCGTTAAATCACCGAAAGGCTCATATGAAGAAATTCCAAAATATCCCTTATGGCTTGCAGGATTACCTACCGCTGGAATACAGTCATAAGAATAACGCAGAAAAAAAAATACTTGATAATTTTATAAAATCAGGTTATCAGATGGTCGAAACACCTATTCTTGAATATATTGAGGTGTTTTCAGTTAATAATACCGGTTTTGTAAACGAAGATATGTTTAAGCTAAGTGACATAAACGGCTCTCTTTTGGTTCTCCGCCCTGACATCACAATGCCGATAGCGAGAATGGCAGCCACAAAGCTTAAGCATGAAAACTTCCTCAAATTGTGCTACTGCGGAAATGTTTTTCACCTGAAGGGTGAAAAGAACGAAGGATATAAGCAAGTAACACAAATAGGAATTGAGCTTTTGGGTGATTCCTCCTACAAGGCAGACGCAGAATGTTTGATACTTGCAATTAATTCTTTGAAGCAAGCAGGGCTGAACGATTTTCAAATTGAGGTAGGCCAGTCAAAGTTCTTTAAAGGCCTTATGCGTGAAGCCGGGCTTAATGAAGAAGATTACGACGAAATACGCAGATATGTCGAAATGAAAGACATGCTTTCCATGGAAATGATGTTAAAACAAAAAAACGTAGACCCCGATATAAGAAACGACATATTGGAACTTCCAGCTTTATACGGCGGAGTCGAAATCCTTGACACAGCGTGGAAGTATTCAAAAAACCGCTTATGCAAAGAAGCTGTTAAAAACGTTGAAAAAGTGCTGAAATTGGTTGAAAAAGAAGGCCTTTTAGAATATGTATCAATCGACTTTTCTATAGTACAGTCACTGCATTACTACACAGGAATAGTCTTCAAGGGCATTTGCCCTAATCTTGGCTATCCGCTTTTAACCGGCGGAAGATATGACGATTTGGTTAAAAAATACGGCAAGGACATGCCTGCTGTGGGCTTTGCTATGACAAGCAAGCACATTTTAATTGCATTGGACAGGGAGGGAAAATTGGGATGAAGTCATTAAACATTGCCCTAGCCAAAGGACGCCTTGCCAGTCAATCAATTGAACTTTTCAAAAACTGTGGATTTGACCTTTCTTGGGTAAATACAAACAGCAGAAAATTAATTTTTGCAAATAGCGATAAAACGATAACAGTAATTTTGGTTAAACCGAGTGATGTGCCTACCTATGTCGAACGGGGCGTTTCAGACATCGGAATTGTAGGCAAAGACACACTGATTGAAAGCAACGCAGACCTTTATGAAATGCTGGATTTGGGCTTTGCCAAATGCAGGCTGTGTGTCGCAGCGCCAAAGCTGCAGCCTCCTAATCCAATCACCTGCGTTAACCTGCGTGTCGCCACCAAATATCCCAACACTGCCAAGGCGTATTACCAATCCAAAGGAATAAGCATTGACATAATTAAGCTTAACGGATCTGTGGAGCTGGGTCCGCTGGTCGGACTCTCCGATGTCATAGTCGACATTGTGGAGTCCGGGAAAACACTCGTGGAAAACGGACTAAATATTACGGAGGAAATATGCGACATTTCAGCTAGACTGGTAACCAACAAAGTGTCATTAAAAACAAAAGGAGAGCTAATCCGGCCGCTTATAGCAAATGTACGCAGCTATCTTAGCACCAATGAGAAAACATGAAAATAATTCAATCTTCCGCAAAGGAATTGCTCTCAGGCCTAATGCAGCGCTCCCAAATGGATTGCGCAAAAGAGCTTGCAGAGGTCAATGAAATAATAAATAATGTAAGAGCGCATAAAGATAAGGCTCTATTTGAATATACAAAAATGTTCGACAAAGCAGACTTAAGCCAAAACGGACTTAAAGTGACACAAGATGAAATTGACCAAGCTTATGATATGCTTAGCCAGGGCACCATTTCGCTAATAAAAAAATCTGCTGACAACATCAGAGCTTTCCACAAAATGCAGCTGAGAAACGGATTTAAAATAGACCTTGGCGACAGCTATTTAGCTCAGCGGATTATACCAATGCAAAAAGCGGGCGTTTATGTGCCGGGCGGCAGAGCTGCTTATCCTTCCTCTGTTCTTATGAATGCAATTCCTGCGCAAATAGCAGGTGTGAATGAAATAATCATGTGTACTCCACCTATGCCGGATGGCAAAGTATATTATATGACTTTGGCTGCCGCAAAAATCCTCGGTATTAATAATATATACAAAGTCGGCGGGGCACAGGCCATAGCTGCAATGGCTTATGGTACAGAAACCATTAAAAAAGCAAATAAAATAGTAGGCCCCGGCAATATATACGTAGCTCTTGCCAAAAAACAGGTTTTCGGACATGTGGGCATTGACATGGTGGCAGGCCCTAGTGAAGTTTTAATAATTGCGGATCAAAGCGCGAATCCCGAATATGTAGCCGCTGATTTACTATCCCAGGCAGAGCATGACCCTATGGCTGCAGCAATTTTAATAACCACATCGCAAACCTTAGCCGAAAATGTATCAGTGGAAGTCGAAAAGCAGATTGAAAACTTAAAGGGCACAAAAAGCAATGCAGTAAAATCTATAGGCACAAACAGCGGCATTATAATTACTAAAACAATAGATGAAGCCTTAGACATTGCAAACAAAATTGCGCCTGAGCACCTTGAAATTGCAGTGGACAATCCGGAGCAGTATTTGGACAAAATAATAAACGCGGGTTCGGTATTCCTCGGGCATTATTCCCCCGAACCATTGGGCGATTATTTCGCCGGTCCCAACCATGTTCTTCCTACCTCTTCAACGGCAAAGTTTTCATCACCTTTGGGGGTTGATGATTTCATAAAAAGGTCATCGGTAATATATTATAGCAAAGATAAATTAAAAAGTGTCTCAAAGGACATCGCTTCCTTTGCAAAGCTTGAGGGGCTCGACGCCCACGCCAACAGCGTATCAATACGATTTAGAAATGATGGCTGAAAAGGAGATAATTATGCGTACCTCAGAAATAAAAAGACAGACAAATGAAACCGATATCTACATTTCTGTTGATATCGATGGCAGCGGAAAATCGCAAATAGATACAGGCATTGGCTTTTTTGACCATATGCTTTGCCTTTTTGCCAGGCACTCTCTTATGGACATTACAATAAAATGCAAAGGCGACACATACGTTGACTGCCACCACACAGTCGAAGATGTAGGCATTGCGCTGGGCCAGGCAATTAAAGAAGCATTGGGTAATAAAACAGGCATTACAAGATACGGCACCTTTTTTGTTCCGATGGATGAAGCCATGGCCATGGTAAGCATTGATTTATCCGGACGAAGTTATCTTTGCTTTGATGGTGAATTTGCATTATCAAAGCTAGGAGATTTCGACACTGAAATGGTGGAGGATTTTTTCCAGGCGTTTTCTTCTTCCTGCTCTGCGACAGTTCATGTCAAAGTAATGTATGGCAGGAATACGCACCACAAAATCGAGGCAGTGTTTAAGGCCTTTGCCAGGGCACTGGCCCAGGCCGCAGTGATTGACAGCCGGGTAAATGGCATTCCGTCCACCAAAGGAGTTTTATGATTACAATTGTTGACTACGGCATGGGCAACCTAAGGAGCGTGCAAAAAGCATTTGAGTTTCTCGGATACCAGGCTGAAATAACCTATAATTTAAAAAGCATTGCTAAAGCGCAAAAAATCGTGCTCCCCGGCGTAGGCGCATTCGCTGACGCCATGGAGCGCCTTAAAAGCAGTGGGTTGAGCAAAGTAATAAAGGATAAGGCAAATGACGGAACTCCGTTTTTAGGCATCTGCCTGGGTATGCAGTTGATATTTGACGTATCTTATGAAAACGGCGAATTTGAAGGACTTGGGCTAATACCCGGTAAGGTAATCAGATTCAACCTGCCTAAGCAATATAAAGTCCCCCATATCGGCTGGAACAAGCTAAAAACAAAAGATAACATTTTGTTCAATGGACTCACGGAAGACATCTATACGTATTTTGTCCATTCCTATTACGCTGTTCCGACGGATGAAAACACCATTACCGCCTTCAGTGATTACGGAGTGCATTTCACCGCAGCCGTAAACAAAAATAATGTTTTTGCGACCCAATTCCATCCTGAAAAAAGCGGAAGTATGGGCTTAAAAATGCTTGATAACTTCGCGAAACTATCCTAAGGAGTAAGCAGATGAGTTTCACAATATATCCTGCTATTGACATCAAAGATTCCGCAGCAGTCAGGCTGAAGCAGGGAGATATGAAAAAATCGGTTATATATAATGCAGACCCTATAAAGGCGGCTGTTGAGTTTCAAAAAGCAGGTGCGCAATGGCTGCATATAGTTGACCTAAACGGAGCATTTGCAGGGCAGTCTGCAAATCTTGATGTGATTAAGGCAATTTCTCAAGCTGTCAGCATTCCTATTCAGCTGGGCGGCGGCATAAGAACTATGGGCAGCATAAAAACTATGATAGAACAGGTTGGCATACAAAGAGTCATATTAGGCACAGCCGCTGTTAAGAATCCAAGC
>CAZDZB010000049.1:0-6744 GCA_964509795.1 uncultured Christensenellaceae bacterium | reverse complement strand
GACGTACATAACGGCAGAGTGGTAAAAGGCGTCAATTTCGTTAATTTGCAGGACGCAGGCGACCCCGTTGAAATAGCCAAGGCTTATAACAAATCCGGCGCTGATGAAATCGTGTTTTTGGATATAACAGCCTCTTCTGACCAAAGGAACATAATTCTTGATATCGTCGAAAAAACCGCTGAACAAATTTTTATCCCCCTCACAGTCGGCGGAGGCATAAGGACAGTTGAAGACTTCAGGAGAATCCTGAAAGTAGGCGCGGATAAAATATCCATTAATTCTTCCGCGTTAAATAACCCCAGCCTTATCTCAGAAGCTGCATGGAAATTCGGCTCACAATGCGTAGTTGTGGCAATTGACGCCAAGCGTAACCCAAGCGGCTCATGGAACGCTTACATAAACGGAGGCAGAAAAGATTTCGGTATAGACGCAGTTGAATGGGCGCAGAGAGCACAAAATCTTGGCGCAGGAGAAATACTACTCACTTCAATGGACTGCGATGGAACCAAAGAAGGCTACGATATTGAATTAACTAAAACTGTATCGGAAGAATTAAATATTCCCGTTATAGCCTCAGGGGGAGCAGGCAGGCTTGAACATTTCTCCGAAGTATGCATCAACGGAAAAGCAGACGCAGTTCTGGCGGCCTCTCTTTTCCATTACAATGAACTAAGCATAATCAAAGTAAAAGAGCACATGAAAAGCCTCGGAATTCCTGTGCGTATTTAGAAAGGCAGAATATATGGATATACAAAATATAAAATTTGATGAAAAAGGGCTGGTTCCTGCGATAGCCCAGGACATAAAAACAGGCAGGGTCCTTATGCTTGCGTATATGAATAAAGAATCTCTTGATTTAACAATAAAGACTGGTTTCGCGACATACTTTTCCCGCAGCCGAAATGAGCTGTGGAAAAAAGGTGAGACATCTGGAAATGTTCAAAAAGTTATTTCAATGAAGTATGACTGTGATGGTGACACAATACTTCTGCTTGTAGAGCAGGTAGGTTTTGCATGCCATACCGGAAGCAAGTCGTGCTTTTTTAATAATTTTTTTGGTGAAGACCTGCAAAGTGACCCTGAAATTTTCAACGAAATTTACAACGTGATACTTGATAGAAAAGCAAATCCTAAAAAGGATTCATATACTAACTATCTGCTTGATAAAGGCAAGGAAAAAACATGTAAAAAGGTTGGAGAAGAAGCTTCTGAAATAATCATAGGCGCTATTTCAAATGACAAAGAAAATGTCACCTATGAAATTGGTGACCTGATATATCATCTGAGTGTCCTTATTGTTCAATGCGGACTCAGCTGGAATGATGTTTTCGCAGAGCTTAAAAAAAGGCGATAATGATAAGCTAAAGGCCGTAAACCCTTTCCCATGCTTTTATTCCTCCCATTAAGTTGAACACATACTGGTATCCTGCCCTGTATAGCATGTCGCAGGCGGTGGCACTGCGCCCGCCGGTAGCGCCGTAAACCAGCACCGCTTTGTCTCTGCTTTGCTCTCGCAGAGTTTCAATAAATCCGGCAAGCTCATCAAGCGGAATATTTATCGCATTCAATATGTTTTCCTGCTCATATTCTTCTTCGGTTCTTACGTCTATTAATATGTGTGGGCCCCTCATAAGCCTGCTGAACTCTTCCGGTTCAATATTGTCAAATCCTCTTCTGTATTCCATAACATCTCCCATTTATAGAAAAATAAGCACTTCTATTATTTTTACACAAATGACATTTTAACCTTTGCACATTAATGTGTCAATATTAAATATTTTATTTTTACAGTTATATTTTAACATAAAATTCACAGTGTACAAATTTAAACCGCACCTTGTCACAAATGAATTGACAATGCGGTTCTTTTTTATTATAATACATGTGAATAGTTGTTCATATGTTAATTTATAAGGAGTAATTATGGAACGTTGTGATCAAGGCGCAAAGCTGGATACATTGGATTTTGAACAAGCAAGTGAACTCGCCGAATTTTTCAAAACGTTTGGTGACAGCAGCAGAATACGCCTTCTATATATGCTGATTGGTAAAGAAGCCTGCGTTCAGCATTTGGCCGCCCAGCTTGATATGACCCAGTCTGCGGTTTCGCATCAGCTTAGGCTTTTAAGGCAACAAAGGCTGGTAAAGTACTTTAAAGACGGCAAAAAAACATATTACTCTCTTGATGATAACCATATAAGCACAATATTAAATATAGGCTTAGAGCATCTAAGCCACGAAGGATAGCAGTAACACTATATAAGGAGTTTAAATGACACAGTTTTTTGAAATTTTTATTAATCTATTTATAGATATGGCATATTACCTTATGCTCGGTATTACATTAGTGGGAATATTCAACCTGTTCGTAAATAAAGAACTAATAGCAAAGCAGCTCGGCAAGAATTCATTCTGGTCTAGTGTAAAAGCCTGTGCTTTAGGTGTTCCCCTTCCCTTATGTTCCTGCGCAGTAGTACCTACCGGATTATATCTTAAGGACAAAGGAGCATCTACGGCCACAACAACAGCATTTTTAATATCAACTCCCCAGACAGGCGTTGATTCAATTGTCGCAACCTACGGAATGATGGGCCCGGTGTTTGCCTGGTTCCGCCCCGTCGCTGCCTTTATTTCAGGTGTGTTGGGCGGATTTGTAGTAGGTCTTTTCGATAAAAGTAAAGTAAAAAGTGAACATGTCCACGAATCCCCTACGCAAAATGATGAGCATGATGAGGCCATTCATTGCGCATCCGGCAGCTGCCCCACTCACAAGGAACTCAAAAAGAACGCATCGTGGGGAAACAAAATCGTCAATACTCTTCATTACGCCTATGTTGAAACCGTGGGCGGCATTGCACTACATTTTTTAATCGGCCTTATAATAGCGGCACTAATAACAATGTTTTTACCAACTGACCTTATTGCACAAGCTAATTTGAATTCGGGCCTTCTGGCAATGCTTCTTATGATAGCAATAGGGCTGCCAATGTACATTTGTTCCACCGCATCAATACCCATTGCGGTCTCATTTATGCTCAAAGGCATCAGTCCTGGAGCGGCATTCGTGTTTTTATTCATGGGGCCGTTTACAAATGCCGCAAGCCTTTCAATACTTGCAGGCAGGCTGGGCAAAAAAATTGTGGCTTTGTATGTAACGGTTACAGCTGTTTTTGCAGTGTTGTTCGGATTATTTTTAGATTTTTTAATTGCAAAGTTTGGGCTCAAAATAAACATTGCGCAAATGAGTGAACACATTCATGAAGATGCGAGTATATTCCAAATCATAATTGCAATTATATTCGCCGGATTATTACTATACTCTATAGGAGGAAATATTATGAATAAAATAAAAGCAAAAAAAGCCGCCGCCAAAAATTCTGCCGGCGGAACAACTTATAATGTTTACGGAATGACCTGCAACGGATGTTCATCGAGGCTGCAGGCGCTTTTCCTTAAAAATGACCAGATTGAGAATGCGGTAGTTGATCACGAAAAAAATACTGCTACAATCTACGGCAGCGCCCCAGAAGAAACAATAAAAAGCATTGTTGAAGCAGCAGGATTTTCAATGATGCCGTAATTCTAACTTCGTTCATCTAAAAGAGCCGTTTATTCAAACGGCTCTTTATCATATCTACCCCTATAGCTTTTAACTTAATTTACATATTAATCATCGAGCACTTTTGCAATCTCAGCAAGCTGTATGAACTGGCTTCTGTATCCGTGTTCATCATCTCCTCTTGAATCCTGCGCTCTTTCAATTAGGGAATCATAATTCGCGTCAGAAGCGTATTCAGAGTTTTTCAAAAGCAATGCAAACTCCGCAACAGCCGAAGCAAATAGGAAATCATCATCCGGCCTGTAAGTGAAATCATCCACTCCTGCCATTTTGCTGAAAAGAACGCTCTCATCTTCATCAGGCAGCTTATATCTTATTTTGACATACATCCAGTCTTCCACGTCGAATGCCGATGCCTCTTGATCTTCGTCATCATTTTCCTGAAAAATCAAATCGTCAATATTATCAGAACTTTCATCAGTACCTGCTAAAATAAGCTCATAAAATACTGTAACACTATGTCCTGCTCCCACTTCTCCTGCGTCCTTTTTGTCGTCATTAAAATCCTCAGCATTCAACAGCCTGTTGTCGTATCCTACAAGCCTGTATTCTTTCACCGCCTCGGGATTGAATTCTATCTGTATTTTCACATCTTTCGCAATGGTATACAACGTGGATGTCATATCGTCAATCAGCACTTTTTTTGCTTCCATCAAATTATCTATGTACGCATAGTTGCCGTTTCCCTTGTCAGCTAATGTTTCCATCATGTTGTCTTTTACATTGCCTGTTCCGAATCCTAAAACTGAAAGGAAAACTCCGCTGTCTCTTTTTTCTTCTATCAGATTTTCTAGCTCTTCTGTTGTTGAAGGACCAACGTTGAAATCTCCATCTGTGCAGAGGATTACTCTGTTATTGCCTCCTTCAATGAAATATTCTTCCGCGATTTCGTATGCCAGCTCAATTCCTGCGCCTCCTGCTGTGCTTCCGCCAGCCTGCAGCTTGTCCAGAGCTTTTTCTATTTTTCTCGTGTCGTCGCCGTCGCAGCCTTCAAGCACCACGCCGGACGCTCCCGCATACACTACTATTGAAACTTTATCCTCATCGGTCAGATTATCGCTCAGCATTTCCATAGCTGTTTTTACTAACGGCAGCTTATTGCTGTCACTCATGGACCCTGACACATCCAGCAAAAACACCAGGTTGCTCGCTCCCGCTTCTGATTTTTCTATATACTCCCCTTGTATTGCTACTCTGGCTAAATACCTGTCCTCGTTCCAAGGGCAGGTGCTTATTGTTACATAAGCATCAATCGGATGGCCGCCGTCGGGCTGCGGATAATCATAATTAAAATAGTTTATGCACTCTTCCACTCTCACTGCGTCCTCAGGAGGCAGCATTCCATCGTTTAAATACCTTCTTATGTTGCTGTATGAAGCTGTATCAACATCAATCGAAAGCGTTGATAATGGGTTTTCCTGCGGAGTTGTAAACTCGCTTTCCTGATATTCATCATAGCCTTCATTGGGGTATTCCGCCGCTGCTTCTTCTCTTTCAACACTGTCTTTTGAATTACCAGAGAAGAAATAATCACTTTCGGTTAATTCTTCTGTCATCGGCGCCTCTTGATTGGATGTGCTTGTTGTAGATTCTATTTCTTCTGACACCTCAACGTCATCTGCTTTATCGCTGCACCCTGAAACAAATAGTGTCATAAAAAACAAAGTGCACATAACTAATAACATAAACTTCTTCATAATTTCTGCCTCCTTCGATTTGATATATATTAAGACGGTGTTTTTATATAAAAAGTTCCAGTTTCTTAACATATCTTTCAAACTTATACTCTTGTTTGGAAAAATAGGCTTATCACTTTAATTTTTATATATTTTCTTTTTTAAAATCACACATTTTCACATATTTATTACTATATAAATCCATAATATGTTTTATATTGGCATATTTTTCGGTTTTATTCATAAAATATTAACAAAAGTGTACTTTTTTTAATATTTTATTGTTTATTTTTTAAATAATTACCTGTATAATGTCTTAGTAGATGAGGAAAGCCATAAATTGCCATAATGGTATAGATATTAACAATCTTTGGTTCTAGTGATGGCATTTAAGTTTCTCTTCCGGATTTGGGTGGACATATGAGCAAGCTGACATCAAACGAAAAAAAAACTCTATATGTACTTATAGGAGTTTTTATACTATTTTTGTTAGAATACACTCTGTTTGATTTAAGAGTCATATCTTCCAGGCTTGAAGATTTCTTGTCTGTCTTTATCCTTGGCTTAATAGGTATATATATTTATACCCAGCCAAGAGCTATGCACAAAACCAAAACGAGATTAGTCAGTTATTTCATGGTATGGACGCTGACCGCGGGTTTTATTTATCTGCTTGTATATTTCGGGTGCGGATTTGTGTTCGGATTCGGCATTAATCCTTATAAAAGAAGTGCATCAGGCATCATAGCAAACACCTTGATTTTCGGCGGGCTTATCATACTGAAAGAGTGGATAAGGAATTTTGTAGTAAATAAGCCGGATAAAAAAAAGTTAGTTTTTTTCTCCGCAGTCATTATTGTGCTTTTCACCGCCATTGAGGTCAATCTGCAGGATTTAATAAACACACGAAGCATTGAAGCGTTTACAATTATCCTCTCCGAGAAGGTGCTTCCGGCATTAGCTTTAAACATCTTTTTGACTTACGTATGCTACGTTGCAGGTTTCCTGCCAGCAGTAATATATGCTCTGGTTATCAATGTTCCTGTTTGGCTTTTTAACAGCCTGCCTAACCTGGAATGGATAGTTGTAGCGGTACTGGGAATATCATTCCCCATGATTGCGCTTGTCGCCCTTATGGAAACTGTGAGCTACCAGGGCGCCAAAAAAACACGAAAAATCAAGTCGGAACCTAAAACGGTTAATGTTGTAGTCTGGATTTTTGTAGGGGCATTCTGCATTCTGACCGCGTTTTTCACAGCCGGCCTTTTCAGCACATTCCCTACTGTGCTTGTGTCGGGAAGCATGAGCCCTGCCATAAACAGAGGCGATGTAGTAATAATTGAAAAAGTGGAAAGTGACGACGAAATATATATAAATGATGTTATTTTATATAATGCCGGTTCATATGACGTAGTTCACCGTGTTGTGGATATATATTATGAGAACGGC
>CAZDZB010000048.1:10909-14795 GCA_964509795.1 uncultured Christensenellaceae bacterium | reverse complement strand
CGCTTATGGAAAATACAAATAAGGGAAAAAGTCAAAAAGAAGTCTAGAAACAGTAAAAATATATTGAAAAACAATAAATTAATGTTGACAAAAGGAAAAATTAGTGCTAATCTACTCTTGAAATTGTAAAGAGGCGGTAACATATATGAAATATGTCGGAAAAAAATCCATGTCATTTGTTATAGAAATATTATTATTAATTCTTATGGTAATCAATATTTTAATTTTAATATTTCTTCCACGTGTTATTACATTTTACTTAGAGCATGATTATAATATTTTAGATGCTTTTTCTTTGGAAAAAACTATTCTTCTTATTGTGCTTTATCCCTGCGGCCTGGCGGCGCTTTTTGTAGAATATAATCTAAAAAAAATATTCAGGACATTAGTCAAGAAAGACCCGTTCGTGCAGGAAAATGTAAAATCATTAAAAATTATGGGGTATGCTATGATTGTTGTTACGGCTTTTTTGCTGGCTAAGGTATTTTTGCTTAACTCAATAATGACAATGATGGGCGGCCTGGCGAGTGCCCTGCTTACTGTATTTTGCTTCGTGCTGGCAGATGTTTTTCAGCAGGCGGTATATTATAAGCAGGATAATGAACTGACAATATAGGAGATTTCACTTTGTGGGATCTCAACGGACAAGGGAACGACGGCTGAGGCTTGTTTAAAGCGAAGCGGAACAAAGCGTGGGTGTAAAGCACCGTACTTAAGGAGATAGAATGAGTATTATAGTCAATCTGGATGTGATGATGGCAAAGAGGAAAAAGCGTTCCGGTGAACTTGCCGATGAAGTGGGAATAACCAATGCCAATCTTTCTATACTTAAAAACTCAAAGGCTAAAGCCATAAGGTTTTCCACTCTGGAAGCCCTATGCAAGGCTTTGGATTGCCAGCCGGGAGATATCCTGGAATTTAAAGACGACTAATAGATTGCATTTACGCCAAACAAAGAAATTCGTCATTTTGCTTATTGTATATAAATATATAGCGTATAATGGATAAATTATACCGCACCGCAAATTTCCTATAATATAAGGAGAATAAAATAATGAATACTAATGTTGAAGATAATCAAATAAAACAAGATACTAATGTTTTCGGAAGCAAAGCATTGGATGCAGCCGCAGTTTCTATTTCTATTGTGGTTGGCGTGCTTTTTGCCATACTTGTTATAAAGGACTATATCGGAATAAACCTGTTTATTTTCAGTGCTGCAGCCATTGCAGGAGTTGGGTATTTGCTTTATAAAGACAACAACCTTGATTTGAAAAACTACATTTTTTTTGCGGGCGCGTTTTTGATTTACGCATCAGTTTTTTTCAGGCTTCAGAATGAAATATATATAGTTTTAACTTTTCCGGTGTTGATTTTTATGCTGGTTATTACGACGATTTTTTCAACCAAGAATGGAGCAGAAAAAGGAATAATAACTTTTCTGTACAGGCTGTTTGGCCCAATAGCCCGCATTGATAAAATGTTTACAGGAATTTCTTCCCTGAAAAGCGACGATAAAAACAAAAAACAAAAACTGATTCAGGTTATACTGGGAATAGTTTTAGCCGTTATTTTGTTGTTTATCGTTGTCCCGCTGATGATGAGCGCCGACGTAGGCTTTGAGAAATTTGCAGAAAACATTTGGGAAAAAATAAATTGGAATTTCGACGTTGGCACAATCATAGGGAAAACCATAGCGGGTTTTGCGATAGCTATTGTTTTCTGCGGATTTTTATTTACATTCACGAAGGATAAAATGGTCGGAAACAAAAAAGCAAAAAACGGCGAGACAGTAAACGACAATCATTTGTTTATAATTACTGTGCTTTCGATTGTAGGAGCTGTGTTTGTTGTATTTGCTATTGTTCAGTTCAATTCCTTGTTTATCAGCAGAGAGGCTTTAATAGAAAACACAACTTTTGCAAAGGCAGCAAGAGAGGGTTATTTTCAGCTGGTAGTGCTTTCTGTCATTAATTTTGTGCTGGTTCTGGTTTTTAACAGAATGCAAAAAGGTTCTGGCAAAGCATCCGCTAATATTATAAAAGGCCTGACAACATATTTTGTGGTTCTAAATGTATACCTGCTGGCATCGTCAGCGTATAAGATGACTTTGTATTACAACGCATACGGATTGTCAGTTGAAAGGCTGTTAGTTTACATGCTTTTAGTGTTTGAGTTTTTTGCATTGATTATGCTGCTGATTAAAATATACAAAAGCGACATGCAGTTTATAAAGCTAATGATATATTATACCGTTACGTTCTGGGCAATTGTGAGCCTTATTAACATTGAAGCGTGGGTGGCCGGCGTGAACATTAACAGGTACGAAGATACAGGCGAGATAGATGTTAAATATTTATGCAGGTTAAGCAGTGACGCAAGCAGTGAAATAAAATATCTATACGATAACTACTATGATGATTTTAGTGAAACGGAAAGAGAAGCAGTTGAGGACTATTATTTTTACTATAGATACTACGGACCTGATGAATTCAAAACTGTAACTCTAGAAAAATATAATGACGAAAATGCTCCGGAAAGCTGGCTGGAGTTTAACATATCAAAGTACTTAAAATATAAAGATGGCTTGGAAGTGATTGAATATTACTCCGGCAAATAAAAAATAGATTCTAATTGTTTTAAAATAAGCGGCATGATTGTGCCGCTTATTTTCTTAATTATCCTTGAACTATTTATGCAAACAAAGAAAGAAAGAAATTATAAGGTAATGTGCGAATTTCAATTTTATTCAGAATTAATTATATAAGATAGTGTTTGCAGTAATTAACGAAAATTGCTATAATAATTTTATAAAATTTCTTATCTAAAAGGAGTAGATTATGACAAATTATCAAGGAGATCCAACGGTAACAATGGGTGAGTGGTTCGTAACAGGACTATTGATGTGTATTCCAATCGTAAATATCATTATGGTATTTGTCTGGGCATTCGGTTCCAACACTAAGCCAAGTAAGGCCAATTTCTTCAAGCTTTATCTTATTTGTGCATTGATTGGCATAGCAATTATTGTAGCATTATTCTTTGGAGGCATTTTAACAATGGATGCTTTTATGGATTACCTTAACTAAGAAGAAAACTAAATCTGACAAACTTAATTACAAACGGATATAGTAAAAACAACATATTTCAAGAGAAACAAGCGGCCTTAATTTAAAGGCCGTTTTTGTATGATACTAAAGAGAACAATTTGTAAAGATACATTTAATAATATTTTTAGGCAGGCAATTGAAATATTGCGAGAATTAGTATATCTGAGAAAAATACTTGACAATTAAGAGTAAATAGATTACTCTTAATAAGAGTAAAGTGCTTGCTCTTAAAGCTTTGCAATAATGCAAAAGGAGACTAATCATGGAAAAATACCCAGCCCTTTCGTCCAACGATAAAGTAATAATGGAACTGGTATGGAAGGAAGGCGAAGCCAGCACGGCGGCAATTCTGGAGAAACTGGAAGGCGTTGAAAACTGGACAAGGCATACAGTCAAAACATATCTTTTGAGATTAGAGGAAAAAGGGCTGCTGAAAAAAGTTCAGTTAAGCCCCAGGAAAATCATTTTCTATCCAACAATATCAAAAGATGAGTATATGGCAGGAGATGCCAGCCGGTATTTAAACAGCCATTTTAATGGAATTAAGCACATGGTGGCAAGCTTTGTGGACAATGAAATGATTACAGACGAGGAACTTGATGAATTGGAAGATTATATCCGGAACCTGAAAGAGAGCAGATGAGGAAAAATTAATGAATGTAATTAAGACTATCGTGCAGCTTTCAGCTTATTCATCAGCGATGATTATATCAGTTATGCTTCTTAAGGCAGTTTTTAAAAACAAAATTCATTTAAAGCTGATTATTTTTTTATGG
>CAZDZB010000048.1:6831-10809 GCA_964509795.1 uncultured Christensenellaceae bacterium | reverse complement strand
CGACATTTTGGAACAATATAATTAAATATATTAAGTCAACAGCTGTTTGGACATATATGGTGGTTATATGGGCAGCCGGAGCGCTGATAATTTCAGCAGTGAATATAATAAATTATATTAGATTCAACAGATTAATTAAAGGCAGCAGCGAAGCTAAATCATTTGAAATTGGGCACGCTGTAAATAAAATAAAATCAATGCTTAAAATCAAAGGAGAGGTAAAAGTGATTGTAAGCAGGCATGTTGAGTCACCTGTCACCTTCAGGATTTTTAATCCTGTTATAATTCTGCCGCTATGTTTTATCAACAGAATATCTAAGGAAAAGCTTCATATGATTTTGCTTCACGAATTCTGCCACATTAAAAGGAAGGATATATTTTATAATGTTTTGTGGATGGCAGCAAAAACCATTCACTGGTTTAATCCGTTGGTATGGGCAGCTTACAGTAATTATGCAGAAGATGTTGAGTTGTTATGTGATGAGCTGGTAAACAGCTATCTGAGCAAAGAGCAGAGTTTCATATATTCTCAAAGCTTAATCGACGTCATACGGCTTTCAAAAAATCAAGTTAATCTTCCCGCTGCAATGTCCTTTTGCAAAGACAAAAGCAAATTAAGAAAGCGAGTTGAGAACATGTTAAATCCAAAGAAAAAATTAAAAGCAGCAGGCGGAATATCGCTGCTGACAGCTGCTATAATGATTGTAGCGTGCTTCACTACGGCATGCCAGCCAACGCCGCAGCATGCGATAGAGGCGGCCTACGTAGCTGAAATTGGAACTGAAACACAAGCAGAAATCGAAGCTGAAAATGGAGTACAAGCCGAAACAGAAACGCAAACCCTTGAGGAAAACGCAGATACTCTCAAAATAACAGATGAAATTTACAATGAAACGGAAACCATTAGAATTGACATTGACGCTGATGTTGTGCCCATGAGTGAACAAGCTGTTACAATTGCGCAGTTGGAAATATATAATTTCACAGATGAAGAAATGGAAAGAATGGTAAAGGTGTTTTTCGGAGGTGATGTAACATATTATGATTACTTGACTTCAACTAAGGCTGACTATGCTCAGAATATTGCGTTTCTTCAGGAGCGGCTGACACTGGATGATGATGAACTAATTGTTTTATATGAAGAGAAAGACATAACGGATGTTGATGAAATTAAGGCTCATATTAATAAGGTAATCGGAGAACTTGAGGCTTTGGAGGCGCTGGCGCCTGAAAACGGCGAAGTTATTGAAAAATTTGAGAGGCGGCCCGATGAATGGGGCGGTTTCTACGCTGATGTTGACTATGGCGGAAATTATTTAGGGTATGTTTCCTACAGCATGCCTTTGGCGGGAAGGGATACATTTTCCTGCAAATCTGATAAAGACATTCCCAATATTAATAGTGTATCTATATCATTTAAAGTTGACTATGAAAATCCTGAATTTGAAGTGTCCAGGGGGAATGCCCAGGATTTGATAGACAGAATGGAAATTGAAGGAGTTAAACTCGGTGATATATTTATGGCGATATCCGGGGAAGACCGATATTATGTGTTTTGCTTTGAACGCTCAGTGGGAGAGAGAACAATAGACTATTCTTTCCAGGACGGCGCATATACAGACGACAATGAGGTAGCCCAAACTTTGGCTTATGAAGAAATTGAGGTTTGGACTTTAGACGGAGAGGCCGTAAACTTCTATTGGAGGAATCCTCACAGAGTTACGGAAATAATAAATGAAAATGCCGATGTACAGGTGGATTATAATTATGCTCTTGGCCTGGCTGTAAATGAGATATTCGCCAAGTATGCTTACATAGATGACTATGATATGGGTAAAGTAGTATATGTTCATATTACCGGCATAGAATTTGATATGGTAAGAGTAAAACTAGCAGATACTGACTATTACATATCAGCTCCTGCTTGGAAAGTCTACGGCGCGGTATATTGGAAAGATAAGCAGGATGGCTCGAATGACATTGGAGAAGAGTTGTCCGGAGAAATCGACTTAAGTGAATATGTTTGCATAGCCGAAAGAATGGGGCCAAATATAGTAACGGTCAATGCAATGGATGGCAGTATAATCGACATGAGTAAAGGTTATTGACACAATTAAATAAAGGGCGCCTGCGGAGCAGGTGCCCTTTTTGATGGCGTAGAATAATTTTAATTTGAAAAAGCATAGTATATGGATCTGACAGCGTTTTCATAGTCGCTTTCTTCCACGCCTATTATTATGTTAAGCTCGCTGGAGCCCTGGTCTATCATTCGGATGTTGATGTTGTTTTTGGATAAAGCGGTGAATATTTTTGAGGCTGTACCTGTGTGCTTTACCATTCCGTGCCCCACTGTCGCAACCAATGCCATATTGCGGGAAACATCAATTATATCCGCCTCTGAAATATCTTGAATCTGTTTTATAATACTGTCGGTTTTGCCGTTGATGGATTCTTCTGAGACTACGATGGAAAGAGTATCGATTCCTGTAGGCATGTGCTCAATGGATACGCCGTTGCCCTCCAGCACAGAGAGCACTTTGCGGGCAAATCCCACTTCATTGTTCATTCTGGCTTTTTCAATAGTTATTACTACAAAGCCTTTTTTTCCTGCAACTCCTGTTATAGGCCTGGTGCTGGGGGACATTTTGCTTACAGGAATAATCATTGTGCCCTTATCTGCAGGTGATAATGTGTTTTTTATGTGTACAGGTATTTCCATTTTGCGGACAGGGAATATGCTTTCTTCGTGCAGTACGCCCGCACCCATATATGAAAGCTCCCGAAGCTCTTTATATGAAACCTCCTCAATGTGTACAGCATCTTTTACTATTCTTGGGTCAGCCATGAAAAACCCCGAAACGTCGGTCCAGTTTTCATATACATTTGCCTGCATGGCAGCTGCGCACAATGACCCGGTAATGTCCGAGCCGCCTCTTGAAAAGGTGATAATTTCTCCCTGCTTATTCGCTCCGAAAAATCCGGGAACTACAGAAGGTTCGTTATTATATGCTTCGTTTATAAGCTTAAGGCTTTCTTTAAAGAGAAGCTGCTTGTTTTCGTCAAACTTAATTACATCTGCTGGGTTAATAAATTTGAATCCGAGCGCTTCGGCCACAATGAGCCCGTTTAGATATTCGCCTCTGCTGGCGGCGTAATCCAAAGACGAGCCTTTATCAATGTTTTTTTTGATTTCATCAAATTCACCGGACAAGTCAATGTCCAGCTTTAAGTAGTCGATAATAGCGTCGTAACGTGCTCTTATTTCATTTAACACGTCCTCATTGTTATAAAGTGCAATTAATAAGTCCGTCACCTTTGTGTCGCTGTCAAATCGCTTTCCGGGTGCTGAAGGAACAACAATGCCGATATCTTTATCGGATTGTATGATGCCTAGCACCTGCTTTATGTGTTGACCGTCGCAGAGTGAAGACCCACCGAACTTTGCGGTTTTCATTTTTTACTCTCCTGTATATATAAATTTAATTTTTTACTATATTATATTTAAGCGTATGCTTTTTAATTGCCGCACGTTTCATTTATGCCCTATGAAGCGTCTCGGCAATTTTACTTTTTTCTGGAAGATAAGGTTTTATAATATTATTTTGTTATCTTTCTGGCTTCAAGGTAAAAACGCTTTTCATGGGCATTCCCCATTGAGAAGGATTTTCTGGGGAGAGCCCCGTCGCTTATAACAGTTGAAAACAATGCGTTTTTGTCAAAAGCCGGAAGTATAAAGGTGATAACATGTTCTTTTAGTGAAAGTTTACGAGCGGTGTCATCGCCGTGAATATAATCAATTTTCACTTCAGGATGGCTATCCATAAATTTGGTTAAGCCTTCCTGAACGACAGCCGCACATAGCCTGTCTTTGCTGTTAATCAAAAACATTCCCTGACCACCGTTCCTGTAATAAGGCAGCAGGTCCTCGCCTAATCCTATTGTGCTGGCTATGTTGTCCAAATCGCTGTCATTTACGTT
>CAZDZB010000048.1:0-6731 GCA_964509795.1 uncultured Christensenellaceae bacterium | reverse complement strand
TCAACCTGTCTTTCAACGTATATCATGCCGTCTATTTCATCGGAGAAGACATCACCTTCAAGGTAATCTTTCATTTTATTTACGGTTCCAGCCTGGAGCTCATCGAGATTTTCATCTTCCAGATACACCTCAGGCAATATAAGCCTTAGCGCAGAAGGCGTTTCACCCACAAATTCATCCACTCTTTTCCAGTATTCCGGCTCTGAGGTGTACTGGTCACAGGCTACAACAGCCCATTTTTCAAAGTTATCTTTGGGCAAAAGTATCTTTGCTGGAGACAAACCTACATTTTTTAATTTATTCATAATAATATTGCCTTTCATCAAAAATTGCATTGTTTTGGTATATCCGTCAAAGAAAGATTATACATTAAAATAGAGGTTTTGTGAACTTGTTTTGCGCAATTATTAGGCAAATAACGATAATATAGTGCATTTATTATATTCCTAGGCGCATAATATAATAAAGCAGTAAATTATAGTTGAAAAATAAGGACTTATTGTATATAATGTTTAAAAGCAAAATAAAATGCGATGATGAAGGAAAACATTGTTTTTAAATTGGATTTTAAGCGAGTCGGGAAGGGTGCGAACCGATAACTAATTAAAAATGATTATCACCTTTTAGCAGTTTCGCTGAAAGCATGGGCGATTAAGCGGGAACGGGGTTGTATCCGTTATTTTTATACAATGTTATCTGCTATATGCAGGCAGCACAGTGGTATGTAAAATATGTAGCCTCTATTTTATCTGTGTGATAGTAGAGGTTTTATTTTGTTATTTTTTGAATGGTTGAATTACGCGGCTTTTGCGCATGCGCGTAAGCCGAGCCGGCAAAACGCCGGTTATCTAATTTTACTAGTATATGGAGGGAATGTATGCTGTACAAAAAGGTTTCCACGTCACTTGACTTTGTGGAAAGGGAGAAAGAGATACTTGAATTTTGGAAAGAAAACGATGTTTTCAACAAATCCATTGAAAATCGTGAGGGCTGCGAAGTCTACACTTTTTATGACGGGCCGCCCACAGCCAACGGCAAGCCCCATATAGGGCACGTTGAAACTAGGGCTTTTAAGGATTTAGTGCCTAGATACTTCACTATGAAGGGCAAAAAGGTGCTCAGGAAAGCCGGCTGGGACACACACGGCCTGCCCGTTGAGCTGGAAGTCGAAAAGTCGCTGGGACTTGACGGCAAACCGCAGATTGAAGCGTATGGTGTTGAGCCCTTTATTCATCAATGCAAGGAAAGCGTATGGAAATATAAGGGCGAATGGGAAGAGCTCTCCGACAGAGTCGGCTTCTGGGCGGATATGGAGAACCCATATGTTACATACGATGATAACTATATTGAATCCGTCTGGTGGTCATTAAAAACAATAGCTGACAAGGATTTGCTTTATAAAGGGTTTAAGGTGGTTCCTTACTGTCCCAGATGCGGCACTGCGCTTTCATCACATGAGGTGGCGCAGGGATATGCCGACGTAAAGGAAAAGAGCGCAATGGTGCGCTTCAAGGTGACAGGCGAGGAGAACACCTACATTATAGCGTGGACAACAACACCGTGGACACTTCCTTCAAACCAGGCTCTGTGTGTTAACGCGGGCAGTGATTATTCAAAGGTTAAGGCAGCGGACGGCAATATATATATAGCTGCTACCGCATTGATTGGCGACATCATTGACGGCGAAGTTGAAACACTGGCCAAATACAAAGGCAAAGAATTAGGGGGCATAGAATACGACCAGCTTTTCCCAAAAGCGGGCGCAGTCCCGACAGGACAAAAATGCAAAGTCGTATGTGATGATTATGTTACACTAAGTGATGGCTCAGGAATAGTGCACCTTGCGCCTTTTGGTGACGATGACGCGAGAATCCTTTTACGGGAAGGCCTTGAGTTTATTCAGATAGTAAATGAACAGGGCGAGTTTATTGAGACGACTCCATGGCCTAATACTTTCGTTAAGGATGCGGACAAGCCTATTTTAGTAGAACTTGAAAAAAGAGGACAGCTGCATAAGGCAGAAAACTATGAGCATAGTTATCCTTTCTGCTGGAGATGCGACACTCCGCTTTTGTATTACCCAAGGCACTCATGGTTTATTAAGGTCAGCGCCATAAAAGATGAGATTATAAAAAACAACAGGTCGGTCAACTGGATTCCGGACACTATAAAAGAAGGAAGAATGGGCAACTGGCTTGAAAACCTGATAGACTGGGGCGTTTCCAGAGAACGGTACTGGGGCACTCCGCTGCCCGTCTGGACATGCGAATGCGGACACATGGAAGTCATAGGCTCACGGCAGGAACTGATTGAAAAAGGCGAAAATGTCGCCGCTGATATCGAGCTGCATAAACCGTTTATAGATGAAGTAAAACTGAAATGCCCTAAATGCGGCAAACTAATGCAAAGAGAACCTGCGGTAATAGACTGCTGGTATGACTCAGGCTCAATGCCGTTTGCCCAGTGGCACTATCCCTTTGAAAATGAAGAGATATTTAACGAAAACTTCCCGGCGGACTTTATAAGCGAAGCTGTAGACCAGACCAGAGGTTGGTTTTATACACTGCTTGCTATATCAACACTGCTGTTTGATAAAGCAGCATTCAAAAACTGCTTGGTTTTAGGACACGTCTGCGACATGGACGGCAAAAAGATGAGCAAGCACTTGGGCAATGTTGTAAACCCGTGGGATGTGCTGGATGTTCAGGGAGCCGACGCAGTGAGATGGTATTTTTATGTGTCATCATCGCCGTGGCTGCCGACCAGATTCTCAGGCGATGCAGTAAGTGAAGGCCAGAGAAAGTTCATGGGAACATTGTGGAACACATATGCTTTCTATGTGCTGTATGCAAATATCGACAACTTTAACCCGACACAATATAAGCTGGAATATGATAAATTATCTGTAATGGATAAATGGGCGTTATCTAAGCTTAACACATTGATAAAGACAGTGGATGACTATTTGTCAGAGTACAAAATAACAGAAAGCGCAAGAGCCATGACAGCGTTTGTTGATGACCTGTCCAACTGGTATGTCCGCCGCGGACGTGAAAGATACTGGGGCAGCGACATGACGCAGGACAAGATAAACGCGTATATGACGCTCTACACTTGCCTGGTTGAGATGGCTAAGCTTTCCGCTCCGTTTACTCCGTTTATGGCCGAGAGCATGTATCAGAATCTGGTACATGGCATAGACAGCAGCCAGATGTTATCGGTGCATATGTCTGACTTCCCTGTTTATAATGCAAGCTTTGTGGATGAAAAGCTGGAGGAAAATATGGGGGCAGTGCTCGCCGCAGTTACTTTGGGCAGAGCGTGCCGCAACGTTGCCAACGTCAAAAACCGCCAGCCTGCGCCTTGTCTTTATGTGCAGGGAATTGAGCTGCCTGACAGCTACAAGGGACTGGTAGCCGATGAACTTAACGTAAAGGAAGTAATCATAACAAACAACGCAGCTGAGTTTGTAGACTACATTATAAAGCCGCAGATGAGGACACTGGGCCCTAAGTACGGAAAGATTCTGCCTAAAATAAAAGAAGTTCTCGTGGAAATAGATGGAGCAGAGTTTGTAGAAAGACTGGATGTGGACGGCGAAGTGGCAATCTATGTTGACGGACACGATATTGTTTTGGCAGCTGATGATGTGCTTATTGAGACTGCTCAAAAAGACGGCTATGTGAGCCAGATGGAGAATGGCGTAACGGTTGTATTGGATATTAACCTGACACCGGAGCTGATAGAAGAGGGCTTTGTACGTGAAATCATTTCAAAGGTTCAAACCATGAGAAAAGACGCCGGGTTTGAAGTCACAGACCATATAAAAATGTGTTATGTAGGGGCAGATGATATATTAGGCAAAAACGCAGAGTTTATCGGAAGCGAAACGTTGTGCGATGAAGTAACCTCAGAGCAGTTTGAAGGATATAGCAAAGAGTGGGATATTAACGACACACCAGTCAAATTAACCATTAAAAAACTTTAATTTAACCTTAAAAAGCCTAAAATAGCGCAGTAAGTGTATTTTAGGCTTTTACTATGCTAAAATATAAGAAACAATAAAAAGACAGCTCATGCGGCACTCAGCAGTGAGCATAAGTATAATAAACAAGGAGTAACTATGTGGATAGCAAAAAATTGGGAAGATTTTGAGCTGATAGATGCCGGACAGGGCAAAAAACTGGAAAGATGGGGAGACAAGCATTTGCTGCGCCCTGACCCTCAGGCAATATGGCCCTTTGACAAAACGTCACAGGCCTGGGGGAAAATTGACGCCGTTTACAAGCGTTCAAGCAAAGGCGGCGGACAGTGGGAATACAACAGAGAAATACCCGAAACTTGGAACATTAAACGCAATGGGTTAATATACAAAATAGGAACAATGGGCTTTAAACACACAGGGCTTTTCCCGGAGCAGGCAGTTAACTGGGACTGGATGTCAAAACTTGCGAATGATAACCCGGGAATGAAAGTGCTGAACCTGTTTGCATACACAGGCGGGGCAACATTAGCCTGCCTTAAAAGCGGCGCCGAAGTCACTCATGTTGACGCGTCAAAGGGAATGGTTGAATGGGCAAAGGATAATGCAAAACTTTCAGGATTGGCTGACGCTCCGGTCAGATTTCTGGTGGATGATTGCGTCAAGTTTGTTCAGCGTGAGCTAAGGCGCGGCAGCAAATACAAAGGAATAATCATGGATCCTCCTTCCTATGGCAGAGGGCCTTCGGGCGAAGCATGGAAAATCGAAGATATGCTGTATGATTTAGTGGAATCATGCTCGCAGCTTTTGGACGATGAGCCGGTGTTCTTTTTGATCAATTCATATACGACAGGTCTGCAGCCGCAGACCCTGACTAACATTTTAAAATACACTGTTGAGAGCAAGTTTGGCGGCAAAATAGAGTCCGACGGAATAGGCCTTGAGATATCCTCGTCAAATCTCACTCTGCCCTGCGGCGCGTCGGGAAGATGGCAGGCCTAGCATGGAAGTTTTGTATGAAGACAATCATCTGCTGGTTGTGATAAAGCCGCCGGGCGTCCCTACCCAGGCAGACAGCAGCAAAGATGAGGATATGCTTACTATAGCAAAAAAATATATAAAAGAAAAATATGATAAACCCGGTGAAGTCTACTTAGGCCTGGTGCACAGGCTGGACAGGCCGGTAGGCGGAGTAATGGTATTTGCCAGAACATCAAAGGCCGCCTCACGCTTAAGCGAACAGATAAGAAAAGGCATATTTAAAAAGACGTATATATGCATGTGCGAAGGCAAGCCAAAGGGTGGAGTGATGGAGCATTACCTGCTTAAAGACCCTTTTGAAAACAAAGTGGTTGCGGCAGGGCAGAATGCAAAAGGCGCCAAGTACTCAAAGCTGAAATATGAAGTGCTTGCCTATAAAGACGATATTTCTACGTGTCAGGTTGACCTGATAACTGGCCGCTCGCACCAGATAAGAGTGCAGTTCGCAGCCAGCGGCCATCCCCTGGTTAACGACATGAAATACAACAAAAATGCAAAGCCGGGCTGGTGGGTTGCTCTTTATTCAAAGTCAATTGAATTTGAACACCCCACAAAAAAGGAACCACTTATTTTTACGGCTCCCGACGTGGATTTGCTTAATCTGCATACATAAAAGTGACTGTACCAACATTTCCTAGGGACAGTCACTTACTGCTATCTATCTCACATATGTACTTTGGGGATACACTTTTTGGCAGTTACTTTTCTCTTTTCGTATAGATTAATATTTTATCTAATTAAAAAGAAGAGAAAAGTATCGAAAGAAAAGTATTGACAATGTAACGGTTTGCCTTTTGAGAGTTCCGGCTTTTGCCGGGATAGGTTCTTTTTTGTTTAATTATAATAAACTGCGTTTTCTTCATCCACCCAAAGGCGTTCAATGTTATAAAATTCCCTGTCTTTATGATAAAAGATATGAACCATAATTCCTTCCACATCAACTATTATCCAATGCGCTGAATCATACCCTTCTGATGCTCTTATATTCAGGTTGTTCTTTGCGCATTTTTCTTTTATTTCATCATACAGTGCCTTAACCTGGGTTGAGGAATTGCCGCTGGCAATTATGAAACCGTCTGCTATGGTTGTTTTTTTCTTAATATCTATGTACATTACCTGGTGTGCTTTTTTGTCTATTAGTGCTTCTGTTAATATTTTAATTTTATCTTTATCCAATTACTCATCTCCTTGTGTTTGTTTCAGTTTATCAGATTTGCGGCGCTGTTTCAATAAATTATTATATACCAGTACGGAGTTTATGTGCAGCATATGGTTTTGCTCAATTACATGTATCATCACTCTTTCAAGCGCTTTTTCAAAAATAGCATCCAGGCTGTTTTTTTCAAATTTACGTATATCTTCTATGCCTGAATATGCCCTGGTTTCTTCAATTAAATCAGCAACGGAAATTATTTTATCAAGCTTTGACATGTTAAGCCTGGGTACGGTGTGATAAACAATTGCATCGAGGATTTCCTGGTCGTTTATGCCGAAAAGGTTTTTTGCTACATATGCCCCTGCCGCACCGTGCAAAAGCTCCGGCTGCATTCTGTATGTGTCATCGATTTCAAAGCCGTATTCTTCCGCAAGAAATAAAAGCTCATCTTTTTCCATATGCTTGGCACAGTCGTGCAGCAAGGCGGCAAGCTTTGCTTTTTCTGCATCAGCTCCGTACATTTCGGCCAGCCTTTCAGCGGCTCGCACAGTG
>CAZDZB010000047.1:0-15101 GCA_964509795.1 uncultured Christensenellaceae bacterium | reverse complement strand
GGACGTCTTGATTTAATATTTTAATTAAATCCATTTTATTTTACTAATAGCATACACAGCACATAGATTATAAATTTCAAAAGACACTGAAAAATAATATTAAATATCTGCTTACAAGCGGATTACTGTATTTATTTGTGCAGACTTTTAAGTATAAGTACAACAAATTTAAACTATCGTCTTATTTTAAATAAAAATACAAAATTACTGAAACAGGAGAGGACTATGAGCGAAATAAACCTTGAGAAAATGAAACTAGCTGATTTGAAGAAATTAGCAGAGGAATCTAACCTTGACGTGCCTTTAAAGGCAAAAAAACAGGATATAATAGATATTATTCAGAAAAAAATAGATGAGCTGAACGAGCAGATAGAAAACGGCGGTATAATAATTTCCAAATCAGATAATAATCCGCTAACAACTGATAAGCAATCAACGGATAAAGATGATAATGAAACGTCTTCGGATGATGAAAATGCGGAAGAGCAAAAACAACATACTAAAAGCAAAAGCAAAAAAAAGCGCGAAAACTCACACGCTGTTAATGAGATGATTAAAAATGATGACTGCGGCGAAGCAAACGGCATTCTAGACATTCAGCAGGACGGATACGGGTTTTTACGCTCTGTGGAAAAGGGCGAAAAAGATGTATATGTATCAATAAACCAAATAAGAAAATTCAAGCTCCGCCAGGGAGATATGGTAAAAGGCTTAACAAGGCCCGAAAAAGAAAACGAACGATATCTGGCAATGCTCTACATAACGGAAATCAACGGTGCGACACCAGGAGAAATACAGAAAAGAAAGCACTTCGAAGACTTAGTACCGGTTTTCCCGGATGAAAAGATGGTGCTTGAAAGAATTGAGCACCCAAATCAAATAGCACTTAGGCTTGTGGACTTGGTCGCTCCCGTAGGGAAAGGGCAGAGAGGAATGATAGTCTCACCCCCCAAAGCAGGAAAAACCACCCTATTAAAAAACATAGCGAACGCAATATCTTCCAATTATCCTGATATGCACTTAATTATACTGCTGATAGACGAACGCCCAGAGGAAGTAACAGACATGCAGCGTTCCACAAAAGGAGAAGTAGTGTCTTCCACTTTTGATGAACGCCCTGAAAACCACTGCCGAATCGCAGAGATGGTTTTAGAAAGAGCAAAAAGATTGGTTGAGCAGGATAAAGATGTTGTTATACTGCTTGATTCAATAACACGGCTCGCAAGAGCATACAATCTGACAGTGCCTCCGTCAGGAAGAACACTTTCGGGCGGCCTTGACCCTACAGCTTTGTTCAAACCAAAAAGATTTTTCGGAGCAGCAAGAAATATTGAAAACGGCGGTTCGCTTACAATACTGGCAACAGCATTGGTTGATACCGGTTCCCGTATGGACGATATCGTATACGAAGAATTTAAAGGAACAGGAAACATGGAACTGCACCTTGACAGAAAACTGCAGGAAAGGCGCATATTCCCCGCAATTGACCTTTACAAGAGCGGAACAAGAAGAGAAGAAGTCCTAATGAGCAAAGAAGAAGTGGAAACTATTTGGAAAGTCAGAAAACTCTTGGCGGGCAATCAGGAAACAGCAACTGAGCAGCTAGTTGATATGATGACTAAAACTGCTTCCAATGAAGAGTTTGTAATTAAACTAAATCAGTGGCTGAATCTGATGGACAAGGAAGGATTCCGCCAGCCGGGCAGGTAAAAATGCAACTCTAAAGTGAACAAAAGTGAACATAAAAGCAAATAACTGCCAAAATTATTTTGTAGATTAAATTATGTTTGAAAAACATTTCTTTGTGATATATTATTATTGTTATATATTGAGGGGTAAAATTATAAATTTCATTAGACAAAGAAGGTAAAGTTATGGCAAGACATAAAAAGTATTTGGGTGAAATGCTTGTAGAAGCGGGAATTATCACAAATATGCAGCTGGAAGAAGCCCTAGACATACAAAGGAAAACTACGGGCAAAAGGCTTGGTACAATATTAAGAGAATTAGGATATGCTGATGACCAGATAATCATGAGCGTTCTTGAAGCTCAGCTTGGAGTCCCTTTTGTTGACTTAGGCACTGTAACAATTCCTCAGGAAATGATAAAACTAGTCCCTGTAAACATTGCCAAAAAGCACAAATTAATTCCTCTTAAGGTTGAAAACGACTTGCTCTATGTAGCAATGGAAGACCCTTTTTCATTTTTAGCAATTGAAGATGTACGCCGCGTAGCGCGTATGGAAGTCAAAACATTCCTGGCAAAAGCTGAACAAATAATGACTGCCATTGAAAAGCTCTACAGCAGGGAGCATACAGAAAAGGCTCTGAAAGATTTGTCGGTTGACGCCACGCAGGATGAAATTGTCGATGACGTAAGCGTTTCTGAAAACGATGTAGTTGGCAACGCTCCTGTTGTAAGACTTGTAAATTCCATTATTGAGGAAGCTATAAACACAGGATCAAGTGACATACATATTGAGCCAATGGAAGAAATCGTACGTGTAAGAAACAGAACGGACGGCACCTTAAGAAAGGTGCTGGATACTCCAAAATACCTTCTGCCTTCTATAATTGCCAGAATCAAAATAATGGGATCAATGAATATAGCGGAAAAAAGAGTCCCTCAGGACGGGCGTACTCAGGTAGTTTTATCCGGCAAGGAAATTGATATCCGTATTTCAACACTTCCAACTATCCACGGTGAAAAGGCCGTTATGCGTCTTTTGGACAGGTCTTCATTTTTAAGGCCCAAATCCGAACTTGGCTTTACAAAGAAAAACGATGCAATGTTTGAAGAACTTTTGCAAAATCCTCACGGTATTATATTAGTTACCGGCCCTACAGGTTCCGGTAAGTCAACCACTCTTTACACAATGCTTAGTGAGCTTAACAAAGAAAAAGATAATATCATCACAGTTGAAGACCCTGTTGAATATCAAATTGAAGGCTTAAACCAGGTACATGTTAATATGAAAGCCGGCCTTGACTTCCCGACAGCTCTCCGTTCTATCCTTCGTCAGGACCCGGACATCATAATGATAGGTGAGATTCGTGACAGTGAAACTGTAGAAATAGCAACAAGAGCCGCTATCACAGGCCACCTTGTTCTTTCTACCATCCACACAAATGACTCAGTTTCAACTATTTCCCGTCTGGTTGATATGGGAATTGAGGAGTTTATGCTGGCAGCGTCATTGGTAGGAATTATCGCCCAAAGGCTTGTTAAGCTGAATTGTCCTTTCTGCAGCCAGCCTGTTAAGCTTTCCCAAAAGGAACTGGATTACTGCAAAATAGACAACCCTGAAGATTACACCTTTATGAAAGGAACCGGCTGCCCTAACTGCAACGGAAGCGGAATGAAAGGCCGTACCGCGGTTCACGAGGTGCTGACAATTGACAGAAAGCTCAGAGAAATGATTTCAAATAAATCCTCAGTAGATGCCATGCGTGATTACGCCATTTCAAGCGGACTGAGCACATTGAAAGATGAATGCGTCAGGCTTCTTAAGGAAGGACGCATAACTATTGATGAAGTATACAGGGTGGCATACTCAGGGGATTAATTAACCAGCGAATATTATACCTTATATGATTTTTAAGCCGAATAGCCATCATATTTAAACAGATAAAGCCAAATGATTTGCTGCAGCCAAGCGCAAGGAGATAATATGGATACACAAGAGTTATTATTACATACTGCCACAATAGGGGCTTCCGACCTTCATATAACAGTCGGGTCACCGCCTATATGCAGGCTTAACGGAATGCTCCACGCATTAACAGACCAGATTCTTATGCCTGTTGATACAAAAAAGTTTGTGACAGACATCCTGGACAGGGAACAATGGGAAGAACTCAACAAAACAGGCGAAATTGACCTTTCTATTTCAGCTTCAGGCAGGTTCAGATACCGTGTTAACGCCTATCGGCAGAAGGACTGTTTTGCCGTCGCCCTCCGCCTTGTAAAAAGTGAAATCCCGGACGCAAAAACTTTGGGACTGCCTCAAACCGTTATGGACCTAACAAATAATACAAGAGGACTGGTTTTGGTTACCGGCCCTACAGGCTCCGGCAAATCAACAACCCTGGCATCCATGATAGACTTAATTAATACTACTCGGGGAGATCACATAATCACCATTGAAGACCCTATAGAATTTCTGCATCAGCATAAAAAAAGTATGGTTAACCAAAGAGAAGTTGGGCGTGACACCCATTCGTACGCCAATGCTCTCCGTGCCGCTCTCCGTCAGGATCCGGACATTATATTAATTGGTGAGATGCGTGACCTTGAAACAATAGAAATCGCCCTGCGTGCCGCAGAAACAGGGCACTTGGTTTTCTCCACTTTGCACACCACAGGCGCCGCAAAAACAATTGACCGTATTATTGACGTTTTCCCGCCTCACCAGCAAACCCAGGTAAGGATGCAGCTTTCAACTACCATTCAGGGAGTTGTCTCCCAGCAGCTTATTCCGCGAATTGACAAAGAAGGCCGAGCTTGCGCAATTGAAGTTTTAAAAAGGTCTCCTGCGGTAAGCAACATGATTCGCGAGGGAAAAACTGCACAGGTAAACAACATAATAATGACAGCCGGCCAGCAGGGAATGTGCTTGATGGACTACTCAATTGCAGGATTGTTCAAGCAGGGTAAGATATCAAGAGAAAGTGCAGTGAAATACTCACAGGATATTGATTATCTCAACAGATTAATGTAATCTATTAGATGCTTATTGCCTGATAATGTGGTAAAATAAAGGATATTTTAAACTGTAACTTTAAAATATCCTTTTTGATTGGATAAATGAAAGCGGCAAAGAAAATGGAAAACAGTAAAGATACAAAAAATTCTTTTGCAAAAAAAACAAAGCATAAGCTTTCTGAGATGCCCTTGCATAAAAAAATAAGCAAAGCGGCGTGTTTTTTAGCTGTCTTTAATAAAAACTATAATACATCTGATAATAAAAAAATATACAATCTTAATTCTTTTCAATATGCCGCAGGAATGGCCGCTTCATTCAATCCAGAGCTTGTAAAGGCTTTATCTGCGTCCGCATATTTAAAACACTGTGAAAAATACTCTTTAAGCGATGTTGATTTATCTTTTTGCGTAAATGTCTCAACAGATAATCAGTTGGATAAATTAAAAGTAATATATAGCGAAGACCCTTATTTGACTGCCGAAATATCAACTGAACTGTTGAAAATACCGGAGCAGTTTAAGCTTAACGATTTCTATAACACTCAAGTTATCCCCGAATATTACTGGGATTTAGGCGAAATTACCCCCGACAGTAAACAACAGTTTAAAACCAATTACCTTCCGGTAATAGAAACCATAGTTAAGCACTCGCAAAGCTTTGCTTTAAATTACGACGGGCCTTTAGAAAAATCAAAGGAACTAATTGAGTTCTTCAGCAATTTGTTAATTAAAAAATCAGATTTCAAAGGGAACTTATTCATTAAGTTATCTTCCATTACTAAAGAGACTGACATACATCATACTGCAGAAATTTTAGCTTTTGCCGCAAAAAAAGGATGTCTTCTAGCCTGCAGAAATTTTGAGCATGTAATTGAAGAAGCAGTTAAAAGCAAGCTTGTCAGTAAAACTGTCCTGGAGAAACTCCTCAATAGGTTCATTGCCCCAGAAGTCAATGCAAATAGTCCTGAACACCCATATATAAATGGATCCCCTGCTGAATCAGCAGCATCTGAATGCATGGTGCTTCTCAAAAATGACGGACTTGTTCCACTGGCAGCTGCAAACGCAAAAAAAATCGCAGTCATTGGCCCTTATGCGGATTTTAAGAAAAATTTTGATAAAGGCGAAAAAAAATATATAATTAAAGATACTGTTTTAAACGGAATAATCGCAGAAAACTACAAAAGCGAAATACTATATGCACAGGGATGCCCTATAGACATTGACGAATCTGACGAATCCCTGCTTTCCGAGGCTGTATGGGCTGCGCAGCAATCAGACCTTGTAATACTGGCTGTAGGTACAAATCAATCTTCCTCATCTTTTCCTGAAACTAATGATAACCGCCTGCCGGAAAATCAGGAAAAAATTATTGAGGAAATTTGCGGCATTGGTACGCCGGTAATATTGCTTAATTTCAGCAATGGTTGGGTGGACTTAAGCAGCGCCGATGAAATGTGCAGCGCAGTTTTTCAATGCTGGAATGAGCACATATTATGCGGAACAGATATCGCAAAAACGATATCCGGGAAATATGTCCCGTCAGGAAAGCTTCCTTTAACATTTTATCGGGTATCCGAAGGCTCAGAAAGCAGAGCCGCAGCAAGGCCATATACCGGATATAGAAATTCAACAAGTGAAGTTTTGTACCCGTTCGGGTATGGCCTCAGCTACGCTTCTGTCGAATACTACAGAATATATCTCTCAGAGCCAAAAATAAAAGCAGGGGAAGACATTATAGTAACTGTTTTTGTTAAAAACAAAGGCAAATTTGACATAAAAGAAACAGTACAGGCATATATAAAAGATGAAGAGGCATCTCAACCTGTTCCAAAATGGCAATTGGCAGCATTCATAAAGATTTTTCTGGCTGCAGGTGAGGAAAAGAAAATATCATTAACAATCTCCTCTGCTATGATGTCCTTGATTGACAAAAACGGAAACCAGGTTATAGAGCCAGGAAGATTTTCTTTGTATGTTGGCGGCGGACAGCCTGATGACCTTACTGCTGAGCTTTATAACAGAGATTGCCTGCATATTGGTTTTTTGGTAGAATAATTTATGGGTTTTAAAAAATTATGATAATACGGCAGGCACAAGCAAAAGATAAAGCAAAAATAGCAGAAATACGCCCTCTTGTTTTCAAAAGCATGCTTGCCGCAGGGCTTTATCAATGGGATGATGAATATCCCAGCGAAAAAATTCTTTTTGAGGACATAGATAAAGGGCATATGATTATCGCGCAGATAAACGAGGAAATTGCAGGATATGTAACAGTAAACAAAGAAATTCCCACAGAGTATAGTGAAATTCCTTTGAAGTTCTCTCCCAAAATCTGCGTGCACAGGCTGAGCGTAAATCCCGCCTTCGGGCGGCTCGGCATAGCCACCGCACTTATGGATTATGTACACAAGGAATATAAAGCCAGGGGCTTTTTTGCGATTTGTCTCGACACTTGCGAAGACAATACGGCCGCTTTAGGCCTTTATGAAAAATTAGGGTATAGACGGCGAGGTTATGTAACCTTCCCTAGAAGGCCAAAATTTAAATTCCCTGTTATGGAAAGAAAGCTTTAAAATAAGCGAAAGGAAAGTGAATACAATTGAAAGTTTTTTTGCTGGCGGACGCACCCGCACAAGAAAAAGTAGAATTTTTTAATCTTTTAGCAAAACAATGCGAACTTACAGTAGCATTTGAAAGATATCCTGTAGAAAACAGCATTTGGCAATTTAACAGCGCAGCCAACACATTCAAAAGCATTTTTCTGCAGGGCTTAAGCCTGGGTCAAAACACAGTGCCATTCGGACTGAATAAATTACTTAGCCAGCATCCATATGATGTCTACGTTATCGGAGACTGCAGGACAACTGCAGAGAAGTCATTTGTGCGCGAAATGGTGCTGAACAATAAAAAATACATAATCGCCAGCGAAGGTGGATTCCCTGAAATAAATGAAAGCTCCTTATCAAAGATGAGAAAAACAGATTGTTTTAGAAGGGCTTCCTATTATCTGTCCTGCGGCAGCGCAGGCGACGCCTACCTTTCATCTTACGGGGCAGACATTTCAAAAGTCTTCAGGTATAACTTTGCTTCCTTCAGCCAAAAAGACACCCTGCTTGCAACGCCAATGACCAGCGCCAGAAAAAGAGGGCTTATTAGCAGGTTCCGCCTTAAGGAAAACATATTTATTTCCACTATTGATTTTAATGAGCAGCAGGGAATTGATATACTGCTTGATATCTGGAAATTGGCCGGCATAGACGACGCAGACCTTCTTGTAATCAGCGATGCTACTTCGCATAAAAAGCTATTTAAAATGGTGCGTAAGCTGGCTCTTAATAATATTGTAATGCTGGATTACCAGCCCAAAGAACTGACTCGTGAGCTTATCAGGCTCTCTAAAGCAATGATTTACCCTGCGCGGCATGACCCATGGGGGCTCGCAGTTGTTGAATCTTTAAGCTGCGGAACACCTGTTATTTCCTCATATAATGTAGGTGCCGCGCATGACCTCATACATAACAACAAAACAGGATATATCCATGGCCTTGAAGAACCGGCAGCCTGGGGAGAAGACATGCGCGAAATAATGAAAAGAGACGTACTTCTTAAGACAATGCGGACGAACGCCCTTAATTCAATGACGAAATTCACAATAGAAAGCAGAGTTAAAACTTACATAGATGTTTTTAAAAAATGCGCAATACTCCAAAATAAATAACGTAGAAAGGGATAACCGAAATGATAGGAATTGTTTATTACTCAAAAAACGGCAACTCCAGAATCGTCGCTGAACTTCTTAAAGAAAAATATGACGGGAAAATAATTGAACTGGAAGAAAAGCATAAAAGGACAGGCCTCTTCGGCTTTTTAAAAAGCGGTTTTCAATCAGTAAGAAAAAGTAAATCTGAACTGCTGGGTGAACCGTGGAATGAAATATCAGATTTTGACACAATATATTTGTGTACGCCGATTTGGGCAGGCAGCTTAACTCCTGCAATGAATACATTCATAGATAAGGCAGATTTAAAGGGCAAAGATATAATTATAGTTACTGTAATGGCGGATCCTAAACTAAAAGGGGTCGAGACGCCTCAGCAATATCTTTCCGGATTGGCTGCCCAAAAAGGAGGCAATGTGATAAAATGCATCGCACTAAACGGCTCTTCTCCCTTTAAACCTGCAGAAAAAACTCACATAAAAAGGCAGTTTGATACCTGCCTTTAAATGAAATTTATTTTATTTGTTTAACATCTATAGCCTGGTTCCACTAAGCGGAACCAGGTTTTTTATCTTTTTGTTGTATTCATAAATAGTAAATAAAACAACAATAATAGTAGTCAAAGCCTCCGCAATAGGAAAGGCCAGCCAGGTCTGTGTAAGCCCAAAGGAACGGCTCAGAATCCATGCCGCCGGAAGCAGAATTAGTATCTGACGCGCAAAAGAAATAATCATCCCAATATAAGCGTCGCCGATTGCCTGAAAAAATACCGACAAGACAATATTAACTGCTGCCAAAACAAACAAAGAGCTTATAATCCTGAATGCAGGAATTCCAATTTCAACTATACTGTCTGTAACTTCATAAATATTAATTATATCGGCAGGAAAAAGTTGAAAAACTATAGTTCCTATTGCCATAATAGAGACTGCGGTAATTAATCCCACTTTGAGCGCCTGAGTTACTCTTTTTTTGTTTCCCGCGCCGAAATTGTATCCCAGCACCGGCATCAACCCTTGGTTTAATCCAAATACCGGCATGAATATAAACGATTGTATCCTGAAATATACTCCCAGAAAAGTATACGCGTCATCCCCGAATTTGGACAAAATTCTGTTAAGGGAATAGAGCATTATTGAGCCCAAACCCTGCATTACCATTGCAGGTATTCCCACCGAAAGTATATTTTTCGATATATCTTTTTTCAAGTGGAATTTTCTTAAATTTAGCTTGAGCCTGTTTTTCCTGGTGCTGTAAATAATTATCGCGAGAACAAGAGAAACAAACTGGCCGATTACAGTGGCAATTGCTGCCCCCGCAACGCCCATCTCAGGGAATATCCACCATCCGAATATCAAAAACCCGTCAAGCAGAATGTTGGTTATGGCTCCGGCGCCCTGAATTACCATCGCGCTCATCATGGCTCCGGTTGCCTGAAGTATGCTGATAAAAACCTGTGTGATAATTCTAGCAATCGAAAAAACCAATATTATTGTTATATAAGTTATTCCGTAATCAATAATCTGCTGGTTTTGAGTAAACTGCACAAAAAACGCGCCTGGCAGTTTGATGGCAAGAAGCGCCATAAAAACCCATATAATAATTCCAAAGAAAAACCCGTGTTCGGCAGAGTTAACTGCTTCATCTCTGTTTTGTTCGCCAAGCCGCCTTGCGATAACTGAGTTTATTCCCACGGCAAGCCCCACAAACAAAGATATTATTATCATTTGAATAGGAAATGCTAATGTTACTGCTGAAAGCGCCTCCTGGCTGTATTTTGCCAAAAACCAACTGTCAACTATATTATATAATGCCTGAACAAACATTGATATTATTGCAGGCGCGGACATTTTAAATATTAAAGGTGTTATTTTTGTTTTGCCTAACTTTTGATCTGTATTCATTTAATTTTCTTTCTTTTTTATTTATTATTATGGCTAAGGATACAATGAATAAAAAATAATGTCAACTTATTTAGTCACATATACACAAAAAGTGATATAATCACAATAGCCTAAAAAACTTTGTGATATAATACACAAATAAATCGATTTTAAGGAGCGACATAAATGAGCAAAAAAGTACTTATAGTAGGCGGCGTCGCAGGGGGAGCAAGCTGTGCAGCCAGGCTGAGACGGCTGGACGAAAAAGCTGAGATTATAATGTTTGAAAGAGGAGATTACATCTCATTTGCAAACTGCGGCCTGCCATACCATATAAGCGGTGAAATCAAAGAAAGGGAAGAACTGATTCTTCAGACAAAAGAAAGCTTTAATGAAAGGTTTAATGTGGATGTCCGTTTAAAAAATGAAGTAATCTCCATTGACAGAAACAATAAAACGATAACCGTTAAAGATTTAGTAAAAAACGAAGAATATACAGAAGACTATGACACTTTAGTGCTTTCAACAGGTTCATCACCGTTAAAGCCGAATATTCCCGGAATAGATAGTGAAAAAATAAACGTATTATGGACCATACCTGACATGGACAAAATAATAAATGTCCTCTCCGAGCAAAATGTTAAAAAAGCCGTCGTTGTAGGCGGCGGCTTTATAGGCATAGAAATGGCAGAAAACTTAACCCATGCCGGAATAAAGGTAACCATTGTAGAAATGTTGAACCAAGTAATGGCTCCTCTGGACTGGGACATGGCTCAAATTATACATAAGCATTTGGTAAAAAAGGGAGTTGACCTTGTGCTTGGCGACGGCGTAAAAAGTTTTACTGAAACAGAAAAAGGAATTATAGTGAATACCAGCAATGGAAAAGAACTGGATGTCGACACTATAGTTCTGGCAATTGGCGTGAAAGCAAATTCAAGCATTGCTGCAAATGCCGGGCTTGAAGTAAACAAAAGAGGCGGAATCATAGTAGATGAAAACCTTAAAACAAATGACGAAAATATATATGCAATAGGCGATGTAGTGGAAACCAAGGATTTCATAACAGGCGGCAGGACAATGATTCCTCTGGCTGGCCCTGCAAACAAAATGGGAAGAATGGCAGCCGACAACATCGCAGGCATGAAAAGAAAGTATCGGGGCACCCAGGGCTCATCAGTCGCAAAAATATTCAAGCTAACTGCCGCGAACACAGGAAAAAACGAAAAACAGCTGAACGCCATAGGAATGGAGCTAGATAAAGATTATAAAGTTACCATGATACACCCGGGCTCACATGCCGGCTATTATCCGGGAGCAAAGACCTTGAGCCTGAAAGTGATTTTTGAAAAAGACAGCGGAAAAATTCTTGGTGCTCAGGCAGTCGGCAAAAAGGGCGTTGACAAAAGAATTGATGTGCTGGCCACAGCCATAAATTTCGGCGCCACGGTGTATGACCTGGAAGAAATAGAGCTTTGCTACGCTCCGCCTTATTCATCCGCAAAAGACCCCGTAAATATGAGCGGATATTACGGCGAAAACATTTTGAGCGGAACTATTGATAATATACTCTACACACAGCTTAAAGACATGAACGAAAACCAGCAGATTCTTGACGTAAGAACAGAAGAAGAAGTGGAAGAAGGCAGCATAGACGGCGCAATAAACATTCCAGTGGATGAACTTCGCGAAAGACTCGGAGAGCTGGATAAGTCAAAAGAATATATACTCTCATGCCTTGTGGGCGTAAGGGCAAATACAGCCTGCAGAATACTTCTTCAAAATGGATTTAAAAACGTCAAAATCCTAGCCGGTGGATACACTTCATATTCGGTTTTAAATAAAAACTATTCAATCTAATACATTGAAATCATCGCGTTTAATATATATTAAACTAAGCAATGAGCCCTGCGACAAAAAGCGGGGCTTTTTATAGTATGTTATCATTTTAATTATCTTTATATGCAGCTTTATTTACTTTTTACAGCTTTTAATATAAAATAATCTTAATTGATTTCAACCGTTATCAAATCATAACTAATTCGGAGAAACAAGTGAAATTAAATAAAACCATACTTATTATATCAATTGTGCTTTTAAGTGCCCTGTTTTCTTCATGCAGAAATTCACCGGACGCGCAGTCATCAAATCAACCCGATTACATTGAAATATCGGCGAATACCATTGACAGGAATGCGGAAACTTTGGACCTTAAAGGCAAAAATATTACCGATATCTCTTTTCTTTACAGCATGGATAATTTATTATTTGTCGATTTGCGAGACATTGAAATAAGCGTTGAGGACATCGAAAATTTTATAAACGCAAAGCCCGGCTGCCATGTGGTTTGGAGCGTTCCTTTGGGAGACTTAAGGTTTGACAGCAGCTCAGATACTATCAGCTTGCCATCATCTGTCGCAGTCACTTCGGAACAGTTAGAAGCAATTGTTAATCATTTTGATAATCTTAGCAATATAAAATTAACTAATTCAAGCATCTCAGCAGATGAATATAATAATCTTAAAGACAGCTTGCCCCAAATAAACTTTGAACTTACAATTACGATATGCGGCAATGAATACAGCGCAGATACTTCAAAAATAGACTTAACAGACTGTGAAGATATAAATGAAGACGCAATCATTAGCAGCTTGAAATATTTTGGGAATATAGAAAGCGTTCTTTTTGGAAATGCCCAATTAAGCGATACCTTGAAAAGCAACTTGCTGGAGCAATACCCCGACTGCGCCTTTGACTGGCAGACTCAGCTTATAGATACTCAATATAGCTCCGCAGAAGAAGAGATAGATATATCCGGTGTTGAAATTACCGACTTCGAAAAGCTGAAGACCCAGCTTGCATATTTCTGCTGCCTTTCATATATAGACATGTGCGACTGCGGCCTTACAAACATGCAGATGGAAGAATTAATTGCCGATTATCCAGGCACAAAGTTTGTGTGGAAAATTAAAGTCGGCAGCTGGGAAATGCGCACAGATGTTAAGGCCTTCGGCACATGCTACAGTGAAGATTTTGAAGGGGGAAGCTATGTGGGAGGCTCCGGGTCACGCCTGGAAGATTATGAAGCGGCAAACCTGAAATACTGTACGGATTTGATTGCCCTGGACATCGGCCATCAAGGCTACATTAATGATTTTTCATTTCTAAAGGAAATGCCCCACCTAAAATATCTGATTGTTGCCCTGTCCAGGTTTGAAGACACCAGCTTTTTGGTGGACATGAAGGAGCTGGAATACTTAGAGATTTTCAATACCAATGTTTCGGATTTAAGCCCTCTGCTTGAACTGCCCAATTTAAAATACTTAAACTGCAGCCAAATCCCCATACCTAACGTTGACTATCTGGTGGATATGAGTCAGCTGGAAGTTCTATGGCTTTGCAACGCGGAATACATTACCCAAGAGGAAGCTGCGCGCCTGGAGCAGAGCCTGCCTGACTGCTACGTAAACACCACTGCCCAGGGCTCCACCCGGGGCGGCTGGCGCAGCTACGATAATCAGGGGTATATTGATATGCGCGAAGCGCTGAATATGCCGCTGGCGTTTTGGTAAAGTATTTAAATTTCTAGCATTTTATAAAGGTAATCATCAATCAGATTAGAATAAAAAGAAGTGTGCTAAAAGCATACAATATATAATAAGTTATCGTTGTTATATTTGCTATACATCAATATCGTAAACGCTGCATTTTTAATCGTCAATGTAACATTTAACTTTTATTATATAATTTTGGCATTTATGCCTTTACTTTCTTAAGTGTGTCGTCTATGATATTTAATAGTAAATATCATAGATATAAATTAATAAATACTCTATAAATAGAAATAAGTTTGCTGCTGTGTATCTATTATTTATCTCATTATTTACTTAACCCATTTAAAAAAGAGAGAGAAAATTATGAGAAAAAAAGTTTTAACTGCTTTAGTGTTTTTTGTGTTGCTTTTTGTTTTTTCTTCAGGTTCCGCACTTGCTGCAGACTATCCTGTCACAAATTATGCTGAACTCGTTGCGGCTTTAGGCACCGCAACCACAGGTGACACAATCACAATTGACGGCGAAATAGTCCTCACAGACAACATCGACTTATATGCACCCCAGCATACAGGATTGATTCTTCAAGGAATCAACGGCGGTACACTCACAGGTAATCCCGCCTGGCCTTTAAGCGGCAACAGCTCAGATTATAGCGTTATCACTATTCATTCAGCAGATAATGTTATTATCCGGAATTTAATATTCCAGGACGGCGGAGCACACGGCATAAATATATATGTATCAGACAATATATTCATACAAAATGTAAGCTCATTAAATAATGACAAAGCAGGATTAGTTGTAAACGGTTCGACAGTAGAAGTGGAAAACTTCCACACTGCAGGCAACGGATGGGGCGGAGCCAACGTTGACCAGGGCTCAGGAGTTACTGAGTACACAGAACTTATAGTTGACAGCACAAGTACTTTTGCTGAAACACCCCAAGTATGGCTTGACCAGCCAGATGAAACTGACATAGTTTTCACTCCTGTCGGCGCAACATACACAGAAGTTACCCCCGGTGTCTATGAAAGAGTTCCTGACCCGGAGCCAACTGCAGTTCCCAATCCTCAAACCGGTGACACAACCAATTATTCAGCGTATTCTTTATTAATAGCAGTTTTGTTAGTAGGCACCGTAATTGTAGCATTCGTAATAAAAAGAAAATCTTATTCTCATTAATTTGCTAAAGTAAATTGATTATATAAAGTGTGAGTTAATTAAACAGCCGGCAGTTA
>CAZDZB010000046.1:6860-15266 GCA_964509795.1 uncultured Christensenellaceae bacterium | reverse complement strand
TGAGAGTACTGAAGTAAATTCTTCCTTGGAAACGGCACTATTTTTCATTATCCCGTTTTTCGCGCTATATTGGCTATATGAAAAAGGGAAGAAGGCCGCCCGGCTTGCAAATGACGCCGATATGAGCGTGCTTTACGTGGTTCAGGGAGTTTTCCTTTTGTGTTTCTTCTCGCTTGCGCTCATTCAAAACCAGATACATAAGGCCGTAGGGCTTTCAGAATAAATATAATTAAGGCGCGGTAAAGTATCCGCGTCTTTTTCTATATTACCCTTTGTAAGATAAAGTAAGCTTGATTTTATTGAGGTTTTTTTTACACATTATAACATTTAAGGAGGAAGAGAATGTCGTCAAACGTAATTAAAATGCTTCCGGACAATCTTTGCTATGTAGGTAAAATTGAAAACTGGCTTTCTGATATGGCATCAAGGGGTTTATATCTTGAAACAATGCGCTCAAGGCACGCTGTTTTTAAAAAAGATAAGCCGGCAGAAAAAAAATATTGCATCAATGAATTGCCGGAATATCCAAACGATGAGCAGATGAAAAAGTACAGCGATGCTCATTGGAGGTTAACATGCAGAATAAACACATTATTCGGCGGTGAGTATTCAAAGAGAGGCAGCCGGCTATATGTTTTCGAGACCGATGATTACAGCATGGCAAAGCCGCCGATTGAAGTTTTCGGAGACAGAAAAGAGCTTTACGAAAGATACAGGGCTAAAAAGAATTCATATATCTATTACCTTTTGGCGGCGCTTGCAGCTATAGTCGCAGCATTTGTTAATGTTTCAGAGCATTATATGCTGTTTTTGCCCAGTGTTTTTGCTACAATTGCTATATTGTTTTTGATTCTTGCGGCATTATCAGCCAATGAAAGAAAACATGTTGTAAAAACTGAAAAAGAGAACGAACTTTTGGGAAAACTTTCAGACAATGACTGGAAAAAATCAAAAAAATCAACCAAAAGCCATATGGCTTTTAAAATAGCGTGCTGGATTTTGATTTTCGCACACGTTATTTATGTTAATTACGCGTTTTTGGCGGCAGGCGCACAAAATGATTTGGATACTTTAGACCGATTTGTCACTCTTGAGGAAATTCAGGAAGTTGAAAATAACATCGGCACCACATACGGCGCGTTTACTCCGTCTCTATTTACGCCTTATTTTTACATGGCAGAGGAAGCGGGTGCTGTATATGATGACAGCGGATTAATCCGGTTGATACAATACAATATTGTTTACAGCAGGTGCATAGTTCCGTATGCAGTTTCTATAGCCAGCCGCAACTGCGTGCTTATGCGCATAATTGACAGCACAGGCGGCGGCCATGTGGTTTTTACTGATTCAAAATATTTCTCTAAGGTAACATACACATATATTTATTCGGAAGGTGAATACAGCATTAAAATGTGCCTCGCTAACAAGCATGAGATAATTTACTTAATATACAAAGGTGACAGGACTGCGCAGGATATAATTGAGGCTATTGAAAATAAGCTTTATAAATAAAAATCGGAGGAAAAGGTACTTGGAATTCAACATATTTAAACAAAAAAAGCAGATGAAGTTATATTTGCTGCCGCTCATAATACCGGCAATGATAATGGGCATATATTTTGCAGTGTATTTTGCAGTTCCGCCTGAACAAAGAGGCGGGGATATGCTGATAGTGATGTGGGTATTTGCGGGGATGTCTATGTTTTTGCTGCTTGTTATTTATCTATCTTACTTTTACACCTATGGGGCGAAAAACCACAGGGTGACATTGAGCAAGGACGGCATAACATACATAAGCCCAAAAAAGAGCTTTACTGTGAAATGGGAAGACATTGGGATTGTCCGGGCTGCAGCGGACAGCAAAATCTCATTTATATACTTTTTTCATAAATCGTTAACCATGGAACAATGTAGGCAGTATGTGGGAAAGGGCTCCAATGTTAAAAAGATAAATGAAGAATTTGTTTTCGTTCAATATTATAAAGAATTTTACGATGAGCTGATGAAATATTACCCTGGTGATGTGGTTAATGAATACTCTTTAGCGATAATAGGTGAATTATGAAAAAAAGCTCAATAATACAAAAACAAAAAGATGCAATTAAAAGGTCAAAAGTGACGTTTTTTGTTGGAATAGCAATAGCTGCTGCGCTTTTGGCAGCCGGACTTATTGAAAAAGACTCTCAGTATAGCGTGCTGTATATTGTGACTGCCGTGTTAGTGTTTTGGATTATGCAGTTTGTGGGGCTCACTTTACTTTCGCGCATTTCAAAAACTAAACTTATCGGTATCAAGCAAAGCCACGAATATGATGACAAAATTATTAGCGTATATGATGAATTTAAAGGCGATGTAATTGAAAACAGTTTTACCTGGGATGAAATAAAATATATGGAGGAAATCAACTTTACACCTTTTACTGACGCCATTCTCGGACACAAATGCAAAGGAATAATGATGATAGCCCATAAGGATGAGTTTTATAAGGGGCTGAACAGAAAATTAAAAACACTTAACAAATTAAAAAAACGCAGAGCAAAACTTTCAGGCGGATTTTTTATTCAATGTACAGAAGAGGAATTTGACGAAATAAGGCAATACTGGGGCAAAGAAATAAAAAAGGACATTTATTAAGGAGTTTATCATGCATAAGCGGTCGCTGGCAGTATACACATTCGCTCACTTTGCTGTGGATTTTGCGTGCTTTTTTGTGCTGTTTTCTACGGTAAGCGAGGGCATACAAAGCATTCAGCATCTTGCATTTTGGTTTCTGGTTTACAACATCATTGCTTTTGGCCTGCAGTTTTTGATAGGATATTTCTGTGACACACACCGCAGTTTTTCCGCTGGGCTTATAGGAGTTATAGTGACAGCAGTGGGCTTGGTTTTCGCCAGGCAGATTTACCTGGCGATTGTCCTGGTTGCCCTGGGCAATGCCTTTTTCCACGTAGGCGGCGGATTAGACAGCCTGCTTAACGCAAAAGGAAAGATGTCCAGAAGCGGCATTTTTGTATCATCAGGCACATGGGGCGTGGTGCTGGGCACCATGGCAGGCAAGGCGGAGATATCCATTCTGATGCCCCTTGGTTTTCTGTTGGTTTCAGGTGTTCTTATCTACATTTTCTGCAATACAAAAATTAATTTGTCCAGGTCATCTTTTTCTGTGGCTAATGTAAAAACAGCGACAGCAGCGGCCATTGCCCTGATTTTTATTTCGGTAGCTATAAGGGCGCATACGGGCTTTTCAATTCCGATTTCATGGAAAACATCGATTTTTTTGGTGCTGCTTGCGGCGTTCGCGTCATTTGCCGGAAAGGCGTCGGGGGGATTTATCGCAGACAAGCTGGGCGCAAGGATTACGGGCGTTGGAGCCTTGCTTATTTCAGCTCCGCTGCTGGCATTTTTCAATGACAACATAGTGCTTTGCCTGATAGGGATAGCGCTGTTTAACATGACAATGCCTGTTACATTATGTGCTTTGGTCCAGTACCTGGAGGGCTTTGAGGGGCTGGCATTCGGGCTTACCACCCTTGCGCTGCTTAGCGGCACTTTCGTTACCTATGTCAGCGTTCTTAACCCATTGTATGCCGAATATGTTATAATAGTATCTATAGTAATGTCGGCTTTCTGCATATTGCTGACAACGGGCAGCAGAAAAGCCCAGGGGCTGAAAAAGGAGGCAGAGAATGCTTAATATGTTTGCGATGCTTGATGCAGCGGCTGCTCCGGAAGTAATTTTGTTTATGGGACTGAGCGCTGGTGAAGTGGTGGTCATATCAGCGATTGCATTAGTTTGCCTTATAATTATAATAAGAGCGCTGAGGAAGAAAAATAAAAAAGACGAAAGAGATGATTAAAGACTTTGTTTTTTTGATACTGCAATTTTGGGGAAAATTGTGATTACTGTGATTTCAATTTTAAGCTGTGCAATACCTGTTGGGATGTTCTTTCTAGGCATATATGCAATTGTACGCCAGATACAGAAAAGAAGGCAGGCACTTAAGCACTTAGAAGACGAGGACGAAGATAAGAGGTGACGATGAGCATTATGACACTTGATTTAGTAAGCGCCCCATTTGCCCTAGCCGGGACTGCGCTGATTTTTGTAATTGGAATTCTGGCGATATTTTTCTTGATTTTAATTGGCATGAAGCTGGTTAATAAAGCATCGAAAAAAAATAAAAGTGATAAAGAAAATCAAAAAGAATTATTGAATGATGAAAATAAGGAGGTATGAGTATGTTTGATGTTTTGGACCTTGTTGCTGAACCGGTCATTGAAGAAGCGGAGTCAGCAACCATCAGTACGCCTTGGATTTTTGGCTATGTCATTGTGGGCGTTTTGGTTGTGGCGGCTGTGCTGGTTGTAATCAAGCTGATTGTTAAAGCAAAAGACAAGAAAAAATGATAGCCTTGGAAAATATAATAAAAATACTGATGTTTTTGCTGTACCCTTTGCTGCTGACTGCGGCTGTGGAGTGCAGCATAATTTTATTAATATACCGCAGAGTAAAGTACGCGTATTATGTGTTGCTTTTAAATGTGCTCACAAATCCTCTGCTTAATTTTGTGATGCTGATTTATTTTACATACAGAGGGTATACAGGATACTATGCGCTGCTATATGTTTTGGAGACTGCTGTAGTGTTGATTGAAGGATTGCTTTTTGGGCGCATGGCTGAAAAAAAGGCTTGGGAAGCTTTAGTAATTTCGCTGGTGCTTAATGCTTCGTCATATTTATTTGGGGCATGGGTGCTGTAGGAGGATATATGGAAATAAGGCTTATGACAATTGATGATTATGACATGGTTTACAGCCTGTGGACGTCGGATAAAAACGTGGGGCTCAGAAGTTTGGACGATTCTAAGGAGGGAATACAAAAGTTTTTAATGAGGAATCCTAAGACCTGCTTTGTGTCCGTGGATAATGATAAGATAACCGGAAGCATACTTGCAGGCCATGACGGCAGGAGAGGATATATTTACCATGCCATGGTCAGCGAAGAACGCAGAGGACAAGGCATAGGCACGGCCATGGTTGACGCCGCTTGCAGGGCGTTAAAAAATGAAGGCATCAACAAAGCCGCTTTGGTTGTTTTCCGAAAAAATAAGAAGGGAAACGATTTTTGGCAGAAGATAGGTTTTGCTTTGAGGGATGATTTGGTTTACAGGAACATGAGCTTGAATGAGGAGAATTTATAATATAAAATAGTAGCCTGCTATTGTCAATAAGAACATTACCAGGCTATACTACTAATTAGTAAAAGGGACTCTAAGGGAAATGGCTCTTTAGTGGGTTTTGAGCAGAGCCCCGAATACCTTTTCTTTATTCTTTTTTTATATTCCTTAAATAATCTCATCTAAAATCTCGACGGCGCTCTGCACCATATCCGGGCAGATGGTTTCAAATAGGTTTTCTTTTTTTATAATTTCAAGTTCCGCTTCATTTGAGGGGTCATAGGTGAGGATATCCCTGCACACTATGCTGCCGTTTTCTTCGGCGAACTTTTTCTGGAATCTGCTTATGAGATTTTTTGTTTTCTGCTTTGATTCGCTGTCGAGGTTCATGCCGTGCCCGTATTTCAAACCTATAACTATGGCTGCGCCTATTACAGCGCCGCAAACTTCTCCGCCGCATACGCCGCTGACTAAGCCAGTGGACAGCTTCATTGCCGTGTCTTTATCCATACCTAAATCATCGCAGAATACGCCGATTACCGCTTGGGCGCAGTTATACCCCCGGCTGAAACAATGCCGTGCCTGTTCATGTCTTTTCATATGCAGCTCCTTATTTTCTGGATAATAAACAGAAGCGCACCGCATATAATGCAGTGCGCTTCTAAAAGAATCATTTTTTATTTGTATTCAATTGCAGGTGTCCAGTATGTGTTGTTGTATATGTCTGTCAGCATATATGTCACGAGGCACTCCGCGTTCCCGATGCTTACATTGCTAATTTGTATTTCGCCGTTAACTATCATTTGATCTCCCAGGTAATAGCTGTCGGAATATTCCTCGTCATATGTGTAAAAATCGCACAAAAAGTCAAGCACGTCACCGTCTTCAAGTTCAATTAAGCCTTTGGCTACTGAACCGTCTTCATAGACCAGCCTGGCGCCCAAAATCTCGCCGTATGGAACCTCGTCGGTAAAAACAAGTATCAGGTCAACCCGCTCATTATTAAGCATTGCGGGCACTCTTCCTTTTATGGTATAGGTGTCATCGTCATATGTTTCTTCCATGAAGTAATAGGCAACATTCTGTCCGTTCAATGCCAGCCAAGTGCCGTCATATCCTATTACCAGGTCCCCGTCGTTGTCAAACTCATATACATTATCCATGCCAAGGTCAATATATCCTTCACCGTCGTCAAAGAAGATATTAAGCTGCACATTTTGTATTAAATCCCATTCGTCGTCACTCATGGAGAGCACGTAGCCGCCGTCTTTTTCGGTGAGCTCCAGTGCGCCGCTTTCCAGGTAATTGCTTTTGAAATAGTCCGTGCTGTCCAAGATTGAATCCGTGTCAACCCAGCTGGTGTCGCTGCCGCCAAGAAGGTCTGTCAAAGCACCGGAGCTAATGAAGGACGTAAGCAAATCGCCTATAACTTCACTTCCGCTGGAGCTGCCTGTGAATGACCCGAGAAGCGAAGTGAAAGCGCTGGATGAACCTGTGGATATTGCCTGGCCGCCGACTTCAAGGCTGGCAAAGCCCCTTATGCAGTCTGTATAGGCCTGGTCCATTCCAATTTGGTTATAAGTGCTTATCATGCTGCTCATGGACGATAACGTTGTGTAGGGGAAGTATATCGATAAGCCGTTGGCATTGCTTATGGTGCTTGATGTACGGTTGTATTTTATGCAGCCATCCAGGGCTTCAATTAATGCCTCAGCTTCGTCTGTGTCCATGTTCTGCGCCAGGTGTATAAGGTCGATTTGATTGAGCTCACTGGGTGAACCGAACTCCTTTGAATACCCTCTGGCGTTTGAAACGACCTCATAATCGTCGCTTTCAATGAGTTCAGCTGTAGATGTGGCAAATGCGTTAAACACCACCGGCACGGTCCCTGAAAGCTCCGCCAAGTCAATTAATGACAAAGTCGTCTGGTCATTTGGAGAAGCCTGATAGCATTTGTTTATAAAGTCATCTATAATGTTTTGCCCGATTTCGATGGTGGGCATGGATGTGTTTTCGGACAGGTTTGTTAGCCAGTCGGTGTAATACCAGCCTATTCCAGGCTCTGTTTCCTCCGATGCTATCAGATAGTCAGCGTGGTTGTTGAGCATGATGGCAGTTTCATATGTCGCCATAAGGCATGCGTCAAAGCCCACAAAGTCAAATTTACAGCCTGCATTATTTAGTGCGGTGTTTATTTCATCCAGAGTCATTGTGGTATTGCTGAAATATTCGTCATACCCATATCCCTGAGTGCTTCCGCCGCCGTGGTCCCACAAAATCAACGCGTATCTGTTTGCTTCAAAATTATCTGTGCAGTATTCAATAAAATCAGTCAATGTATCAGGGTCTGTCATTGCTTTTTTGCCCAGGTTATCGTCAAGCAAAATTAGCCCGTCGCTTGTCACCTGATAGCGCTGATTTGTCCTGCTGGATATTACATTGTTCTTCCAGTCAGATGTTCCGCCTGTTTCAACAATTATGTTTACATTATCGGATATTTCAGCATGCAGCATTTCGTTGAGGTCAGCTGTGGCCATGCCGCTGCGTGACTCCAGGTCGGTACCGCACATGTATATCATAATTGTAAACTCGTCCTGTCCTTTGCCAAGTATGGTGGTGTATCTTTCACGGGCATCGTTTGACACCTGGTAATCCAGCGAGCCGGAGGATGAAGAACTGTCGCTTGAAGATGAGCTGTCATATGAAGATGAGTTATCATATGAGGACATATCAACACTATCCAACAGGTCAATGCCCATGCATGATTTCAATACGAAGTATCCCACTATTACAATTATTGCGATTATTATTATGTTCTTCAGGCTAAGCCCACCTGATGATTTTTGGCTGCTGGAGTTTGATGCTGACGAGATAATATCACCTAAGTTCTGAGATGAAGGTGTTTTTGAGCTGCCTGATTTGGGCCTGCCCTGGTACCCGCTTTGGTTTCCTACGGGCTTGCCGCTGCTGAGCCCGTCGCCTCTTTTGTAAACATTTCCGCTGCCGGAAGTAACGTTTTTTTCTCTTCCTTTTGATTTAACATCTTTTTTCATTTTTAATCTCCTTGGTTTGCATGCCTGAAGCGAGTGTCACATCAGGCATTTATAAAATACTTAATGTAAAATATTACAAATACCATATTTTATTGATTAGATTATATCATATGAAAAATCTGCTAACAATAAAAAATAAAGCATATGTTTATAAAGACGCACATAGCGGCACAAAAA
>CAZDZB010000046.1:0-6760 GCA_964509795.1 uncultured Christensenellaceae bacterium | reverse complement strand
TAATATAATAGGGAGGAGAGTATTTAAAAGTTTTCCTTTTGCATAATCATGTCCTGGGCCGTAATATGGGGATGGTGATACCTGCCATGTTCTGGAGTAAAGGATTTCATATAAATTTTTGATTTTATCTGGATAGATTCAACCGGGCAGAAATTCATACAGGCATAGCACATATAGCAATCCAGCTTATTGTCCCATACGGGTTTATTATCCTTAAGTGATATTTTACCGCTGGGGCATATTTTTGTGCAGGTGCTGCACCCAATGCAGTCATCATTGGTATAAAAATAGTTTTTTGTTTTGGGAGCTATATTGTGCACTGAAAATTCTATTATATGTTCCATAAAGTTATTTACGAATTTGCTTTCTGAAATCTGTATGCCGGATGTGTTGTCGTGGTATTCTTTTTTGTTTTTTACGGCCCATTCAATTTGACTTACGGTTTTTTCCATTTCTTTATGTAAATCCATTACCTCCTCATATGTGGGGGATTTAAATACGGCAAGTTTTGGGTCGTTGTTAGGCATGTTAATGACAAATGCGGCGTTCAGCGATTTGTTTTTCTTTTTTAGCAGGCTGTTCATTTTTATAAAGCCGTTAAAAGCCGTTCCGCCTCTTGTTACCACGCCGAATATATATTTCGCTTTTTTCATTTTTAATTCAATTAGGAATTTATTCACAGGTATTGGAATAGTAAAACCATGGCATGGAAAAACAAAACCGATTGTTTTTGCTTTAGTTGCATATTCTTTATTTTCTATACAGGCAGAGATATTACTTAATTGAATATCATCTCCGAGCTTTTCAGCAATCTTTTCTGTAACTATCAATGAATTGCCGCTGCCGGAAAAGTAATATATTTGAATTTTAGCCATAACCGTTATACCGCCTTTTATTCTGGTTATATATATTTAACCATACATTTGTAAAATCCGTATTAAGTATTCATAATCTCGGTATAATGTTTTGAATATAATGTATGCTCATGGGGAAATAAAATTGACTAAATATAAGGCAGGATATATTATTAGTAGTATGAACTTAAGCTATCCAAACATGACAGATGAACAGCTCGCATTATCTGCACAGACAGATGAAAACGCGCTGGAATTTCTTATTGAAAAATATAAGAATTTTGTGCTGTCCAAATCCCGGCCGTATTTTCTGATAGGCGCAGACAAAGATGACCTGATTCAGGAAGGAATGATTGGGCTTTACAAAGCCATTAAGGATTATGACGAAGAAAAGAATGCCTCTTTTAAGACTTTTGCGAATCTTTGCATAACCCGTCAGATAATTACTGCCGTCAAGGCGTCAACCCGTCAGAAGCATATACCGCTTAATTCATATTTGTCGCTGGATAAGCCGCTGTTTGACGAAGAGACAGACGTAACAGTGGGCGAGTCAATGATATCGGAGCTATACACTGAGCCTGAAGAGCAGATAATACATTCAGAAGACATAAGAAATATTAAGCATGCGATTGACACCGTGCTTACAGACATGGAAAAGAAGGCGCTTAAGCTTTATCTGGAAGGCAGAAGCTACAAGGAGATTTCAGATATTCTAAATAAATCGCCGAAATCAATAGACAATGCTTTGCAGAGAGTAAAAAAGAAACTTGAAAAGCATTTAAGCCAAATTTCATCAAAGTAGAAGGGAAGAAAAATGGGAAAAACAAAAAAACTGATAAGCATAAAAACGCTTTTCCTCATAGTTCTGGGTACATTTTTTCTGGCAGCTTCATTCAGCATATTTTTTATACCTAATGAAATTGCTCCAGGAGGGGTTTCGGGATTCGCGACGCTGCTTAACGCACTGTTTGGCTGGCGGGTCGGATTGGTTGTTCTTATTTTAAATATTCCGCTATTTTTAGGCGGGTGGAAAAAGCATGGAATAAGGTTTATGCTGCTTTCTTTGATTTCAACAATTCTGCTCTCGATTTTTATTGAAACCATAAAACTGCCCGGCAAATGGATTGACGTGGTAAAAGAAGATGTTCTTTTAAGCACTCTGTTTGGCGGCGCACTTTGCGGCCTGGGATTGGGCCTTGTGATAAAAGAGGGGGCCACAACCGGCGGCACAGATTTGCTTGCCATGATAATAAATGATTTATTCCCTACAATAAGAGTTGCGTGGGTGCTTTTTGCCATTGACTTTCTGGTGGTTGCGGCAGCTGTTGTCTTTCTTTCGCCTTTGAAGGGGCTTTACGCACTGGTTGCTCTTTATATCAGCGCGAATGTTATGGATTATGTTCAGACAGGCATTGATTCGGCAAAGGCGTTTATGATAGTGTCCGATATGTCCCAGGAAATTACTCAGGCCATAATGAGCAAAGTTGACAGGGGAGTTACCTTGCTTGACGGCCATGGCGGATACAGCAGAACGCACAAAGAGGTTGTGCTCTGCGTAGTAAGAAGGCCGCAGATTGCCAAGCTGCGCTCCATAGTAAAAGAGATTGACGAAAACGCGTTTATCATGATGTATGATGTAAAGGAAGTTGAAGGTGAAGGATTTACGAAGTAAATCTTCGCCTTCAACTTCCAACACATTGATTAAGCAAAAACAATTGTCTATCTACACATTACGAAAGCCGTTTTTTCTTTTAAATAATTGAAAGGGCAAAGATAACAAAAAAGCTGCGAAAGCAAGGTATTGTAGCAGCAAGTAAATCTTCACCTTCACCTTCAACTTCCTTTAGAATAATAAAAAACACCTAATTAGCTCCAAATTGCCACAAAAACTAACAGCTAAAATTATAAAGGCTAGTTAAAAAGACTTTTCTACTATATACCGTTCTTTGCCACCATATTTTAATTTACGTTTTTTAATTTTGTAACCTAAGTCAAGGAAGTTTTGCAAACTATATTTATTATATGGAGATACCGTTGCCAAAAAATGAGAATGACTAGCCTTAAACTTTTTTTCTGCCAATTCTATTAATTTGTGCTGCAATCCTCGACCTCTGTACTGAGGCAGTACTCCAACAGATTCTATGTGCGCAACTTGGGATAAATCTTTTTTGCCGTAGTTTAAATCATAACCTAAATTGTCCTTATGCAGTTCGGGAAAGCGAACTAGAAGATAAGCTACTATTACGTCAGCGTCCTGTGCAACTAGAATTTGCCCTTCCTCTTTTACATGTTTTTTTATAAATAATGTGCTGTCCGTATCGAAAATTTCCTTATTTTTTATTGATGAATAACAAACATCCATAATGTTTTTAATTTCGTCGACGTTCATGCTCCTATGAATTTGGGTTTTCATTTTTAGTCCTTACTTGCGTTGTGGGAATTGACTAAGTGAGTGATTTGCTGAAATGATTAAAAGTATTATTAACAAACGAGTAAAACAAAAAAGCAACACAATGATTATTATGTGTTAATCATTGTGTTGTTATGTAAGCTTTCATAAAATCATCCTTGTACTTCTATGCTTTATTTTATCAAAGTGTAGCATTGCTGTCAAATGGCACAAAAAGCGTATACTATATTTATCAGCTTATTTTTAAGGCCAGATAAATTTAGCAGAATAAAAAACCGATGAAAATTCATCGGTTTTGCTATATGTATTATAACATAAAAAAGCAGAAAAAACCAGTCTGGAATTATATAGTCAGCATGCCATATAATAAAGGTGAGAAGGAGTATATTATGGAGTATTATCACGGATCAATAGTCCCCAATCTTAAAACGTTATATCCTTTTAATGTGGATAATTCACTCTCGCAAAAGGAATGCATATACTTAACAAGCAAGAAAGAGATTGCACTGCTTTATATATGGGTGCGCAAATTCATGTGGCTGACATATGGTTTTGACAAGCAGGGCAGCGTGGTTTATACGGAAACGCACAAAGACGCGCTTAAAGAATTTTATAATGATGTCAGAGGGTACATTTATTCAGTGAACATAGACGGCGATGAGGACAATGACACGAAAATCAAAAATGTAATTACTATGTACAAGGAAATACCGGTCATAAAATGTGAAAAAGTGGATGATGTATATGAAAAAATATTGGAGTATGAAAACCTGGGCATGATGAAAATAAAAAGGTATGAGGATTTGACAGCAGATGAAATACTGCGCAGCCGAAAAATGATACTAGATGAACTTAAAAGTGATTTATACAAAAATGACAGGCCTCTTTTAAAATACATCCAAATGACCTTTCCGGAAATTTACGAACACTTCAAAAAGGACAGATAAAAGAGTAGAACGGGTGAAAACATGCGGATTATACGTTAAAAAGTATTATTCACTCAATCATTTGTGGTTTATGCACGGTACTGGTTGCAAAATAGTACCTTCTATAGTATAATAGGTTCAAAGTTAAGAATTTAGTTATTTTAAGGAGAAATATTATGTATTGCAGAAACTGCGGAAAACAAATCGACAATAACGCGAAAGTCTGCCCGGAATGCGGAGTGGACCAGAGATCAACATTCAACAGCGTACAAGGCCTTTCCAAGTCAAGAATTGTGGTAGGCGTACTCGGCATTCTTTTTGGAACACTGGGTATTCACAACTTTGTGCTGGGTTACACAGGCAAAGGGCTTGCCCAACTTTTAATCACCACATTAACATGCGGTGTAGGCGGAGTGATAGTGTGGGTATGGTCACTTGTGGAATCCATACAGATATTAACGGGCGAAATCAATGAGGATGCACACGGCAATCCATTGACAGACTAAAAAAAGCGCCTCCGGCGACTATTAATACGGGGGCGCTTATTTTATGGTTAAAACTGCAAATAAAAGCGTAATGCTTACTTATAATTTATTTAAATATTACTTATCCTTTTTGGGATACTGATAATTAAGGCTCCAGCAGTTGCCGAATTTGTCAATGACAGCTCCATACCTGGCACCCCAAAAAGTATCACCTATTTTGGTTTTTACTGAGCCTTCTTTTTTTAGCACGTTATATGCGTGCTCTAATTGGTCGGTAAAGTTGAAATTAATGTGGATATTTATACTGTTTCCTGTGGTTTTGACGGTTCCTGGGAGCAGATCGTAAAGATATAAATAGCCGTCGCCGATTTTCATTTCACCGTGGAAAATTTTATCACGGTAGTCGGGATATTTTTTTGCCATCTCGTCACTTTCTTTATAAAGCATTGTAAATATCAATTGTCCCTCAAACGCTTGCTCATAAAGTTTGACAGCCTCCGCGGCGTTTCCCTCGAATCCTAGATAGGGCAGTACTTGCATAAGTTCCTCCTTGATGTTTTGGGTTTCTGTTTCCATTACAGGGAGTGGTGTAAATACTATTTATATTATAAGTTTATTATTAAAAGATGAAACACTGCAGATGCCATGAACATGTTAATATTGCACAAATTCACCAGGCCGTTTTTATGGAATTGTAAGAACTTTGTAATATATAGGTCAAATCCGTAATGATTTATTGACACTTATTTAAGTGCATTGTATAATATTGCTGTAGATAATAGGAGGCGAAAAATAGAATGTTGATAATTTCTTGCTAAAAACTTTATATTTCGCGACTCAAAACGGTAAGGGTGTTTGCAGTTGTGGTAAAGATGCAGGAATTTCTTCAAATTACTATATTCGCTTCAATATTATGTGCACACAATAATATGTTGTGTATCTATTAAATTAGATTATGTATGTCCGCGGATGTTCTCCTGCGGGCATTTTATTTGCTCAAATTTCTCTTAGGAGAGAAATTTGAATAGTAATATGTTAAGCTGCGTAATTTATTGGCAATACATCGATTCAACGAAATTCTGCAATACAATATTTATTATGTGATATAATACTTATAAGCAATAAACATTAGGAAAATTGTTTATTAATAAAAGCGGGAGGAAGACTTCGATGGAAAAAGAAAAAGACAGCAAGAAAAGACATAGGCATTATTCAAAAAGCTCAGGAACTGTTTATTTTTTAGGCTTTATAGGGGCGGCAATTTACTATATTTCTGCAGCAACAACTTTTTGGATAGGGGTTCTTGGGTTTTTAAAGGCAATAGTATGGCCTGTATTTCTAGTAATGGAAGCATTAAAATTCCTAGGTGCATAACTTAGTAATTATTAATGCGTTCATCATGGAATGACAACATTAATTGGGCAGTTTCTATTGTGATTGCCCAATTTATTTTTTCTACAGGGATTATATTCTTTTCATAATGTGCAGAGCAATAAAAATTAATATTTGGCGGAAGGCTTAAAAAAGAAATAAATTCCGCGAGATTTAAAACAATCAAGCGAAGACGGAGGCAGCTTATGTCATTAATTCAGATAAACAATTTATCTTTTTCATACGAAGGCACATATGAAAATGTGTTTGAGGAAGTGTCATTCAGCATAGATTCCGACTGGAAGCTAGGGCTCATTTCCCGTAACGGCAGAGGCAAAACCACTCTGCTTAAGCTGATGTCGGGAGCTTATAAATATCAGGGCAGTATACTTTCAAATCTGAAATTTGATTATTTCCCTTTTGCTATAAAAGATGCCAGCAAAAACACAATAGAGGCAGTAGAGCAAGTAAAAGGCGAAATCGAATTATGGCGACTTGTCAAGGAAATCAACCAGCTGGATTTGAGCGAGGAGATGTTCTACAGGCCTTATGAAAGCCTGAGCATGGGGGAAAGAACGAAAATAATGCTGGCGATGCTTTTTATCGAGGACAACAATTTTTTGCTCATTGACGAACCGACAAACCATCTTGACATTGAAGGCAGGTATGTTGTAAGCAGGTACCTTAACTCAAAGAAGGGGTTTATATTAGTAA
>CAZDZB010000045.1:11056-15312 GCA_964509795.1 uncultured Christensenellaceae bacterium | reverse complement strand
ATGATACAAGCTTTTAAAAACAAGGTTGATATCCACACAAATACAGCGGCGCAGGTTTATGATGTTCCTGTTGAAGAGGTGAAAAGAAGCATGAGGTCATCTGCCAAGGCAGTTAATTTTGGAATAGTTTACGGTATCAGCGATTTTGGGCTAGCAAGGCAGCTTGACATACCCACGAGCAAAGCAGCTGAGTTTATCAAAAAATATTTTGAGGCATTCCCGGGGATAAAAGATTATATGGACAATACAATTAAATTCGGGCGTGATACAGGCTTTGTTGAAACATTGTACCACAGGCGGATATACCTCCCCGATTTAAAGGCAACCAATTACACAAGGCGACAGGCCGCGGAAAGAATAGCCATGAACGCGCCAATCCAGGGAAGCGCAGCGGACATAATAAAGTTGGCCATGATTGCCGTTTTTAATGAGCTTAGCAAAGGAAAACTGCGTTCAAAAATGATTCTGCAGGTGCATGACGAGCTTATAATTGACACGTATAAAGAAGAAAAAGATAAAGTAAAAGCTATTCTTAAAAAAGAAATGGAAAATGTATTTAAATTAGATTGTCCGCTGATTGTGGACATATCGGAGGGCGGCAACTGGTATGAAGCAAAATGAAATATATATAATTGGCCTCACAGGAGGCATAGCTACAGGCAAAAGCACAGTATCCAACATATTAAAGCAGGCTGGAATAAAAGTGATTGACGCAGACTTGATATCAAAAGATATACTTGAGCCATATAATGAAGGATGGTATGAGGTTGTCGGATACTTCGGCAACGGTTTTGTTAATGATGATTTTACAATAAAAAGAAAAGAGCTGGCAGACAGGGTATTCAGCAATGAGGAAGACCTGATGAAGCTGAATAGCCTTCTGCATCCAATAATAATAAAAAAGATCAAAGAAAAAGTCGCAGAGTATGAAAAATCAGGAATAAAGATTGTGTTTATTGACGCGCCGCTGCTTTTTGAAACGGGAATAGACGACGACTGCGATGAAGTCTGGCTGCTTGTATGCGGCATTGATGAGCAGATAAACCGAGTGATGCAGCGCGACAGCCTGACCTATGAACAGGCCCGTAAGATTATTGAAAATCAAATGCCTGATAATGAAAAAAAGGCTATGGCCGACAGAATTATTGACACTAGTGATTCTTTGGAAAACACGATAAGATACATTAAAGTTCTTTTGGAGGAAATTTTAGATGAAATATAAAATACCGGCAGTGCTGATTTCAGCCGTTTTGCTTTTCTCAGGATGCAATGCTTCTGACACACTGCAGGCTGTTGCGCCCACCGCGACTCCAGAACCTTATGTGGAAGAGTGGCTTAACGCTGACACCACAATTCAGGTGACTATACCAACAGAAATAGAAAGTACAAACCCGTTTTTTGTTACTAAAAAAGATACGCTGAGCATTTTTAATTTGATTTTCGAACCTTTGGTAAAGCTTAACGATTCAAATGAACCTACGCCATACCTGGCAAAGTCATGGAAAGCCGATGAAGAAGGAACGACTTGGACATTTATTTTGCGTGACGGTGTATACTGGCAGAACACAAACAGGGAACTGAACGCACAGGACGTGATTTACACACTGGATTTGATGCAGGAAGCAAAAAAAACATCAATCCACTGCAAAGTTATGGGATACATTAAAGATTGGGAAAGAATAGATGACAAGACGTTCATAATAACTACATATGAGCCTTTTTACGGATTTTTGATGGGAATGGACTTTCCGATTCTTCCTTATGACGCAGGGTACACAAGCGGAGAATCCCAGCCGGCTATCCCTGTTGGCACAGGCCCGTTTCATGTTTCAGATTACAGGCCAGGAACAAGGATACAGCTGGACATAAATGAAAACTGGTGGAAAACATCACCTGAAATCACTACAATTATTGCCGAGCCGTACGATGACCCATCATTGGCGCTTTCAGCGCTGACATTGGGGCAAATTGATGTTCTGGCAACCGATGACCTGGCAGTTGCCCAGATAAGAGAAGGCAATAGCATAAACGCATTTGAATACACGACTAATTATTATGAGTTCCTTATGCCTAACATATCAAATAACATTCTGCTGCGGGATAAAAAGGTACGTCAGGCCATTGCCCTGGCATTAAACAGGCAGGAGATTATATCAAATGTTTATGTAAACCACGCCATAATAACAGAATCCCCGGTGGTTTCGTCCTCATGGCTGTATGAGGGCACTGCATCAGGATATGACACAGACATTGAGGAAGCAAAAAGGCTACTGACATTGGCTGGGTGGAAAAAAGAAAATCCGGAGGATAAGTATTACAACATTTCTCCAGATGGCGTACACACCGACTTTGCCTTGGACCTTGTAACAAATACCAGTGAATTTGACTCCATAAGGTATGAAGCGGCGGTTATAATATCAAAACAATTGGCGGAAATAGGAATAAAGGTAAACATAAAGACGGTGGAATGGGATATATTCAGCACAAGAATCGCAGAAGGAAACTATGATTTGCTTCTTGCCGGGTGGTACATTGACGAACTGCCTGACTTCAGAAACATTTACGGTACTGACGGGGATAACAACCTTTCAGGATATTCCAGTGAGGATATGGATATACTTCTTGAAAGCATTATGAAACAAACAACCGAAGAAGGGCTGAGGAATAAGCTTTTGATTTTACAGAACCTGATTATTGAAGATGTCCCTATAATAAGCCTTTATTTCAGAACTAATACTTTGCTTACAAGAGAGGGCATTGTAAATGTTACTGATATAAAAGATTACAGTGCTTATAATACAATTCCAGAATGGAAACTGCTCGATTAAAAATAATAGAAATTTTCCTTTGCGTATGCTGTTTATTTTTATAAATAAGTGTTATATTATATATATAATTTACATGCAGTTGACACCTAATTGACATGTATTATTGGTAAAATAGGAAGCGACATGAACAAAGGAGGTTCTCATGAGGATTAATATTACTGGAAAACACATGGACGTAACAGAAGCGATTAAAGACCTTGTAGAAAAAAAGATGCAGAAGCTTGACAAGTTCTTTGACGATGATACGAACGTGAAAGTTTTACTATCCGTCGAGAAAGACCGAAACATTATGGAGGCGACAATACATCATAACGGTATAATAATAAGAGCAGAAGATTACACCAGAGATATGTATTCGACAATTGACAAGGTAGTAAGAAAGCTTGAAAAGCAGGTAGTAAGCCAAAAAACAAAATTGGAAACCAGGCTTAAAAAAGGAGCATTCAAAGAGGATGACAAATATCCTGATATTGAAGAAGCAAAAGCGCAGGAAGTGGTCAAGAGAAAAAGTTTCCCGATTGAGCCGATGAGCATTGATGAAGCAATTATGCAGATGAATTTACTGGCGCACTCATTTTATGTGTTTGTTAACGCCGATACAGACAAAGTTAACGTGATATACATAAGAGTTGACGGCCAGATAGGATTGCTGGAACCTGACTACAGCAAATAGATGATATAAAAAATAATTTATATATTAGAATGTAATCCGAAAGCTGCCTTCTGGCAGCTTTCGCTGTATAAAGAACTTATCGGTATTTTAGCACACATATTGTGATTGACAAAGCAAGGCAAGTTATTTATGCTGGATTATATTAAGAGGCGGTTATGATAGTATTAAACGGAAAACAAATTAATAAAAGTGAAATAAGAAAATTGTGGGACGAATGCTTTGCAGAAGATAGTTTGTGCTGGCGTGACTGGTATTTTGACAATGTCTATGACGCAAAAAACATATTGTGCGTAAAGCAGAAAGGCAAACTGGCGTCTATGCTTTTCATGAATCCGTACACCTTAATATTAAGAGGTGCCGCGGTTAATACTTTTGCGCTTGCGGGAGTTGCAACAAGGGAAAAACACAGAAGATGCGGGCTTGCCGGAAATTTAATAAAATATTCTTTGCAGAAAGCTTTTAAATTGGGCTATTCTTTCAGTTTTTTATATCCGTTTAAATACGATTACTATGAGAAATTCGGCTTCAAATTAAGCTATTATAAATACAGCTACAAAAAGTATTACGCAAATCAGAACAAAACAAGCAGTCTGACTGTTCAAGAGGATTTTGATGAAAAACAGCTGGCATCTTTTTATATGCAAATGTGCCATAATTTAAACGGATATGTTTTAAGAGACACTGGATACTACAAAACTAATATAAAGGAACTTTTATGTGACAATGAAATTCTGTACTTTTCAATAAACGGAAAA
>CAZDZB010000045.1:0-10956 GCA_964509795.1 uncultured Christensenellaceae bacterium | reverse complement strand
GACAGCATAATACAGGAAAACAACGGAGTGTGGCGCATAAAATCAGAAAACGGCAAAGCCTCCGCTCAAAAAGTTGATGAATCATTTGATTACGTCCTGGATATTTCTCAGCTAGGGCCTATTCTAACAGGCATTGAAATGGATGAAAGCAGCGATGAACGAAAAATCCAAAAGCTTTTATTCAAAGATGAGCAGCCGTTTATTTTTGAGGTATGCTGATTAAAAAGGGTAAATCATTGATTTTTTAAAAAAAATGGAGTATATTTATTTATAGTACATTGTGTGCTTTGATATTGTTAGTTAAAAATTAAGTTTATATAAAGAGGATATTATGGATTTTAGTATAGAGCCTGAAATGATGGAAATTTCTTTGTTCGGGGGATTTGAGATATCTGAAACTTTGTTCAGTGCCGTTTTAGCATCATTAATTATTATAATTTCAGCTGCAATTATCAGAATTTTTTTCATACCGAAATTTAAAACTAATCCGGGCAGGTTTCAGTTGATTCTTGAAATGTCTGTTGACGCTATATACTCATACACATCATCAAAAGTGGGAAAATGGGCAAGCCGCACTCTTTCACCATATATGTTCACTGTGGCGTTAATAATTGTTGTAAACGGAGTGTTTGAGCTCTTCGGCATAAGAGCGGCTATGACGGACATAAATTTCACTTTGGCTCTTTCTCTTATTACATTTACTTTAATACAAGTGTATTCCATAAAGAAAAAAGGTATTCTTAAGAGGCTTAAGGCTTTTACGGAGCCTTCAGTTATTTTGACACCTATTAATTTAGCCACAAGCCTGGCTGTACCGGTTTCTTTATCCTGCCGGATGTTCGGAAATATACTTGGCGGAATGATTGTAATGGAGCTTTTGTATTCAGTTGCCTTTTTGAAATGGGCGGTTCCGGGAATATTAGCAATATATTTTACAGTTTTTCATACTCTGATGCAGGCATTTATATTCATAACGTTGTCGCTTGCATTCATTAATGAAGGGCTTGAATAAACAAACCTAGTTAAAAAATTAATTTACATAAAAGGAGATTTATAAGATGGACAATGGTTTAATCGCAATAGCAGCCGGTTTAGCGGTTTTCACTGCAGTCGGTGCAGGCATAGGAATGGGATTTGCGACAGGTAAAATAGCCGAAGCTATTTCAAGGCAGCCGGAAGCGTCAGGGAAAATAATGAGCGCGATGTTTATCGGATTTGGTTTGGCTGAATCAACAGCTATTTATGGATTCGTTATTGCTATCATGCTTCTTTTGAAGGTGCAGTAGGAAGGAAGATTAATATGCCGTTAGGATTAGATTTACAGACATTAATAGCGCACATAGTAAATATAGCGGTTCTTTTTTTAGTGCTTAGATTTTTGCTTTATAAGCCCATAAAAAACTTTATGGAAAACAGGGCCAACGGATATACGCAGCGCGAAGAAGACGTGTCAAAGGCTGAGAAGCGGGCTAATGAACTGAAGAAAAAATATGAAGAGCAGATGAAAAACGCTGATCAGGAGTCTGAAGACATAGTTCTTGAATCGAGGAAAGACGCTAACAAAAGAGCGGATGAAATAATAAAACAGGCAAGGGAACAGGCTCATGAAATGCTTGAGCTAGCACGTAAAGAGATACAGGAAGAGCGCGCGAACGCGAAAATCCTCATGCGTGAGGAAGTCGCCAACCTTGCAGTAAGCATAGCAGGACGCATTTTAGAGCGTGAAGTAAGCGCGGAAGACAATAAACAGATTATTGACACATTCCTTAGCAAGAAAAGAATCGGATAAGAAAGGATCGGCAGCAAATTGGAAGGGCTATTAATAAGCGCTTTTAAACTGGATGAAGATACGGTTAAAAAGCTTGAAGCTAAATTTTCAAAAGTAATAGGTGAAAAGATCGAATTTCGGGTTGAAATCGATCGTTCTTTGATAGGCGGCTTTATCGTAAGCATAAGGCACCACAGATATGATTATTCGATTAAGGAAAAACTAAAAGATATGAAAAATTATCTTACAGATATTTAGCTTTTATTCCTTTGGCAGAGAAAGGCGTTAAAACATGGATATGTATATTGAATCAATAAGTGAACTAAAAAAACAGGTTGGTTCATTTGACCATACAGTTGGTATGAGAAGAGAAGGCACCGTTATCAAGGCCGGGGACGGCATTGTGCAGATTTCGGGCTTGTTGGAATGCAAGTACGGCGAACTTCTTGAATTTGAAAACGGAGAATACGGAGTAGCGTTCAATATGGAAGAGGAGTTTGTCGGGGCAGTACTTTTGTCAAGCTCGGGAGACGTATATGAAGGCGAAAAGGTGCTGGGCAGCGAAAAGGTGGTTGAAGTGCCGGTAGGCGACGATTTACTCGGCAGGATAGTCAACCCATTAGGACAGGCATTAGACAGCGAGGGAAAAGTTAAATCAAAACATTTTCGCCCTATAGAGTTTCCCGCGCCTAAAATTATGGACAGACAGCCCGTTGAAACACCGATGAGCACAGGGCTTATCGCAATTGACTCAATGATCCCCATAGGAAGAGGGCAGCGCGAGCTCATAATCGGAGACAGGCAGACTGGAAAAACCGCGATTGCGATTGACACAATAATAAATCAAAAACACAATGACGTGGTCTGCATATATGTGGCTATCGGGCAAAAAGCCTCATCCATTGCGCAGACCATAAAAATATTGGAAGATAACGGGGCGATGGAATACTCAACAATAGTTGTTGCAACAGCAAGCGACTCTGCGCCTATGCAGTATATCGCGCCGTATGCAGGGTGCGCTATTGCTGAAGATTTCATGTACAGGGGCAGGGACGTTTTGATAGTTTATGATGACCTTTCAAAGCACGCTGTTGCATACCGTACAATGTCGCTTCTTTTGAGGCGGCCGCCGGGGCGTGAAGCATATCCCGGAGATGTGTTCTATCTTCACTCAAGGCTTTTGGAACGTGCCGCAAAATTGTCAGAGGAACGCGGAGGCGGCTCGATGACAGCCCTGCCTATAGTTGAAACAATGGCAGGAGACATTTCCGCGTATATTCCGACCAATGTTATTTCAATAACAGACGGGCAGATATTTTTAGAATCAGAATTGTTTTTCTCAGGAGTACGCCCCGCTGTTAATGTGGGCCTTTCGGTTTCACGCGTCGGCGGAGCCGCGCAGAAAAAGGCAATGAAAAAAGTGTCAGGCACCTTAAGAATGGATTTGGCTCAATACAGGGAAATGGTTGTTTTTGCCCAATTTTCATCCGAACTGGACAAGGCTACTCAGACACTTTTAGCTCAGGGAGAAAGGTTGACGGAAATGCTTAAGCAGCCACAGTTTTCGCCGTTCCCGTTTGAAGACCAGGTTGTGCTTTTATACGTGGTAAAAAAGGATGCGATACTTAAAATTCCCGTTAAAAAAATGAATGAATTTAAAAAGGAATTCTTGGAATTTGTCAAGGTTCACTACAGGGAAGTGCTAAGAAAAATAATGAAATCCGGTGAATTAACAGATGATGATAAAACACTTCTTGATGAAGCCCTGAAAGTGTTTATGAAGACATTCGCGCAAGAGGAAGAGAGCACCTAAGATGAATATTACCGAAATCAAAGGAAGAATTTCTTCAATAGAGCAAACCAGAAAAATAACCAAAGCGATGTATTTGATTTCCTCAGTTAAAATGAGAAAGGCTTTGGCTAAACTGGAAAAGAACGCTGCATACCTAAGCAAGCTGCGCATGGCCATAAAGGATATATTATTGCACAGCGGCGACATAGAGCACCCCTTCATTCGTGACAGCGAGGGCAAAAGGACAGCTTTTGTCGTTGTGGCGGGGGATAAGGGCCTTGCAGGGCCTTTCAATAACAATGTGCTGAACATGGCAGTAAAGCACATGGAAGGGTGCGAAGAAAGATATCTTTTCACTATAGGGCACATGGCAACCAGCTTTTTTAACAGGAAAGACTATATGGTTGACATCGAGTTTCTGCACACCGCCCAAAACCCTGAACTTTACCATGCAAGGCAGATATCAGAAGTGCTTATTGATTTGTTTGTGCAGGGGCATGTTGACAGAATTGAAATTATATATACTCATCTTATATCTACATTGTCCCAGGAGCCAAGAGCAATTACTATTCTGCCAATGGATATTGATTTTTTTGCGGATGTGGAAAACGAAAGCAAATTCAGCGGGACTTTTCAATATGACCCGTCGCCCAAAAGTGTTTTTGACACTTTGGTGCCCCAGTATCTGATAGGAATTATTTATTCGGTGCTTGTGCAATCCTACGCAAGTGAGCAGTGCAGCAGAATGGCGGCGATGGACAGCGCGACAGACAACGCCGATGACATAATAAAAGATTTAAAGTTAAAGTATTCAAGAGCAAGGCAGGCTGCGGTCACAAATGAAATGATTGAGGTAGCATCCGCTACAAACGCAGTGCTTGATTTATAGCAGAGAGGTTTAAATGAAGACTAAAAACGAAAATATAGGATATATGACTCAGATTATCGGCCCGGTGCTTGACGTGTCTTTTAAAGACGCGACGCCTCCGATTCATAATAAATTGATAGTAAAAGATATTGAACAGGAAATTTCAATGGAAGTTGCTCAGCACTTGGGCAACGGAGTGGTGCGCTGCATCTCAATGGAAGCTACAGAAGGGCTTTCAAGAGGTTTGCGAGTGTATGACACGGGCAGCCCTATTAAAGTGCCTGTAGGAAAAAGCACCTTGGGAAGGGCAATGGATGTGCTTGGACGCCCAATTGACGGCAAGGGAGACATACTTACGGATGAGCAGTGGAGCATACACAGAGAAGCTCCGGATTTCAGCGAACAAAAAACAGCAGCTACGGTTTTTGAAACGGGAATTAAAGTAATTGATTTGCTAATGCCATATGCCAAGGGCGGGAAAATCGGGCTATTCGGCGGCGCCGGAGTTGGCAAAACCGTTTTGATAATGGAGATGATTCATAATATAGCAACCGAGCATGGCGGACTTTCTGTTTTTACAGGAGTAGGCGAGCGAAGCCGCGAAGGAAACGACATGCTCAATGACATGGCGGCCTCGGGAGTGTTGGAAAAGACGGCACTGGCATTCGGACAGATGAATGAGCCTCCGGGTTCACGTATGCGTGTTGCTTTGACAGGGCTTACGCTGGCTGAATATTTCAGGGACAGCGAAAAGCAGGATGTTCTTTTATTTATCGATAATATATTCAGATACGTTCAGGCCGGCAGCGAAGTCTCGGCTTTGCTTGGGCGTTCGCCCTCGGCGGTTGGTTACCAGCCGACGCTGGCAAATGAAGTGGGCGAACTGGAAGAGAGAATAACATCGACCAGCCAGGGTTCAATAACTTCTGTTCAGGCTATTTATGTGCCGGCAGACGACCTTACCGACCCGGCTCCTGCATCAATATTTGCACATCTTGACGCAACTACTGTGTTATCAAGGCGCGTAGTTGAAATGGGAATTTACCCTTCTGTTGACCCACTGGAGTCATCCAGCAGGATATTAGAGCCGCATATTGTCGGGCAGGAACATTACGATACAGCAAGAAGAGTGCAGGAAATACTTCAAAGGCATAAAGAACTGCAGGATATTATAGCCATTTTAGGCATGGATGAGCTGAGTGAAGAAGACCAGCTTGTTGTATACCGTGCCAGGAAAATACAAAGATTTTTATCTCAGCCTATGTTTGCGGCTGAAATTTTCACAGGTACTCCGGGAAGGTATGTGACGCTTAAAGACAACATAAAATCCTTCAAAGCGATAATAGACGGCGAAGTTGACGATTTGCCTGAGGCGGCGTTTTACATGGTTGGCAACCTGGATGACGCAAAGGAGAAGGCGGCAAAATTAAGATGAAGGGCTTCCATTTAGAAATTCTAACTCCTGAAAGGCAGTTTTTCTCCGGAGAGGTGGAGGAGCTGATTGTGGAAACACCAGACGGACAAAGGGGGGTGCTTCCAAGCCATACACCTATGATTATTGCAATTGCCGTAGGGGAAATCAGGATAAAATCAGACGGTAAGCTGAAATCATGCTTTTCAGCCGAGGGATTTATGGAAATAAGGCCTGACAAGGTTGTGCTTATGGCACAGGTGGTGGAATGGCCGGAAGAAATTGACGTACGCAGGGCGCAGGAAGCCAAGCGCAGGTCGGAGGAAAAATTGAGGCAGAAACAATCCCTTCAGGAATATCATTCCACTATGTCATCGCTTGCAAGGGCAATGGCAAGGCTAAAAATTAAAAAGAGTATGAATATAGATTAATAAAATAAAGTTCACATTTGATTTTTGACCGCTTAAGTGAAAAATTAATACTTCGGGCAAAAAAAGTTGATATCTTTTATTAATTTGTATATAATGTATGAGATATGTGGGTAAAGGAGCAATATAATGATTTGTATCGGCGGAGATCATGCAGCTTTTGAGCTGAAAAATCACCTAAGAGATTACTTAATAAAAAAAGGTTACGATGTAAAAGATGTTGGAGTTGACGCTCCAATTTCAGTTAATTACCCTGCTTATGGCGAAAAAGTTGCAAGAGATGTTGCCAGCGGGGAATGCGAGTACGGTATCGTTATATGCGGGACCGGCATCGGAATATCAATGGCAGCGTCCCGGGTTAAGGGCATACGCTGCGCACTATGCACAAACACCTATATGGCAAGGCTGGCAAGGCAGCATAATAATGCTAACATTATTGCACTTGGTGCCAGAGTTGTCGGAAGCGGAATCGCTGAGGAAATGGTGGATGTGTTTTTAAATACAGATTTTGAGGGCGGAAGGCATGCTGTGCGTGTCGCTATGCTTGATGAGATAAAAGAATAAACTTGAAAGGCGTATATAATGGGTAAACTTTATGTCATGGACCATCCCTTAATACAGCACAAACTGACTTTAATCAGGGATAAAAAAACCGGCCCTAAAGAATTCAGGGAGTTGGTTGACGAGGTAGCCACTTTAATGGGGTATGAGGTAACCCGTGATTTGCCTTTAAAGGAAATTGAAATTGAGACACCGGTATCCAGGGCAAAAGCATATGTAATTGCAGGGAAAAAACTGGGCATAGTTCCCGTTTTGCGAGCAGGGCTTGGAATGGTGGACGGATTGCTTAAGTTAGTGCCAGCCGCCAGAGTAGGCCATGTTGGACTGTACAGAGACCCTGATACATTAAACCCTGTAGAGTACTACTGCAAACTCCCCGCCGATGTGGTTGAAAGGCAGCTTATAGTGGTTGACCCTATGCTCGCTACAGGCGGAAGCGCATCAGCGGCAATAGGATTTCTTAAAAATTACGGCTGTACTTCAATTAAGCTTATGTGCCTAATTGCCGCGCCGGAAGGGCTTAAAAGAATACAAGAGGACCATCCTGATGTTGACATTTACGTGAGTGCGATTGATGAGAAACTTAATGACCATGGATATATAGTGCCCGGGCTTGGCGATGCCGGGGACAGACTATTCGGTACAAAGTAGAAAGAGGAAGAAGATGTCAAACAGTGCGTTAATAAACAAAGTAAAAGAAGCTGAAAAAAAGGCTGCTGATATGCGCATAAAAGCCATGGAAGACAGTCGCTTGCTTATTCGCAGAGCTGAAGAAGAAACTGCTAAAGAAAAAGAGCAGCTATTAAAAGATGCCAGGGCACACTCTAGGGAGGCCTTGAAAAAAGTACAGGATGACGCCAAAGCAGAGTCTGCTGTTTTACGTGAAAAAGAAATTAAAAAAAACAACGAATTAAAAGAACGTGTCAAATCAAAGCTTGACGACGCGGTAAAATTCATTATAGATAATGCAAGAAAGGGAGTCAGCTAATGGCAATTGTACCATTAAAGAAAGTTACTCTTCTTGCGCTTAACCGTGAAAGAGATAAAATTCTTAACGCTCTTCAATCATATGGTAATCTTCATATCAGCCAGATAGAAGACACCGAGAACCTTTTTACATATAATTTTGACGCTGAAAACAGCAGCATAGATGAACTGGAAAACAAGCTTAATAATGTAAAATCTGCTATCAAAGTATTAAACACATATGATGACAGAAAAAAGGAATTTATCGGTCCTAAGCCGGAACTCACATTAAAAGAGCTGGACAATGTGCTGAAAAACAGCGGAAAAATTGACAAAGTAGTAGAAGAGTTCACAAAAAACAGAAACGACGCGATGGATGTAAGATCCGAGCTGCTACGGATAGAAAGCAACATATCGCAGATACACCCTTGGCATGACCTGGATGTTGATGTATCGGAAATTGACGACACTTCCACCTGCAGGATAATGGTTGGCACTGTTCCTGTGCTTGAATATCCTGAATACTCAAAAGCTATCGATGAAATTGAATTTGCGGAGCATGAAAAGATATATACTGACAGAGACAGCGTATACATCCTTTTGATGCACCATAATAACGGCAATGAAGATGTTGCCGCTGCTAATTTTAAGCATTCATTTACCAAATATAGTTTTAATTTTGATAAGGGAACGCCGAAAGCTCAAATAAATGAACTTAAAACAAAATCCAAAGAGCTTACAAAACAGCAGGATAAGCTGCAGCAGGACGAAGAAAAGCTTGCTAAGCACCTTACTGAGCTGGAGCAGTACCATGACGCTCTGAATGTAAAAATTGAACTTCTAAACCAAGTTAATAAATTCGGCGGAACAGACTATGTTTTCCTTTTGGAGGGTTGGATAGCCGACCATGAAATGGAAGAATTTGAGGAAATCATAAAAGAGACTGCCAAAGAAGGATATGAACTCACCTTTGCGGAAGCAGAGAAGGACGAGGAATACCCGACCCTTTATGAAAATAACGCAATTGTAAAACCGTTTGAATTTGTAACAAACATGTTTGCTACGTCAAAGACCGCATCGGTGGACCCGAACACGTCTATGGCTCCGTTTTTCGCTTTGTTTTTCGGAATGATGCTTTCTGACGCGGGCTATGGAATAATTTTGGCTTTAGGCGCGGCTTTTGTATATTTCAGAACAAAGAGCAGCTCAGGCAAAGGAAGCAGCCTCCTGGCACTGCTTGCCATAAGCGGCGTTTCCACAATATTCTGGGGATTTATGTTCGGCGGCTTTATGGGGTTTGAAATAAAACCTATTTTGTTTAACCCGATAAAAGAGCCTATTTTGACCTTGGGCCTAAGCTTGCTGTTAGGTATTATCCAGATTCTTTTCGGGATGGTCCTGCGTGCTGTTATGCTTATAAAACAAAAACGGTTGATGGAAGCAGTGAGCCAGCAGTTTACTTGGATAACTTTGCTGGTGGGTATTGTTATTTTAGCTTTCCCGAAGACATATATGTTTATCGGACAGGAAGCCCCGGCATCCATCGCGGCGCTTGGACAGGTAGGCACATATATTGCATTGGCTGGTTTTGCGGGAATAATATTGCTTGGCGGCTATGGGCAAAAGGGGATAAAAAGAATTACGGGCGGAGTCGGCTCGTTAATGGACATTACGGGATATTTAAGTGACATTTTAAGTTATGCCAGGCTGTTCGGGCTTGGGCTGGCCACAGGAGTTATCGGAATGATTGTCAATCAGATGGCTCAAATGGTGGCACACGGAGTGGGAGGATGGATAGCAGCTGTTCTGATTTTTGTTGTTGTTCACTTGTTTAATTTAGCCATTAACTCACTTGGAGCATACGTGCACTCCACAAGGCTGCAGTATGTTGAATTTTTTGGGAAATTCTTTGTTGACGGAGGAATACCTTTTAAAAGGTTTGAACCGGTTACAAAGTATTATAATATACGACAAAACTAATTTTAATTTCAGGAGGAATTATCTATGAATTGGGGTATCATTTTAGGATATACTGGGGTTGCGCTGGCAGGCGGACTGGCTGGCATAGGTTCAGCTATAGGAGTATCAATAGCAGGACAGGCAGCTTCTGGCGTAATAAGCGAAGACCCGGACAAATTCGGTAAAGTTTTGCTGATGGAGCTTCTGCCGGGAACACAAGGCATCTACGGACTGGTTGTTGCTATACTTATCATGATGAAGATGGGTGTATTCGGCACAGGCGTCGAGATGGACTTTGCTAATGGATTTAAACTCTTTGCCGCTTCTTTGCCTATCGGCCTTTTGGGCTTGTATTCAGGCATATATCAAGGCAAGGCAGCTGTTGCGGGTATCCACCTTATCGGACAGAGAGGCGACCAAAGCGGACGTGCGCTTACAATGTGTGCTGCTGTTGAGCTTTACGCCGTATTCGGACTGCTTATTTCACTGCTGGCAATATTGTTAGGAGTAAATTAGGCATCATGAAAGGTATAGAAAATATTGTAAAAGCAATACTTGACGATGCCGAAACTGATGTAAAAGCAACTAAAGAACAGACTCAAAACCAGATTCAACAGATGAAGGAAAAATCAAAGGCTGAAGCGGCTAAACAGCAGGCAGCTCTTGATAAAGAAACGAAGTTAAAATCTGAAGAGTTAAAAAGGCGCGAAAAAACCATTTTGGACGTTGAAATAAGACGTAATAACCTGATGGTAAAGCGCGAAATGGTTGATGAAGCATTCGAATTAGCTTATGAATCACTATGCGGTTTAAAAGACAGCGATTATAACAATATTGTTATTAATATGATGATTGCAGCCGTTGAATCCGGCAATGAGGAAGTCGTCGCCGGAGCGGACAAAAAGGTCAACAGCAAAATTGTTGACCAGGTGAATCAAAAGCTGAAAGAGCAAAAGCGCAACGGAAGCTTATCGCTTGCAAAAGATGCAGGCGATTTTACTGGTGGATTTGTTCTGAGAGAAAAGGGAATCGAAACAAATTGCACGTTTGAGATGCTTGTTAATCAGCTTAAGCCCCGCATAGAGGGCGAGGTTGCTGACATCCTTTTCGGATGATTGTATGTTAGATAAAGACAAAGAGAGGCAAAAATATGCCATGTAGCAGTGTACACTATTCTGTTGCTAGGATAAAAGTGTTAGAAAA
>CAZDZB010000044.1:0-15955 GCA_964509795.1 uncultured Christensenellaceae bacterium | reverse complement strand
TTTGCAGGGCAAAAAATAAAACCCTACCTGCAGTATTGCAGCGTAAGGTAGAGAATTCACATACATAATTAATAAAGATAATCATATATTCCAATCTCGGCGGGCGATAAATCATTAAACGTAAAGTACCTGCTGTCTACGACTGCGATATGCATTTGCTATGTTATTTTATGATAAATAGAGCCCTTTGTCAAGGGATTTTTATATATATAAATGATAATTATATGTCAGGCAAATCCACAGTTTTTCATAAAGTCAAGTGTGCCCTGCCTGCCGTCTTCGGTGTCTTTAAATACTGCCGCGCAGTCCAAAACTTCAAGGCAGATTTTGCCGATTTCCTTGCGCAGAAGGTCATCTGCGGTGCTTTCTGACAGGGGCATAGAATGTTCCTTTTGCATTTTTTCCACCCAGTGCATGTGTTTTTCAAGTTCTGGGTATTCTTCAATATTAATATCTTTACCTGTTAATATGCTTTTGACCAAATCCAACTCGTGCTTCAGCCTGCCGGGAAGAATAAACACGCCCATTACTTCAATAAGCCCGATGTTTTCCTTTTTGATATGATGAAGGTGCGGATGAGGGTGGTATACACCCATGGGCAGATCCTGGGTTGTTATGTTGTTTCTTAGTACCAGGTCAATTTCAAAATAATCTCCCCGGTTTCTGGCAATGGGGGTGATTGCGTTGTGCATTTCGCCGTCAGAATAGGCTAAGACGAACCTTTCTTCATCGGAATATTCCTGCCAGCTTTCAAGCACATATTCTGCTGCGTCTGCCAGAGTATAAAGATCGGCGCACTGAAGGCGAATGCAGGTCATTGGCCAGTTTACAAGCCCGGCACCTACATCGGGGAATTTATCCCATTTGAAGCTTTTATATATATTGGCTTTCGCCATAGGCATTTCGTATCCGCCCCCCTGGTAATGGTCATGGCTGAGGATGGAACCGCCGACGATGGGCAGGCCTGCGTTAGAGCCCATGAAATAGTGGGGAATTTCCCGCGTGAATTCCAAAAGCCTTACAAAAGTACTGCGGTTTATGTCCATTGGAACATGTTCCCCCCTTAAGGCGATTACATGTTCATTGAAGTATATGTAAGGTGAATATTGATAATACCACTGTTCGTTATTTAATGTTAAGGGAAGTATTCTGTGATTTTGGCGTGCAGGGTGGTTCAAATTCCCGGAATAGCCCATATTCTCGGCGCAAAGCAGGCAGGAAGGGTATCCTGTGCTTTTCATATGCTTTAATTTCGCGATTTCTTTAGGGTCCTTTTCGGGCTTTGACAGGTTTATTGTTATGTCTAAAGTTTCATATTTTTCATTATCATAATGCCAGATTATATTTTTATTTATTCTTTCCTGCCTTATGTAGTTTGTTGATTTGCTAAAATTATAGTACCAGCTGGTTGCTGCTTTGATATTTTGCTCTTTAATCAATTTGTTATAATGGGCTAATACCCAAGAAGGCATGGGCGTTATTGCGTCCATCAGCCTGGTGTCAAACCAATCTTTTTGCGTTTGAGTGTCTTCAATTATTTTTTTATCTGCAGCGTACTTAAGCAGGACTTCAAGAATTTTATGAGGCATATCAGGAGCGGCATACTTTTCGCTGTCAAAATCATCTGCAGGGATGTTGATTTTCAAAATATTCATAAGGATATTTCTGCAGTATATTTTATCAATTTTCTCAATAAGGCCTTTTTTTACGCCGTAACACAGAAGCTGTTCCACTGCCGTTTTTTCAGGTGAAGTCATTTGAAGTTCCTTTCGCAGGCGGTTTTTAATAAAATGTTTTTTATGCGATTATCATTATAGCATAAAACGCTAGTAAGTACATGATTTAACAAAATAATTTATATAGTAATATCACATGCTTACTCGGCATTCCTTTACTAATTTCAGAAAAAGAATTTACTGTTTTTACAGCATAGGCTTTGCAAGTGTGCTGTAATTGACAAATGCCATAATATGCTATATAATAAATTCGATTTTTAAATATTTCTTATCAAGAGAGGTTGAGGGACCGGGCCCTGTGACACCCAGCAACCCCTGCTTAGGCAGGAAGGTGCTACTTCCCGCAGGATAATATCCTGGCAGATGAGGCTTTATGTAACCTCATTTACGTGTGAGGTTTTTTATTATGCAAAAACCCTTATACTAAATATTTAAAAAAATAAAATTATAAGGTGAAAAAGATGGCAAAAACAAAATTATTTACTTCAGAGTCAGTTACAGAAGGGCATCCAGACAAAGTATGCGACCAGATATCAGACAGCATATTGGACGCTATAATGGAAAAAGACCCTAACGCAAGGGTTGCGTGCGAAACAGCTGTAAACACCGGGCTGGTATTGGTAATGGGAGAAATCAGCACAGACTGCTATGTGGACATACCTTCCGTTGTAAGAAACACCGTAAGAGACATTGGATACACAAGAGCTAAGTATGGGTTTGACGCAGACACATGCGCAGTGCTCCAAAGCATAGACGAGCAGTCAACTGACATAGCTCAGGGAGTGAATGACGCAATGGAAACAAGGCAGAGTGACATCCATCAAAACGGCGCGGGCGACCAGGGTATGATGTTTGGCTTTGCATGCAAGGAAACCGAAAGCTATATGCCTATGCCGATACATTTGGCCCACACCATGAGTAAGAAGCTGGCAGAGGTGAGAAAAAACAAGACCTTGGATTGGCTGAGGCCTGACGGCAAGACACAGGTAACTATAAAGTACGAGGATGACAAGCCTGTGGCTGTAGACACAGTGGTTGTTTCCTGCCAGCACAGCGAAAACGTTGAGTTGCCTGAAATAAAAAGAGAAATTATAAAAAATGTAATTGAGCCGTGCCTTCCGCAAAATCTCGATGTAAGCAATATTAAATATTTAATTAATCCGACAGGCAGGTTTGTTATCGGCGGGCCCATGGGCGACTCCGGCCTGACAGGCAGAAAAATTATCGTGGACACCTACGGCGGATACGCAAAGCACGGCGGGGGGGCATTTTCGGGAAAAGACTGCACCAAGGTGGACAGAAGTGCAGCCTACGCAGCAAGATGGGTGGCAAAGCACATGGTGGCGGCAGGCCTTTGCGACAAGTGCGAAATTGAAATTGCGTATGCAATAGGCGTAGCGGAGCCGGTAAGCTTGCTGGTGGACACATTCAGCACAGCAAAGCTGCCGGAAAACGAAATTGAAAACATCATACAACAGGTGTTTGACCTTAGGCCTTCAGCAATAATAACTGAGCTTGATTTAAGAAGGCCGATATACAAACAAACCGCAAGTTACGGGCACTTCGGCAGGGACGATTTGAATTTACCATGGGAACAGCTTTCCAAGCTGGATTTGGTAAAAAAAGCGGCTAAAATTTGACAAGGTAAAGATGGAATATATTAATGCGACAATTGAAGGCATAGTTTTTCGCAATGAGGAAAACGGATATACGGTTTTTGAGATAGCTGTTGATAATCAATTAGAGACAGCTGTTGGTTCCATGCCGCCTATAGGCGAGGGAGAGAGGCTGCGCCTGGGCGGAAAATGGGTGACCCATAACACGTATGGCAGGCAGTTCAAAGTGGACAAATGCGAAAAGCTGGCGCCCGACTCCAAGGAAGGCATTTTAAGATACTTGGCTTCTGGAATAATAAAGGGTGTAGGTCCTGCTACTGCCAAAAAGATAGTGGATGCATTTGGCGAGGATACTTTGGATGTTATCCGTTACAATCCTGAAAAGCTTAAAAAAGTTGAAGGAATCGGAAAGGCAAAAGTCGAAATCATCGCAAAAGCCCTTTCTGAACATATTGCCATGCAGGATAATATGATATTTCTGCAGTCATTATCGGTTCCTTTGAACCTGGCGGCAAAAATATGCAGCACTTACGGCATGAACACAAAAGCAATTGTTGAAACATACCCTTATAAACTGGCATCAGACATAGACGGAATTGGCTTTTTACGTGCGGACAGAATAGCAAGGCAGCTGGAATTTGACATGTCATCAATCGAAAGGCTTGCTGCGGGCATATCATACTGCCTTAGCGAAACATCAAAAAAGGACGGGAACTCCTGCCTGCCGGTGGGAGAACTAAAAAATAAAGCGAAACATCTGCTTAACTGCACAGACGAAAAATATTACGAGGCGTTTGAAAAAGCAGTAGTAAAGAGAGAAATCGTAATCAGAAATTATGATGAGAAGGAGTATGCTTACCTGCCTTATTTAGACAGCGCGGAGCGGGCTGTGGCCGCCAAAATAGCCCAGCTTACCACAAACCATACATATCAGCACAATATAGATTACAAAAGCGCAAGGGAAATAATCAAATCAATAAAAGGAATTGAGCTTTCAGATGAACAGCTAGAAGCGGTGAAATGCACTCTTTCAACGGGAGTAAGCGTGATTACCGGCGGCCCGGGCACGGGGAAAACCACAATAGTAGACAGCATAATTTGGGCCCTGGAGCAGGTGGGGGCCAAAGTAATTTTGGCGGCGCCCACAGGAAGGGCGGCAAAAAGGCTGGCCTTGGCGACAGGACACGAAGCGTCAACCATTCACAGGCTTTTAGAATATGGCTACAGTGAAGACGAAAGCGTATTATCATTTAATAAAAATGAAAACAACCAGTTGGAATGCGATGTGCTGATTGTGGATGAAATGTCTATGGTAGACATTGTTTTGATGAGCTATCTTATGAAGGCAATATCAAATGAATGCAGGCTGATACTCGTAGGTGACGCTGACCAGCTGCCCTCCGTCGGAGCGGGCAACGTTCTGCACGACATCATAAACAGCAAAGCTGTAAAAGTGAAAAGGCTGACACAAATTTACAGGCAGGCACAGCAAAGCCTTATAGTTATGAACGCGCACAGCATTAACAAGGGAAATAAAATTGAGCTTTACAACAGGGAATCGGATTTTTTCTTTGTGAAGCAGAATTCTCCGGAAAGCGTAATAAGCACAATGATAGCAATGGCCAAAACGCGAATCCCGGGATATATTTCGTGCGACCCGCTCAAAGATATTCAGATATTGTCACCTATAAAAAAGAGCGATCTTGGCATTATTAATTTAAACAGAGTTCTCCAGGAGGTCTTCAATCCTCCGTCGGATAAATTGAACGGGAAAAAATACGGAGAGGTAATTTACAGGTGCAATGACAAAGTAATGCAGATAAAAAACAATTATAATGTCGATTGGAAAATGAAGCTGCCCAATGGAACATACTCAAAAGGCAAGGGCGTGTTTAACGGAGATACGGGATTTATTTCAGAAATAAACAACGAAGAGCAGACAATGACAGTTGAATTTGAAGACGCTAAGATAATTGAATATGACTTTACTAATCTCGATGAGCTGTCCTTGTCATATGCTGTAACGATTCACAAATCCCAGGGCAGCGAATACGATGTCGTGATTCTCCCTCTTTTAAACAGCAACCCTCTGCTTTTCACCAGAAATTTGCTCTACACTGCTGTCACTCGTGCCAAAAAGCTGGTGGTAATTATAGGTGATGAGAAAACCATTGATAAAATGATAGATAATGATTTGATATACAACAGGTATTCAGGCCTGAGCATTGCAATAAGGATGCAGCTTGCCAATGGATAAATACAAGCACGCCGAAATAAAATCATTTGTTAAAGAGCTTTTATATATAAACTTCGCGTCAACTGATTACAGATGCCTTGTTTGCAATGAGCAGACAGCAGGACCCCAAGAATATATATGTGAAAACTGCATGGAAAAACTTTCGCTGAAAGACAAAAACAAATGTGAAATATGCGGGAGGCTTACCAAAGAAAAAATATGCAGATACTGCAGGGAACACAAAAAGCCGTATGAAAAAGTATATTCTGTGTTTGAATATGAAAAGCCAATAGATTTGTATATAAACGAATTTAAAGAGCAGGGCAAAACCATATACGGCAAAATGTTTGTGCAGGCACTTATTAAAAAATATGCTGAATTTGATTTAAAGGATATCGATTTGATAACCAGTGTTCCTGCCCACAAAATACGTAAGATAACCAGGCTGAGGGATGCACCGAAATTTTTTGCGAAGGCGTTGTCAAAGCATACATCAATTGAATATACAAATAAATGCCTTAAAAGAAAAGGCTTTTCAAAAGCAATGCGCAAAAAATCTTCTAAACAAAGAATGGAACTGGCAAGCAGAAATTATTATTCCGGCAATTACGACGCAAAGGGCAGGAATGTTCTGCTGGTTGATGATGTATTCACTTCCGGTGCCACAGCCCATGTTTGCGCCAATCTTTTGCTTAATGGCGGCGCAAAAAGCGTAACAATTCTTGTTATGGTCTGTGTTAACAGAGCATAATTTCATATTCCAAAACTTATAAAAAAGCGAATAAAATAAAAAATAGAACTAAATTTAACTTACTACCTTGCAAAATACAGTAGTGTGTGTTATACTGTAGCCACAGAAAGGAGGTTTGGGTTTGAATATTCAATTTAAGAAGGGAATTTTGGAACTTTGCGTTTTGTCTCTGCTTATTGAAAAGGATAGGTACGGCTATGAACTTTTTAACATTCTGTCAGAAAACATAGCAGTGTCTGAAGGGACTATCTATCCGCTTTTAAGAAGGCTGAACAAAGACGGATATTTTTCCACTTATTTAAAAGAATCTTCCGAGGGGCCGCCGAGAAAATATTATAAAATAACTGAAGAAGGCAAAGCAGCCCATGAAGTTCTTATAAAAGAATGGAGAGAGTTTTTAAAGGGAGTGGACAACATACTTGAGGGAAAATCCTAAAGAATGGATTATTTATTAGTAATTTAAGAAAGGAATGAAAACGTAAAATGAACAAAAAAGAATTTATGCAGAAGTTAAAAGACGGCCTTATAGGACTGAATCAGAATGATAAAAGAGAAGTTTTGCTTGACTATGAAGAGCACTTTATGGACGGCAAAAACCAAGGAAGGACAGAGGAGGAAATCTGCGCTGCCTTGGGAACCCCGGCAGAGATAGCAAAAGAAATAAAAAGCCAAAGCCAGCAGGGCGCTCCAAACAATGACGGGGTAAACATGGCTGGATATATAATTGGAATAATTGTTTTAAGCGCAGCGTGCTTAGCGTTAGTCTCTGTTTTGTTCAGTGTGGTTTCAGCCGCGGTCAGCGGAATATTCGGCGCGGTTGCGGTAGCCGCAATTGTATCGGAACCAATGCTTAAAATAGCGGCAGTGTCAGTCGTGATTTTTGCCGTAACAATTTGCACACTTATAGCTCTTGGAATAGTTAAGCTAATACCGATTGTTGTGAAATGGTACAAGCAGCTGGTATATTCGCTGGATGGCAAGCAGGAAAAAGCAAAAACCCTGACACACAAAAAAATAAAAATACACCCTGTAGTATGGATACTTGTAAGCTTGTTGTGCCTTGCTTCACTAGGTGGAATTATCGGCGGAAGCGTTGGTTTTGCCAAAGAAGTGGTTCGTGACATGGACATTGAAGATGTACATAATTTAAGAGAGTTTGTTGAAGATGTTTCTTATAATCACAATGGCTGGGTATACTATGGTGGATATGACGCTGACGAATTTGAGGCAGCGATGGAAGACTTTGCCGAAGACATGGAGGACTTTGCAGACGACATGGAAGAAACATTTGATGAAGATGACGGCTGGTTTTTCATCTGGAAGTATATTTTCGGAGAAGACTGATTACACTATAATAAACTTGTAAAACTGAATAAATTAAATAATATAAATTATTAAAACCTTCTGCATATTAAGTATAGAAGGTTTTCTTTTATTTTTATTTAAAAACAAAAGCATACTACTAATATTAAAGGATTTTTTTGCTTTTTCTTATAATAATTAAGCAATAATAATAAAAGCGGCGCAAAAACTGTTTATACAATCTAGTTTTTGCTGAATAAGGATTTATCTTTGAGGAATGTTTTTTTATGTGATATACTAAGCACAAAAATAGGCACGGGTTAGTAAGCGTATGAAAATTTTCGGAATTGAAATCACAAAAGAGGAAGCAAAAAATATTGCGGAAAGGCACTTTAAAAGTGCGTCTCCTTTTGTATTGGAAGCATATCCCAGCAAACTAAAAAAGAAAGCAGCGGTTCTTTTTAGCATAAAGGATGCCTTTGAAGACGGAAGAATATACACAGAAAAGCAAGTAAACGAAATTCTCGAAGCCATATATGCTGACTATGTTACACTTCGCAGAGATCTTTATGACGCAGGCATCTTAGACAGAAAACCGGACGGAAGTCAATACTGGCTGAAGAAAGAATAATATGAAAGGTGAAAAAATGTTTGATTATAAGATAGATGTTAAATTGTCATCTGAAGCATTGAAAAAGGGCAAAAAGGCGAGCGCAGTAGTGGAATTTTCAGACTGCACAAAAAAAATAGCTTACTGTGAAGGCGAAGCAAAAAAGTTCAATGTAAAAACAAAGCTCAGTAAAGTTAGTGATTACAAATATTCCATTGCAGGAACCATACCGTTTTTTGTATCCAAAGGGTGGTATGAGGCCGAAGTTTACGCAGTAAGCATTGACGGTGAAAAAGGACCGGTCTGCCCGGTTAAAGTGCAGATTATATAAATAAAATTATCGGAGGATAAAATGAAATACAACTTTGCCAGTGACAACTGCGCGGGAGTGGACAAAAGAATAATTAAGGCAATAGAAAATGCAAACAATGATTTTGTGCTTTCATACGGAGATGATCAATACACTCAAAGCGCAGTTGAGGCATTTAAAGACGAATTCGGCGATGATATAAAAGTATATTTTGTCTATAACGGAACTGGCGCCAATACCATTGCCTTAGGTTCAATATTAAAACCTTATCAGGCGGTTATAACACCAGCGTTTTCCCATATATCAGTGGATGAAACTGGTGCACCGGAAAAATACACCGGATGCAAGATAATAACCTGTCCTACAGATGACGGCAAGCTGAAAGTTGCAGACATCAAGCCTCATCTTGAGGTGCTGGGCACCGTGCACCACAGCCAGCCAAAAGTGGTGTCAATAACCAACACAACAGAGGAGGGTACGCTATATACAACAGAAGAAATAAAAGAGATATGTGATTTTGCTCACGACAATGGGCTTTATGTTCACATGGACGGAGCAAGGATAGGAAACGCGGCAGCAGCGCTTAATAAAAGCCTGACAGAGATAACAAAAGACTGCGGAGTGGATGTGCTTTCGTTTGGCGGCACAAAAGGCGGAATGATGTTTGGAGAGGCTGTAGTTTTTTTCAATCCTGAATTAGGGCAAGACTTTGGGTATTTCAGAAAAAACGGAACGCAGCTGCATTCCAAAATGAGATTTATATCAGCGCAGTTTGACGCCTATCTGAGGGATAAGATATATCTTGAAAACGGAAAGCACTCAAATGAAATGTGCAGGTATTTTTACCAAAGGCTAAAGGAAGTTCAGGGCGTTGAGTTTGTGCATGAGCCTAAAGCCAATGGCATATTTTGCAGGATGCCTGAGGCAATAGCACAGAAAGTGCTGAAAGAGTATTTCTTCTATGACATGGACACAAAAGAGGGAAAGGTTTTGAGGCTTATGTGCTCGTTTGACACTACAAAACAAGTTATAGACGACTTTGTGCGAATATTATTAGAAAAAACTAATAATTATTAATAAATATCTTGCAAAAAGCCAAAACAGATGCTATTATTGCTCTAACAATGAATAATAAATCGCATATAATATTCATAAATTAAATTAAAATAGCTGATTTGAAAGGTAAAAACGATAATTTTGCAGGACAATGAAGGAAAACCTTCATATTTGCGGGTGTGCATATATACAATAACAATGTTTAATTTCGGAGGAAGTAATGAAAATTTCAAAAAGATGCGAAGGAGTATCGCCGTCAACGACTATGGCAATCAGCTCAAAGGCCCAGGCTTTTAAGGCACAGGGACTTGATGTAATCAGCTTTGGAGCAGGCGAACCGGATTTTAACACACCCCAGTCAATTTGCGCTGCTGCAAAAAAAGCGTTGGATTTAGGCATGACAAAATATACCCCGGCTGCAGGTTCACCTGAACTGAAAAAAGCAGTCGTAAACAACCTGTCGAAAAAAGGCCTTGAATACACCACGCAAAATATTGTAATTTCAAATGGTGCAAAGCATTCACTTTTTAACGCAATTTTTACAATAGTTGAAGAAGGTGACGAAGTGCTTTTGCCTATGCCATACTGGGTGAGCTACCCTGAGCTTATTAAGCTGGCAGGGGCGAAGGTGGTGTATGTGCCCTGCGATGAGAATTTTATTATTGACTTAGACGCAATGGAAAACCTAATAACAGCAAAAACAACTACGCTTATTTTAAACAATCCCTCCAATCCTACAGGTGTTATTTATGAAAAAGAAGTAATACAAAAAATTGCGGAAATTTGTATTAAACATAATATTAATGTAATAGCAGATGAAATATATGATGAACTGGTTTATTCCGACGAAGAAGTGGTGTCCATTGCAGCAATGGAAGGCATGAAAGAAAGAACCATTGTAGTAAACGGAGTTTCAAAAACATACGCAATGACAGGGTGGAGAATAGGGTACATGGCCGCTCCGGAAAACATAGCAAAAGCAGCAAGTTCGTTGCAGAGCCAGACAACGTCAGGAGCCAACTCTATAGCTCAGTATGCATCCTGCGAAGCCTTAAACGGCAGCATGGATGACGTAAACAAAATGAAAAAGGCATTTAAAGAGCGCAGAGACAAAGCAGTGGAGTTGATTAAGAAAATCGAAAACGTAACCTGTGTAGTGCCGCATGGCGCATTTTATATTATGATAAATGTTTCAAAATTCTACGGCAAATCATACAAAGGCAAAAAGATTTTATCGTCTATGGACTTCGCGTCAGTAATGCTGGATGAAGCACTCGTCGCTGTCATTCCGGGAGAAGCCTTCGGTGCGCCGGAATACGTAAGAATGTCTTATGCGGTGTCAATGGAACATATAAAAGAAGGAATTTCAAGGATTAATGAATTCACGCAGCAGTGCGGATAAATTAAACAGAAATAAAACAGGAGGTAAAAAGCATGGCTGTATTAAAATATGATGACCATACAAATCTTTTAGAGCAAAGCGCCTATAAATACTCTCTGCAGGATAGAGAGGAGCCTAATTTATACAGGCATTTATATGATTATGAAACTGTTCCGAAAGTGCCGTTTAATCATAGAACGGTGCCTGCTTTTATGCCGGAAAACATATGGATAACCGATACCACATTCCGTGACGGACAGCAGTCCACTTCTCCTTTTACGGTTGAACAGATAACAGAATTATATAAGATGATGCACCGCCTGAGCGGCCCGAAGGGAATAATAAGGCAAAGCGAGTTTTTTGTATATACGGAAAAGGACAAAGAGGCCATTAAAGCATGCCTTGACTTAGGGTATGAGTTTCCAGAGGTAACAGCATGGATTAGAGCGAGTGAAAAGGACTTCGAACTAGCAAAAAACATTGGCATAAAAGAAACAGGAATTTTGGTTTCCTGTTCGGACTATCATATTTATAACAAAATGGGATTGACAAGGCAGAAGGCATTGGACAAATACCTGGGGGTTGTAAAAACAGCCATAGAATACGGAATTACGCCGAGATGCCACTTTGAAGACATAACAAGGGCGGACTTTTACGGGTTTGTCGTTCCATTCGCAGTTGAGCTGATGAAACTGGCAGAAGATACGGAAGTACCCATAAAAATACGTGCCTGCGACACATTAGGGTATGGTGTTTCATATACTGGCGCAGCGCTGCCGCGCTCAGTGCAGGGAATAATATACGGGCTTAACCACTTTGCTTCGGTGCCCCCGGGGCAGCTGGAATGGCACGGCCACAATGATTTTTATAAGGTGGTCACAAACGCTGCAACGGCCTGGCTTTACGGGTGCTCATCGGTTAACTGCTCACTGCTTGGAATAGGCGAGCGTACAGGCAACTGCCCGCTAGAGGCTATGGTGATAGAATACACTTCATTAAGAGGGACAAATGACGGAATGGATTTATCTGTAATAACGGAAATAGCGGATTATTTTGAAGAGGAAATCGGGTACGATATTCCGCCTAGGACGCCTTTTGTCGGAAGGGCTTTTAATGCCACAAGAGCGGGCATTCATGCCGACGGCATGCTAAAAGACCCTGAGATATACAACATCTTTGATACGGATAAAATACTTAATCGTCCTCCAAAAGTTTTAATAGGCGCACATTCAGGAGCGGCGGGGATAACCCACTGGATGAATGATTATTTTAGGCTGCACGGACGTTATGAGCTGGATAAGCACCAGGACATAATAACAAAAATAAAAGCGCTGATTGATGCGGAATATGCAGACGGCAGAACCACATTGCTGGGAGACGATGAGTTGGTGGCGCTGGTTATAAAAGCAGACCCAGATTTTTATGAGTCTTTAGCTCATTCTCATAAAAGAAAACGCAGTAAATAAATATTAAGAAACACAAAAGCAAAGAGATGCAAATGGGCATCTCTTTGCTTTTGCAATTAAATAAACAAATAAAATAAATATAACTAACTATAAAAGCATTAACATATCATCTTTTTTGTGATAATATACATTATAGTATATATAAAATTTGGGAGACAATAATTTGAGTATGGTTTTTTGCCCGTTGTATTCATCAAGCAGCGGCAATTCAACTTTTATAGCGACAAAAAGCACGGCAATTCTGGTGGACGCCGGCGTAAACGCATTAAAAATACACGAAGCATTAAATGATATAGGGGCTTCATTTTCCGATATAAAAGCTGTAATTATAACACATGAGCATATTGACCACATTAAAGGCATCGGCGTGATTGCAAGAAGGTATGGCATACCCATAATTGCAAACCATGGCACATGGGAAGCAATAATAGGACAAGGCAAGGCAGGAGACATTCCTTTCAGCAAAAGAATATATTTTGAACATAATACCACATTTTATGTGGGAGATATTGCTGTTACACCTTTTGAAACACATCATGACGCAATGTCATCGGTGGGATACTGCATAGAGCATGAAACATCAAAAATATCAATCATTTCTGATACCGGCACAGTTTCGAAGGCCATGAAAAGCCATATCGCGGGCTCAGATTTGCTTATGATAGAGTTTAACTATGATGAACATATGCTAAGGAATGGCAAATACCCGGCGTTTTTGAAAAAGAGGATTCTGTCAAACAGAGGCCATCTGTCCAATTCGGACGCCGCTGAGATTGTGACCTACGCAGCCTTTCAAGGGTGCAGGAAGTTTGTGCTTTCTCATCTTTCAAGAGACAATAACACGCCGGAAGCTGCATATGACGCAGCCTTTCAAGGGCTTTTGGAATGCTGCGAATCGCCCAATTCCGAAGCGGAAATTTTGGTAGCCCGCCCTGAAAAGGTGACAAAGCCGATAATAATTTAAAATATCCGGTATTTGGATTGAATATCGGGTTATTTATTTATTTTTATAAAAAAAATCTTATATAAATACAAAAAAAGCTTGCATTTTAATTTAAAGTAGTGTATCATACCCCTAAGTTAAATCAAATAACTAGAGAAGCAATGACGTTTCAGCCGCCTTATAACAGGGTGTTTGGAAGCGTCTTTTTTTATTTTATTTAATTCATATAAAGGAGCATGTGATATGAGCAAGGTATCAGAAATTTTCGGAAGTGATGTTTTCAATGATGCTGTAATGAAAATAAGGCTTTCAAAAGAAGTCTATAAATCATTAAAGAGCGTTATGGATAACGGAGGGCAGCTAACACCAGAGACGGCAGACTCTGTTGCGAATGCTATGAAAGACTGGGCGGTAGAGAAGGGCGCAACACACTTTACTCATTGGTTCCAGCCAATGACAGGCATCACAGCGGAGAAACACGATTCATTTATAGCACCTGTCGGAGACGGAACAGTTTTATTAAAATTTTCGGGCAAAGAATTACTACAGGGTGAACCGGACGCCTCTTCATTCCCTAACGGAGGATTAAGAGCGACTGCTGAGGCAAGAGGGTACACAGCATGGGACTGCACATCACCCGCATTTGTAAAAGACGGAACCTTGTACATACCTACAGCATTCTGTTCATATACAGGATTCGCGCTTGACAAAAAAACTCCGCTTTTGCGCTCAATGGACGCAATATCAAAATCAGCAATAAGAATATTAAGGATATTTGGCAACACCACAGCCACAAAAGTAACATCTTATGTAGGTCCGGAACAGGAATATTTCCTGATTGACGCTAAAGAATACAGCAAACGTAAAGACCTGATATATTCAGGAAGAACATTGTTTGGCGCACCGTCTCCCAAAGGACAGGAGATGGATGACCAATATTTTGGTTCACTAAAAGACAGAGTATCAAAATTCATGAAAGAATTTGATGAAGAGCTTTGGAGGCTGGGGGTTACTTCAACAACAAAACACAATGAAGTTGCACCTGCTCAGCACGAAATGGCACCTGTTTTTTCAACAACAAATATTGCGGCTGACCACAATCAGTTGGTTATGGACACAGCCAAAAAGGTGGCGGCTCGCCATGATTTGGTATGCCTGCTGCACGAAAAGCCATTTGCCGGTGTTAATGGTTCAGGCAAGCATAACAACTGGTCAATAGGCTCAGACGACGGTATGAACCTGATAGATCCCGGCGATACACCGCATGAAAACGCACAGTTTTTGGTGTTCCTGTCATCAGTAATCTGGGCAGTTGACGAATATGCAGAGGTTTTAAGATTGTCCGCGGCAAACCCGGGCAACGACCACAGGCTTGGTGCAAATGAGGCGCCGCCGGCTATCATTTCAATATTCTTAGGCGATTTGCTGACAGAAGTTATGGAATCAATAGCAACAGGCAAACCAATGGGAAGCACTGATTCAGGAGTAATCAAAATCGGCGCGTCCACGCTGCCGCACCTGCCTAAGGACAACACAGACCGTAACAGAACATCACCATTTGCTTTCACAGGCAATAAGTTTGAGTTCCGCATGGTTGGATCATCACAATCGATTTCAGGCCCCAACTTTGTATTAAATACAATAGTTGCGGATATATTAGAAAGAGTTGCAGAAAAACTTGAAAAAGCTGACAGCCTCACAGCGGCGGTACAAAGCCTGGTAAAAGAAGTTTGGAAAGACCATAAGAAAGTTGTTTTTAATGGCAATGGATATTCACCGGAATGGGTTGAAGAGGCAGCCAAACGCGGCCTTCCAAACATAAACAACACGGTTGACTCGGTTCAGAAACTGACAGATAAAAAGAGCGTAGAGCTGTTTGAACGTCAGGGCGTGCTTAATGCAGCAGAATTGCACGCTCGCGAGGAAGTGGTTCTTGAACATTACATTAATACTATTAACATAGAAGCTTTAACAATGCTTGAAATGGCAAAAAGAGATTTATTGCCAGCGGGCATGAAGTACGCGGCACAGCTTGCAGACACAGTTGGAAAGCTTAAATCCCTGGATGTGGAAGCAGCAGCGCAGACAGAAACGTTAAAAGAAATTTCAGCCCTATGCGCAAGCACGAAGTGCAAAATCAAAGAGCTTGAAGCAGCAGTTGCAAAAGCAGCAAGTTACGATGACGTAAAATCCTGCGCCGCATCATACAGAGATGATGTGTTTACAGCAATGGGCAGCCTGCGCGAAAGCGTAGACGCTATGGAGGGTATCTGCGACAGTGAAATCTGGCCTATACCTTCATATGGTGAATTACTATTCAGCGTAAGATAAGCGAATAGAATTTATCAAAACTAAATACTTTGACAATGACGTCGGGAATACCTGCATGCTCCATATGCAATTGTTTCCGGCGTCTTGTTAATAAAACGGGTTTTTACAGGACAAAAGTTAAACTAGAAAAGAAATAATATTAGGCAATGACGCCATTTTAATACCAGACAAACTGTTTGTATGAAAATGGTGTTTTATATTTTTATCAGATAGAAAG
>CAZDZB010000043.1:0-16398 GCA_964509795.1 uncultured Christensenellaceae bacterium | reverse complement strand
GGCGCGAAAAAAGTTTACGGCATTGAGTCAGTGGTTGATGCTATTGAGGATGCGCAAAAAAACGCAAAAAGAAATAATGTCAGAAACATTGAATTCTTAAAAGGCGACTGCGAAAAAATGCTTCCGTCGCTGGTTAATTCAGATATCAGGCCGGACATTATTATACTGGATCCGCCCCGGAAAGGCAGCACGGGCAAACTGCTGGACATAGTCGCAAAAACAGAAAGCAGCAAGATAATATATGTTTCCTGCAACCCCGCGACGCTGGCAAGGGATGCGAAAATATTATCAGGCAAAGGGTACTCTATTGAAAAAATACAGCCTGTAGATATGTTTCCGCATACTTATCATGTGGAGTGTGTAATGCAGTTATCCAGAAAAAATTAATTTATCAATTAAACCCCTTTATAAGGGGTTTTAAATTACAGCAAATATTATGCGAAAAAGCTTTACCTGGAAATAAATAGGTATAGTTGACTAAAGGTAAAAGTTATTCTATTATTAATTATCTTATAAGCAGAGGAAAATAGCATGATTAATGAAATACTTGAATATAATAAAGAGTTTGTAGAAACAAAAAAATACAAATCATTTATAACCAGCAAATATCCCGACAAAAAAATCGCTGTTGTATCATGCATGGATACAAGGCTTACAGAGCTTTTGCCAGCGGCGCTAGGGCTGAAAAACGGCGACGCAAAATTCATTAAAAATGCAGGCGGAGTTATTTCGCATCCGTTCGGAAGTGTAATGCGAAGCCTTTTGATAGCGGTATATGACCTGGATGTCAGCGAGATTTTAGTTATAGGACACACTGACTGCGGAGCGCGGCATACAGACGGGAAAAAGATGATTGAAAAAATGAAGATACAAGGGGTTCTTGAAGAAGATATTGAATGGACAGAATACTGCGGGGTAAATTTAAACTCATGGCTGAGTGGATTTGAGGACTTAAATTACTCTATAAAAAAATCTGTTGATATTATAAGAAAACACCCGCTGATTCCCAAAGGGGTTGCAATATACGGAATGATTATTGATTCTGTAACAGGAAAGCTGACTACGGTTGGCTGATTGGTTTGTTCTAATGTTTAAAGGTGTGATATAAGGAGAGAAAATGAAAATATCAAAAAGAGACGCACTGCTTTGGTTTGATTATTTTGAACAGTTGCAGGATGACGAAGGGCTTTCTCCGAAAGAGGAAGAAATTATGTATGCTGTTTTTGCGCAGATTGAGGCGGCGGTTGAAAAAAGAAACGATATGCTGATGGCTGAAATCAAAAACTTGAAGACGCTGGATAAAAGAACGTTTTTTGTTGGAGATGAAGCAAAATTCCCTGATGGATGCCGCTCCTGCTTGCTAGGCACAGGATTGAGCGCAATAAGGAAAACCAACAAATGCAATTTGAATTGTAAATTCTGCTATAACTACGGTGAACTGGACAGCATTCCTCCGGTAGGCGAGGGCATGTGGGAAATCGGCGGTACCAAATTCTACGAAAAGGACATTGACCTGCTTTTGTCTATCCAGCCCAAACCAACTGGAATTTCATATGTTTATTTAGAGCCGTTTATGGAAATAGAAAAATATTATCATATTATAAAAAAGTTCAGCGATGCAGGCATTCATCAGCATCTTTATACAAACGGTACTTTAGCTACGGAAGAGACTCTGAAAGCCTTAGGTGAGTCAGGGCTTGACGAAATACGTTTTAATCTGGGGGCAACTAACGGCAGCGATAAAGTGATTGAAAACATAAAAACAGCAAAAAAGTACATTGAAAATGTCGGAATAGAGACCCCGATGACTCCTGAGTTTTATGAAACGTTTTTCAAAAAAAAGCAGATGATTTTAAATACAAATTTGGATTTCATTAATTGTGCGGAGCTTCATCTTAATGAGAACAACATATACAACTATTACGGAGCGAATATGTACATTTCAAGGCACGGTTACATATCTCCCGTTTGGAGCAGGGAACTGACTCTGAAGTTTATGAAAACAGCCGAAGATGAGGACTGGGGTATAGCAGTGCACGACTGCTCAAACTACACCAAGTTTGCAAGAGGACTGAATTTAAAAAGCAAAGAAAGCGGATGGTTTGGAGACAGTGACTACGGGTGTGAGTTTTCCAGAATCCCTTATGATGTGTTTCTGCCATTACTTAATGACGATAATTTTAAGTTTTTGGATGAGGAAGAACTGCCTGAAGATTATAAACCAATGCAGATTGATTATTAGTCTATCGATTGATATTATGTAAAAAGATTGGAGTGGAATTTTCATGAATTTTGAAATAAATAATTATATTCAAAAATATTGTATTGAAATACAAGAATTATTTTTAGAGATAAGAGAATTAATTCTGCAAAGCGCCTCTGGCAAAGTTGAAGAAAAATTGTGGGCAAAATTACCAAGCTATTATGTAAAAGAAAAGTTCATTCGCATAATTCCGTTTAAGAATCATATTAACGTTGAGGCTGAATTGGTCAAGAAATACGAAGATGAATTGAAAAATTATAATATTACTCCAAAAGGAATGCTGCAGATTAATTTGGACCAGGATATACCTAGTAAACTACTTCAGCGCATATTTAAAGAAACACTTTCGGTTTGACTTTACATATAAAAAAACTAATCAAGAAAGATTTGCTTATCAACTGATATTTAATGAAATTTAGGGAGAAATGTATATGTTGTTTATAATGATAGTTAAAGCCTCAAATAATTCAGAAGCAGGGAATTTACCAAGTGAAAAACTGATGGAAGCAATGAGAAAATACAATAAGGAATTGGTTAAGGCAGGAGTGTGGGTTATGGCGAAGGGATTGCATCCCAGCTCAAACGGAGTGAGGATTTCATACCTTGAAGAAGGCGGAAAGCCTCTGGTAACGGAAGGACCTTTTGCGCCAAGCAATGAGCAGATAGCAGGGTTTATTTTAATTGATGTCGATTCTAAAGATGAAGCAATTAAGTGGGCGATGCGCATGCCTGACCCGCAGGGTTTCGGAGAGGGGCAAATAGAGCTTCGGCAGGTATTTGAGTAGAGGACAATGAAGCACCAAAGCAAATCGGGTGCTGTAAAAAAATAAAATAAATATATACAAAAAATAAAAACAGAGCATACAGCAGAGAATAGACTTTAAGGATGGATAATGAATAAAGACTGGCTGAAAATAACAGAAGAAAAGTACAAAAGAAAGAATAAAATCCTCTTTAATAATGACAGCGAATGTCTGCAGGATTTAATCCGTCTTATTACTCTGCAAAAACACAGAACAATTGGAATGTGGGCTTTTGAGCAGGCTGAAAGGTGCGTTAAAATCTTAAGAGAGAGATATCCTGACGAACGCAGTCCTCAAGAGGCACTCATTATATGCCGGCAGTGGGCCGAGGGAAAAATTAAAATGCCTGATGCGAAAAGAGCAATATTGAATGTTCATACAGTGGCAAAAAACATGGAATCAGATGCTGATACTGCACTGTGCCGCGCAATTGGACAGGCGCTTTCAGCAGTGCATGTAAAGACACATGCTATGGGGCTGGTGTTTTATGAACTGAGCGCAATAGTTTTTGCAGAGGGGATTGGAAACTGCCAAAATGCCGTTGAGCTCAGGATTTCGGAATATATAAACAGGCTTAAATACTGGGAAGAAAATATAGACAAAGGCAATTATGAATGGGCAGGGTTTTTGATGAAAAGTGATAAATGAAAAAGACTGCCGGTAAAAAATAATAATCTATAAATATAAACATATTTTATTTTAAGAGAATACGATTTAGTAATTTCAGTAAAATCAAAAATAAAAAGTCGGCTCAAGATGAACCAACTTTTTTAAAATTATTATCTCCACAAAAACGCAACTGCCCGCTTGCCGGCGATGTAGTTGTCGAACACAAGCTCAGCTTTTCTGCCTGCTGCGCCTACGCACACATGCAAAGGCAGAAGGTGTTCAGACCGTGGGTGGCAGTACCTGGCGTTTGGCGCCGAAGTCCAGTGTATCATTTTTTCTTCCCTTGTCTCCTGCGTAATATCACTGGTACATATTTCAATAAGCCAGTCCTGGAATGCTTCATTTCTTGTGTCCTGGTCTTTGTCTTTGAAGCTGAACTGCATCATGTTATGGAATGAAAACCCTGAGCCAATAATCAGTACATTCTCATCCTTGAGAGAGCTTAGTGCTTTGCCCAGGTTAATGTGCTCTTCTTCGTTCAGGCTGTGCAGCAAAGACACCTGAAAACACGGTATATCAGCCTTTGGGTACATCATCATAAGAGGGATAAACAAACCGTGGTCAAAGCCTCTTTCATTGTCGGCTTTACAAGGAATATTATTAATTTTCAATGTATCCAATATTTTAGCGGCCAGCTTGGGCTCACCCTTAGCGGGATACTGTATTTCATAAGTTTCTTTTGGAAATCCATAATAATCATAAAGCATTGCAGGGGATTCGCCGCTTTGCACAGTAACTTCATTTTCTTCCCAGTGTGCGCTAACTACTACTATGGCTTCGGGCCTTCTTATAAGTGAAGGAAGCGACTCCATAAAGTTATTCATTCGGTAATGGCTCGGGTCATTGAGCAGCGGCAAAGGACCGCCGCCATGAGAAAAGTATACTATCTGATATCCTGTGGGTTTTTGGTTTGCACTCATTTTATCAGTCCTTTCTTTAGGAATTTCAATTGGTGTTTATAATAATATGCGAATATTTAATATTATAATATAATGATATCATTAATGGAGCATAAATGCAATTTGGCAGAGGTGAAGGCAGCTTACATTTTTTTTAATTAAATCTCAATTATAGTAAATAACAAATTGACACTCCAAGTATATTTGTATATAATAAAAAAGATAATTTTAAACAAGCTTTACATACAAAGTACAAACTGAACAGGCAATGACTTAAGAGCATGAAGCCGGGTTGAAAAACAGCAGATTAAAATGTTGATAACATCTGTGGGACAGTAGTTTACTAATTACTATTCTGTAGGTGTTTTTTATATTCTTAAAAAGGCATCATAGTTGTGCAGAAGCGATAAGGAAAAGGTGCGTTAATGGAAAAAGGCAACGAAAAAAATATAAGTAAAATAACAGAGCAGACTGCTATGAAAGTGTCGTTGATAAGTATTGCAGTAAACTTGTTTTTAACTGTTTTTAAGATGCTTGCAGGCATTATTGCCTCATCAGGAGCGATGGTATCGGACGCTGTACACTCAGCCTCTGACATTTTCAGCACTTTTATTGTGATAATAGGTGTTAAGCTTTCCTCCAAAGCACCGGATACCGAGCATCCTTACGGGCATGAAAGAATGGAGTCCGTTGCCGCCATAATACTGGCGACGATTCTGGCGATTACAGCATTAGGAATAGGCGAAAGCGGCGTTACGAAAATAGCGGCAGGCAATTACGCAGACATAAAGACGCCGGGCCTTTTGGCTCTTATTGCTGCTGCCATATCAATGATTGTTAAGGAAGCAATGTACTGGTACACAAAAATAAACGCAAAAAAGATAAACTCAACTGCGTTGATGGCCGACGCATGGCATCACAGGTCAGATGCTTTATCCTCAGTGGGAGCATTTGCGGGCATTTTGGGAGCAAGACTGGGGCTTGCCGTGCTGGATCCTGTAGCCAGCGTTATTATCTGTGTATTTATTGCCAAAACGGCAGTTTCAATTTTTAAAGATGCCATAGACAAAATGGTTGACAAATCCTGTGATAAACAAACAGAGGAAAAAATAAGTGCTTTGACATTAAGACAGGAAGGGGTTATAAGCATTTATAATCTTAAGACCCGAATGTTTGGCAACAGAATATATGTTGACCTTGAAATAGTTGCAGATAAAAATAAATCTCTGGAGGATGCTCACAGCATAGCGGACAAAGTGCATGATGAGATAGAAAGAGAATTTGCAGAAGTCAAGCACATTATGGTGCACGTTAATCCGGGATAGAAGATATATTGACAGCAGGTGGGCTAAGTGATAGCATTTGCATAAAGCAAATGAATTATACAGAAAATGAAGGAGGTACTATTTATGAATATTGCTTTGCTTATTATTGACGTTCAGAAAGCCTTTATTTCCCATCGCAAAGGGCAGGAGGAATATAACAGGACGTTTGATTATATAAATCACACAGCCTTTCTTTTCAGAGAAAAAAATAAGCCCGTAATAGTAATCCGGGATTTAGCCGATGGTGATGATGAAAATTATCAAAATGCTGATGAACTGGCAACTGATGAAAAAGATATTGAAGTAATAAAATATTATGGAAATGGATTTTGGAAAACAGATTTGGAAGAAATACTTAAGAACCTGGAAGTTGACTTTGTAGTACTTTGTGGGAACGCTGCGGAGTATTGCGTGCTTGCAACATACAATGGAGCAATAGAGAGAGGATTCGGAGCCGCAATGCTGCAGAACGGCATTTTTGCAGCCAGCCGGACAGGTCTTGAAGACATCGCATTCAACCGTTCAGTTATATCGCATCAGGTAATTTCATATATTTTAAGTGAATAATTTTTAAAACGAGGGAACCATGAAAAAGCACATAGAACTAATCTACAAAGCAAAGAAACCTATAATGGTTGTATTTGTCTTACTTAATTTACTTGCCATATACGGGCTAACTCAGCTTAAGCTTGAAACATCATTTGATGTTTTTAAAACGCAGGACAGTGAATACATCGAGAACATGGAAGTGCTGGAGGAAAACTTTCCTTCATCAGACCAGATAATTGTGGTAACGGAATACAGCGATGTGCTGGAAGAGGAAATATCCGGTTTTGAGTCCTTTGCAGGCGAACTTAACGGAGTGAAGTATGTAAAGGGAACAGAAAGCAGCCTGCCCATCAATGCGGAAGAGCTTTCTGCCATAAAGACAGTCGACGGCAAAGAGTACGCCACTTTGGTGCTTTTCCCCAATGAGAATTTTGGGTTTGATGACCTGAAAAGCATTGAAGAATATCTGCAGGAAGACGGCATTGAGTATTACATAGGCGGAGACAAATATATGCAGAACAAGATATTTGACTATCTGCTGTTTATTCTTCTTGTCATTCCGCCGATTATCCTTGTAATTCTTTTCACTATTTTCAGGATACAAATGGGTTCAGTCAAGGGAACTCTTTTATCCGTGCTGCCGGCCGGCATAGCCGCGCTGTGGACTTTGGGATTCGCTGGCTTAATAGGCAACCAAGTGTCTATTCTTACTGTGCTTGCCCCCATATTTACTATAATAATAGGAAGCGCTGACGGGCTGCATTTCACATCTCACGTTCAGGAATACCTAAACGAAGGAAACACTATGAAAGAAAGCCTGACCAAATCTTTAAAAATGGTTGGAGTTCCTATGATAATAACAACCGTAACATCTGTTGCGGGATTTGCTGCCCTTGTATTTATGAAAACCAGCGCAGTGCATGACCTGGCGATATTTGCGTCAATCGGAATAGCTCTGGCAGGAATTATAACTTGGCTTATTTTGCCCACAATAAACAGCTTTGAGAAGATAGACATCAGAAAAAGCAAGAAATCAAAGGGTATAAACATTCCGTTCAATAAGCTTTTCGGCTGGCCATCGGTTGCGATAGCCGTTGTTATAATAATCACCGCATTTTTTGGAATCCCTAAAATCACAACGGAATTTAATCAGCTGATGATGTATAAAGATTACACAGAAGTTTCAAAGAGCTTTGAAAAAATCATGGAAATTAACGGAGGTACTATCCCTTTATTTGCGCTTATTGAAAATGACGGTGACCCTATGTCAGATGAGGCAACTGATAAGGTAAGTGGCTATTCTCAGGCTTTATTAGACAGCGGACACGTAAGCAAAGTTGTTTCTTTTTACAGTATCCTGGAAATTATTGAGGAAAATATTCCTGACAAATCTCTGCTGGGCATGATAGATTTCAGCAGCCAGGACATATATAAAGAACTGGTTAATGACAAATATTCAAAAGTTATCATATACCCGACGGATTTAAACAATGAAACTATTGAAAACATAATTGCAATATCTGATGAAGAGGACGGAGTTTTGCTTGCAGGCACACAGTTTACCATGTATGAACTTAACCAGATGATGATTGCAGGGCAGAAGATGAGTTTGATTATTGCTTTTGGGTTGGTTTTTATATTCCTGCTTATCAGTTTGAGAAAATTTGTTGTAAGCGTATTCGCCATGCTGCCAATCTTATTAACAACGGCATTTATGTTTGCGTTTTTAGGGTTTACCGGGATATCTCTAAATTTGTTTACAACGACGATATTCAGCATCACAATTGGTGTAGGCATCGACTATGCGATCCATTTCGCTTCCATTTACGGGGAGTACAAAAAAAGCGGCATGGAAGGCAAGGATGCTGTGGATGAGGCTTTAAGATTTTCATCAAGGCCTATTATCGCTAATGCATTAGGCTTTGCTATGGCGCTCAGCGCTCTAATGATTTCTCCTTTGAAAGTACACCTTTATGTGTCGTCGCTTATGTGGGTCTCAATGATACTTTCATCATTGCTTAGCCTTTCGTTTCTGCCTACACTGCTAAGAAAACTAAAATAAATATTTAAAATTAATGCTGGCATTGACAGCGCATATTCAAAATGATACCATTTTAAATGAATTGCATTTGGTGGTGTCATTTTTCGGTTAATGATTTATATGGCTGTTATAGCAAAATTTTAGGTACAACAAATAACCAACCACAGGCCGAGGCTGATTAAAGCGAAGCTTAAATCAGCGCAAGGCAACACAAAAGTGAATAATATAAGTATATTATACAAGGAGATAATTTTGAGTAAAAAGTGCGCAATATGCGGAAGCCCTATAACTTTCCTTTCGGAAAATAAATTAAGCAAGGAACATTCTGATATAAAAATCTGTTTCACCTGTTATGAATACCTGGCAACAGCCCATAAGGGCAGCAAAAAAGCAGTAGAGATATTAAAAAGCAGATATAGGCCTGACATAGGAGGAAAAGTATCTAAATATATTAATTCGCTGAATATAGATATTATGCCTAAAACGAATAAAAGCCCTGATGATAATTTTATGGAGCTTATGAGCAATGATTTGTCTCAAATTAATAAAAAGAAACCAATGTCAAAAAATATTCAAAAGAGCAATATTATACGTTTTGATAAATTAACAGAGTCAAAAAAAGCGAAGCTTACAAAAATAAGAATGACTTCTAGGGTATTAGTTTATGTTTTTTTTGCTATTGGATTTTTATTTGGTTTGCATATTGCATTTCGCGGATACGGAATTCTTGTGTCAATAATTGTATTTATGGTCAGTGTTGGTTTTGCAGCGATTTTCAGTGTGATTAAAGATTTTATATCAGTTATTCTGGATGAATAGTGAAAATGTAAAATGCATGAGAAATTTGTAATAACTAAATCACAGGCAAGGAGATTTCTGCTTTTAAAGCACGGACTTTTAGGTGAGCATAAATTTGAAGGCAGACCGGGAATATTAGAGTATGTAAAACAAGCAGGGTGCATTCAATACGACCCTGTAGATGTGTTTGGGAAAAATCACGAACTTGTTTTATTTTCCAAAGTAAAAAACTTCAGTAAAGATGACATATACAGCCTGCTGTATGAGGAAAGAAAGCTGATAGACTGTTTGGATAAATGTATGTCTATATGTATGGTAAGTGACTGGCCGTATTTTGAAAAGCAAAGGGCAAACTTTGAAGCATCAGTAAGAAGCAAAGAGGCAACTGATGAGGCAATCTGCGATATATTGGATTATATCAAAAAAAATGGCCCTGTTTGTTCATCGGACATTAATTTTGATAAGACAGTTGATTGGTACTGGTCGAAAACATCTTTAGCCAGGGCGGCGATGGACAGGCTGTTTTACAGGGGGGATCTGCTTTTCCACCACAAAAAGAACACAAGAAAATATTATGATTTGGCAGAGCGGCTGATTGAACCGGAAATTTTCAGCATGGCAAACCCAAACAAAACCACCGAAGAAAGCTTTGAATGGAACATATTAAGAAGAATCGGAAGCGTCGGCCTTTTGCACAACAATGCAAGTTATGCGTTCATCGGAATTGACGGCTTGAAGTCGGAGGGCAGAAACGCTGCGCTCGCCGCTCTTGAAAAGGACGGAAAAATCAGAGAAGTGTTTGTTGACGGAATCAAGAAAAATTTTTATTACAAATCCGACGACCAAGAGATTATGAAAGAGGCGGCAGGCGAAAAAGAATATAAAAAGAGAGTTGAGTTCATTGCCCCGTTGGATAATTTAATGTGGGACAGGAAAGTAGTAAATGAGCTTTTTGACTTTGATTATAAATGGGAAATATATACTCCTGAAAAAGACAGGGTTTATGGATATTATGCGGTGCCTGTGCTTTACGGCGAGAACATGGTGGGAAGGATTGAGCTAAAAAGGGACAGAGAGAAACAGAGAATTATTGTTAAAAATCTATGGATAGATAATATGGACATCAAGCTTGAAAAGAAGATACATGATAAAGTATCGTTGCTTTCTGAGCGTTTATATTAAAAACTATTGTGCCAATGACGAAAAGGTTTTATATTTGCCTTGGTTAACTTGATTAACCAGGCTGTTTTATCGCTAAATTACACCCTGTTATTTTTTAAATAATGTTGACAAAAAAAGTTAGCTATGATAAACTTACCGTGAAAGTTAGCATGTACTAACCGACACGGGAGGATATTTGATATGCCACTATCAGAGGTAAAGCAAAACAAAACATATACAGTCAGCGAAATTAATGTTGACAGGGAAGATGTCCGTAATTTTTTGTTCTCTCTTGGATGTTATCCTGGTGAAAAGATAACCATTATCTCCAAACTGGCTTCCAACTACATTATAAATGTAAAGGATGCGCGATACAGCATAGATAAAGACTTAGCAAAAGCAATTCAAGTTTAACTTTAAGCTCTTTGTGAAGAAGGGCAATTTTTAAATCAAAAAAGTTGTCCAAAGCTAACAATTGGAGGGAATTATGAAATTTGCACTGGCAGGCAACCCAAACAGCGGAAAGACTACGCTTTTTAATGCCATCACAGGAAAAACTGAGCATGTTGGCAATTGGTCTGGTGTTACTATCGAAAAAAAAGAAGGCTTCATAAAACAGCATCTGAATCCTTCAAAAGAAAAAATAATAGCAGCGGATTTGCCCGGTGCTTATTCAATATCCCCATATACAAACGAAGAGACAATAACAAAGGATTTTGTTTTAAACGAAGAGCCTGACGCTATAATAAATATAGTTGATTCCACTAATTTAAGCAGGAGCCTTTTTTTTACAACTCAGCTTTTAGAACTTAATATTCCCGTTATTATTGCCTTGAATAAGGCTGACCTTTTAGAGAAAAAAGGCAATACAGTGGATGATAAAATACTGAGCGATTTTCTAAACTGCGCTGTTGTTAAAACATCTGCAGCTAAATCTTTGGAAAACGGCTTGGACATATTAATAGAGACAGCTTACAAAAAAGCATCTGAAAAGAGCGGACAGAAAGCGCCGAACATTGATTTTGACTCTGATGACATTCAGGATAGGGACAAAAAAAGATATGAGTATGTTAACCAGATAGTAAAAAAAGCAGAAAAAAGAGCAACAGAATCTACAAAGCAGACCAAGCAGGACAAGGCCGACAGAATAATAGCGAGCAATTGGTTTGGTATTCCTATTTTCGCAGCAATAATTTTTTTGGTTTTTTCGCTTTCGCAGGCTTGGCTTGGGCCCTGGATGGCTGACATTTTTGCGGGATGGATTGATGCTTTTTACACATTCGTGGAAAAGCTGATTGGTTCAAATGTATCGCCAGTTCTATCAAGCTTGCTGCTTGACGGAATTATCGGCGGAGTGGGCGCGTTAGTTGGATTTTTGCCGCTTATTATGGTTTTGTTCTTTTCCCTGGCCCTTCTTGAGGACTGCGGCTACATGGCACGGGTTGCCATGCTGATGGATAGATATTTTAAGAAAGTGGGCCTTTCAGGAAGGTCAATAATTCCTATGGTTGTGGGGACAGGGTGCGCTGTGCCGGGGATAATGGCAACACGTACAATAAAAAGCGTTAGACAAAGGCGCACAACGGCCATGCTGGCGCCGTTTATGCCATGTGGCGCAAAATTGCCGATAATAGCCCTGTTCGCCGGTGTGTTTTTCGGCGAGAATGGATGGGTAGGCACATTGATGTATTTCATGGGGATTGCAATTATCGTAGCCGGCGCTGTCATAATACGCAAAATTACAGGAGATAATTCAATTTCATATTTTATTATTGAGCTGCCGGAATACAGGTGGCCTAGCCTTAAAAGGGCTTTTTCGTCGATGTTTAGCAGAGCAAAGGCGTTTATTATAAAAGCGGGAACTGTTATATTAATATGCAATGTAATAATACAGATGCTCCAGACATTCACCTGGAAATTTGAAATAGCGCAAAGCGCGGGCGACAGCATCCTGGCTGCGCTGGCATCTCCTGTGGCGGTCATTTTAATACCCCTGGGATTCGGAATGTGGCAATTTGCAGCGGCGGCCATAACGGGGCTTATAGCAAAAGAGAATGTAGTAGGAACCCTGGCAGTTGTTTTTTCAATAAGCAATTTTATTGACCCTGACGAAATGACATTGATGGGGGACGCTGCAACCGTGCAGGGAATTTTCGGCATTGGATCAGTAGCTGCTCTTTCATATTTGATATTTAATTTGTTCACTCCTCCCTGTGTTGCGGCAATTGGGGCCATGAAGGCAGAACTTGAGTCAAATAAATGGTTCATTGGCGCTTTGGCGTTTCAGCTTGCCATGGGATATGTTTTATCTTTTTTGGTATATCAATTCGGAACACTCATTACGACAGGAGGATTCGGACAAGGGTTTGTGGGAGGACTGGCAGCAGTTGCGGTGATTTTAGGATACGTAATATATTTAATGAGAAAAGGCAGCAGAAACGAAAAAAGAACCATGAAAAAAGTGGAGGCTTAAAATGACATTTGGCGACATAGCTGTAATCGTTGTAATAGCTTTGGCAATTGCAGGGGCTGTTATTAAAATAATTCATGACAAAAAGAAAGGCAGAAAATGCACAGGGTGCAGCCAGTGCTGCGACAAGTGCCCATATAAATAAATTAACATTAAAAACATTCTGCTTTCAATATGCAGCTGCTTTTCTGCAGAAAAAAATAATAAATTCTAATTCTTGAAAAACAAATATAAAATGATACAATATATATCATGAAACATCAAAAAACTTATAGAGACCTTACACGTCAGCAAAAAAGACAAAACGAAATACTCATAAAAAGTTCAATAATCGCCTTAATTATCCTGGTGCTTATTATTGCCTTTTTAATGGTATTTTTTGTGTTGGATATAAAATACTTCGACTACAGAGACGCAGTAGAACTTAGAGAACAAGGACAATTTGAACAGGCAGCGGCTATGTTTGAGCGGTTGGGTGATTACAAGGATTCGGCAGACCAGATAAAAGAAACCTATTACATAAAAGCGTACTGGTACATGGACAACGGACAGTATGAGCAGGCGGCTTACATGTTTGGCATGCTGGCAGATTACAAAGACTGCCAATCCAGGATAAACTGGGCTTACTACAAATGGGCAAGGCAGCTGGTGGAGGAGCAGAAATTTGACCAGGCAATTGAGCTGTTTACGACTGCCGGTAATTACAGTGATTCCAAAAAACAGATAACGGAGACACAATATCTCAAAGCTTTATATTTAATAGAAAATGATATGCCGATAGAGGCGATGAGAATACTGATGTATATAACAGATTATAAAGACTCAAAAGACATTGTTTTTAATTATTTTTTTGAAAATAACTATCGTTATATCACCTCAGGAATCGCATTTATAAGCGCATTAAAAAATGACGGTACAGTCATGGTCTCAAGCGCGGCGGAAGGGATAATTGACGCCGAAAGCTGGAGTGGGATTTCAACAATAAGCGGAGGCAATAAATTCATCGCGGGTCTTACGACTTCAGGAAGAGTGCTTGTGGCAGGAAGCAATGAATATGATCAGTATGACGCTGAGGACTGGGGTAACATTGTGCAGATTAGCTCAGGCGGCGGACATATTGTAGCATTGAGCTATGACGGCACTGTGAGAGCAGCAGGATATGCATTATATAACCAATGTACAGTGGATGACTGGGAAAACATTGTTCAGGTAACTGCAGGAGAGCATTACACAGTAGGCTTAATGGCCGATGGCACGCTGGAAGCTACAGGAGAATGGGTGCAGGGGCAGTGCAGGGTGCGTGACTGGACAGGCATTATCCAGGTGGATGCGGGGAAAAATCACACTATAGGCCTTACGCTTTATGGCACGGTCAACTCCACAGGTGACAACACATACGGACAGTGCAATGTGTCAGAGTGGACTGACATCACAGCGGTGAGCGCAGGGGAAAACTTTACACTTGGATTAAAATCCGACGGGACTGTGGTATTTACCGGGGACAACTCGTACGGACAGTGCAACGTGGCAGATTGGAGGGATATTGTCGCGATATACGCCGGAAATTATAATTCTTTAGGACTAAAGTCCGACGGAACGGTGGTAGTTGCAGGATGGGTGCCTGACCTTTCAGAATATTCACAATGGTACGGCGTAATGACACCATAGTGCAGACTTAATTATTGTTTTATAAAGACGACAGATGTTTAGATATTATCAATAAAAGCAGGTTTTAAAAGGCCTGCTTTTTGTGATGGTGATTTTATCACAAACTAAATTTTTTAATATGATATAATTTATTAAATGAAACTTAGAAGGCGTTTTGCTGCGCTTTCATCAGGAGAATAAATGAAAAAAATAGTTTATTTCAGCCTTCCTATGTGTATACCATGCGTAGAAACGAGCAGATGGATTACAGAAGTTATGTATGAACACCAGGAGTATGAAGACATTGAATTTGAAATGATAGATGTAAGCAGAAATTGGGATAAAGCAAAAGAATACAAGCTTGAATCCGCTCCTGCTTTTTATCTGGACGGCGAAAGAGTGCATGAAGGAGAAGCCACAAAGGAAATAGTGGAAAATATTTTTAAAACAGCTTATCAAGGATAAAAGGAGATAAACATGAAAAAGGTGACATATTTCAGGCTGCCCATGTGTCCTTTTTGCCTGGCAGCGAACAGATGGATAAGTGAAGTTTTGCGTGAACATCCCGAATACGAAAAAGTAGAGCTTAATATAATAGATGAGAACAGAAACAGGAAACTGGCCAATCAATATGATTATTATTTTGTTCCCACGTTTTATGTGAATGATGAGAAAGTCCACGAAGGAACAGCTTCGAAAGAAATAGTGGAAAATGTTTTCAGAAAGGCCTATGAAGAAAGCTGACCTTGTGATAAAAATAGCTGTTTATGTGGAAATTATATAAATAGTTAATACAGTTTTAAAAACTATATGCCATAAAACACTTTCTTTTTTAAGAAGGTGTTTTTAAGACATTTGAGAAATATGATATAATTATCAGAAATAAATAAAATAAATTTATATTGAGACAAGGGGAAAACCATATGGATTTTAAAACATTTGGCGATAAAGAAAATAAATCAGTAATGCTTCTGCACGGCGGCGGCCTTTCCTGGTGGTCGCTGGATAAGCATATTGAGGCGCTCAAAGAAAATTATTATGTTATAGCAGCAACAATTGACGGGCACGGAGACGAAGCGGAAACCACATTTACAACGATCCAGAGATGCGCGGACAAAATTGAAGCATATATAAACCTGAGCCCATATAATGAACTTTACGCAGTGTGCGGACTTTCAATAGGCGCGCAGATAGCTGTTGAACTGCTTTCAAGAAAAAAGGATATTGTTAAAAAGGCAGTCATTGAAAGCGCGCTGGTTTATCCAATGAAACACACAGCTATGATGATAAAACCAATGTATAACATGAGCTATTCTCTTATAAAAAAGCAGTGGTTTGCCAAACAACAGGCAAAGGCTTTGTTTGTGCCTGACGATATGTTCGACAAATATTACAAAGACAGCCAAAAGATGACCAAAGAATCATTGATAAATATGGCAATGTCAAACAGTACATACAAAATGCCGGAAAGCCTGAGCCAAAGTGAGGCCGAGGCTATTATACTCGTTGGAGAGAAGGAACTGCCTGTTATGAAAAAGTCCGCGAAAATTTTACGCGAGACTATTAAAAATAGTAGTTTAAACGTGGTTAAAGGCGCAGGGCACGGAGAACTCAGCCTAAAACACCCTGAAAAATACAATAAGCTGGTGCTTGAATTTCTTAAACAAAGTTAAACAGCCATTGTAAGGCAACACTGAAGGATGGATTGAACATTATTAAAGGAGAAATTATGAGCCATAGCCATCATGACCACAACCATAATGCGTCAGGAGA
>CAZDZB010000042.1:6248-16488 GCA_964509795.1 uncultured Christensenellaceae bacterium | reverse complement strand
TTGCAGGATGAAAGGTGTGCCAGCTGTTTATTGTAGTAATGCTCAATGTATTTTATCCAACCCGGTGAGCAGCTTGTTATCATCGGCAAAACAGGCTTTTTAAGCTTGCCTTTGAATCCAAGTTTTTCAGCCTGCTTTTCTGTAACCTTGCCCACTGAAGCCATATACGCAACCAGCCTGCTTAAAAGCTCATGCCCTTCTTCAATTATTGTAAGGTCTGCTGCGAAGTTAGTGTCAAACACATAGTCAAATCCCAGCTCACGCAAAGCCTGTGCCATCTTGCCTGTCACAATTGTTCCTGCAGGGTAGCCGAACTCTTCGCCTATGGCCACGCGAACAGCAGGAGCAGTCTGCACTATTACAACCTTCTCCGGGTCGCCCAAAGCGTCCCATACAGCCTCTGTAGCGTCTTTTTCATGCAGTGCGTTTGTGGGGCACACTGTGGTGCACTGGCCACAGTTAACGCATGTTGACGTTCCCATCAATAGGTCATTGCCGGGGCCTACCTGCGTTGCAAAACCTCTGTTTTGAGCGTTTAGTATTTTTACCTGCTGCACTTCATTGCACATGGTTACGCATCTTCTGCATAGTACGCACTTTGCGCTGTCTCTTGCTATGGATTCACTAGATAAGTCCACAGTATCGCTGGAAAAATCACCTTTGAACCTTGCCTCGTCTGCCTGGATAATGTCTCCCAATGCCTGAAGTTCGCAGCTTAAGTTTCTTCCGCAGTTAAGGCAGTCTTTGGGATGATCTGAAAGTATCAGTTCATACAACACTTTTCTACGCTCACGCACTCTTTTTGAGTGAGTCAATATCTCCATGCCTTCACGCACAGGCGCGATGCAGGAAGCCTGAAGCGATTTTGCGCCAGCCACTTCCACCACGCACATTCTGCATGCTCCCATTTCATGTATTCCCTCAAGGTGGCATAATGTAGGAATTTCAATATTATTCTCTCTGGCCGCTTGTAATATTGTCATGTCGTCTCGGGCTTTTATATCTTTTCCGTTTATTTTAATATTAACCATATTTACCTCCTTATCTATCTTCTGTCACAGCGCAGGCATCTCATAGCTTCTGCGTACGCATTCAGTCGGTGGAAACCTAAAGAAACCTCTTTGCAGTTTCCGCAGCGTTCTTCAGGAGATAAATATTTCATCTTGAATCTCTCATGTTCAACTATTTCTTCGTCATCGCGCCCTTGTGGAATATCAATTTTTTCTCCCTTGTTGAGTATCCCTTTGCCGCCTAAGTATTTGTCAATGGATTCTGCGGCCTTTTTGCCGTCCGCAATTGCAGTAATCACAACATCTGCTCCCCGTACGTTATCACCGCCCGCAAATACGCCTTCCTTGCCTGTCATCATTGTGTCTCTGTCGATGTCAATTGTTCCCCAGCGGGTTATCTTAACTTCTTTGTTTCTTATGAACGGCAGGTCCACATCCTGGCTGATTGCCGGAATAACCATATCAGCCGCGAAGTCAAACTCGCTGCCTTCTATGGCAGTAGGCACTTTTCTTCCTGACCTGTCAAAGCCCTTGAGTTCCATTTTTACGCATTTTATTTTTTCTGCTTTGGTTTTACCTGTAAACTGCAGCGGAGCAACAAGAGTATGGATTTGTACTCCTTCTTCTACCGCGTCATGTATTTCCCTTAAATCGGCCGGCATGTCCTCAATAGACCTGCGGTAAAGAATATGCACTTCGTCGGCTCCCAGCCTCAATGCCGTACGGGCAGCGTCAATTGCAGTGTTTCCGCCGCCTATTACGGCAACCACTCCTGACACCTGCTTTACTTTTCCCAGGTGAACATCTTTAAGGAAATCAATTCCGTGGTATATTCCATTCAGTTCCTCGCCCTCTATTCCGATTCGCCTTGATATCTGAGTGCCCGTCGCTGTGTATACGGCATCATGCTTTTTGAGCAGCTCTTCAAATGAAACGTCTTTTCCAACTTTTGTTTCTGTAAGGATGTTTATTCCTATCTGTGTAATTGTCTTTATTTCCTTTTCAAGCACTTCTTTAGGAAGCCTGTATTCAGGTATTCCTACTGCCAGCATTCCCCCAGCGACAGGCTGCTCTTCATAAACATATACATCATATCCCAGCTTGCCCAGGTAATACGCGCATGTCAGCCCTGAAGGCCCGGCGCCGATTATGCCAACAGATTTGCCGTTAGAAGGATATATGAGTTCGTTAATGGGGGCCCCACGCTTCATAACTTCGTCTGCCGCAAACCTCTTAAGATCGGCTATCGCTATCGGCTCATCCAGCTGCGCTCTTCTGCACACATGCTCACATGGGTGAGTGCACACTCTGCCGCATACAGACGGGAAAGGATTTTCCTGCCTAATGAGTTTGTAAGCATCCTCCACTCTGCCCTCTGCTACCAGCGCGATATATCCTGGAACGTTTACTCCCGCCGGACATGCGTTTTCGCATGGTGAAATGAACAAGTCGGCGCATACGCCTGCTCTGCATTTTTTCTGCCGGATGTGTTCGTCATACTCTTCCCTGAAATATTTTATAGTGCTAAGAACAGGGTTCGGAGCGGTCTGCCCAAGTCCGCAAAGAGCGGTATCTTTTATGGTTTCGCCTAATTCTATTAACTTTTCAACGTCACCTTCCTGGCCTTCCCCTTTTGTGATGCGCTCCAGTATGTCAAGCATTCTTTTTGTTCCGATACGGCATGCCACGCATTTGCCACAGCTTTCTTCCTGCACAAACTCCATAAAGTACCTGGCCACGTCCACCATGCAGGTGTCCTCATCCATGCAGATAAGCCCGCCTGAACCCATAATGGCTCCGAGCTCCACAAGTGAATCATAATCAACAGGAGTGTTTAAATGCTCCGCTGTCAAACAGCCTCCGGAAGGCCCCCCTGTCTGGGCAACTTTAAATTTTTTTCCGTTGGGTATTCCACCACCGATGTCAAATATAATCTCGCCCAAAGTTGTTCCCATTGGTACTTCAACTATGCCTGAATTGTTTACGTCGCCTGCCAAGGCAAATACTTTGGTCCCTTTGCTCTTTACTGTTCCAATGTTGTTAAACCAGCTGGCACCTTTCAAAAATATTGTGGCAACGTTGCCGAAAGTTTCAACATTATTAATGATTGTGGGTTTGCCGTACAATCCTTTATCGGAAGGAAACGGTGGTTTTTGCCTGGGTTCACCACGCCTGCCTTCAACGGAAGCCATTAGTGCTGTTTCCTCTCCGCATACGAAAGCGCCTGCTCCTATTCTAATTTCAATATCAAAAGAAAAATCAGAGCCGAATATTTTATCACCCAGCAAGTTTCTGCCTCTGGCTTCATTTATTGCCGCTTGAAGCCTTTCAATTGCGATGGGGTATTCCGCACGCACATATACTATGCCCTTGCCTGCCCCTATTGCGTAACCTGCTATTGTCATGCCTTCTATTACAAGGTAAGCGTCGCCTTCTATAAGACACCTGTCCATAAACGCACCCGGGTCTCCTTCGTCGGCGTTGCATATTACATATTTCTGGTCACTCTTATTAGCAGCCGCCAGCTTCCATTTAAACCCTGTAGGGAATCCGCCGCCGCCTCTTCCGCGCAGTCCGGATTTTTCAACCTCAGTTACAACATCTTCGGGCTTAAGCGAAGATAAGATATTTTGAAGAGCATAGTAGCCGTCATTGGCAATATATTCATCTAGAGATGCATAATCTATTCTGCCGCAGTTTTTCATAACCAGCTTCTTCTGTGCGCTGAAATACGGAATTTCATTCTTATAAATTATTCTTTTGCTAGTTCCCGCATCTACATAGCATAAATCTTCTGCAACTTTCTTTCCAATTAAGTGCTCTTTAACTATTCTTTCAACGTCATCTGATTTTAGATTGCAGTAGAACACACCGTCAGGTTCCACCGTCAATGTCGGGCCTACTGCACAGGTTCCTATACACCCCGTCAGTTTTATTTTTACTTTGTCTGTTAAACCATATTCTTCCAGCTTTTCTTTAAGCTTTATGTGAATTGATTTGCAATTTGAAGATATGCAGCTTGCACCGTAGCACACCAGGATTCTGTATTCATAATCTTTTTCATTTTCCGCAAACTTTTCTCTTATACTGGTTAAATCAGCCAAGTCTTTAATTTCATTTTTTATATTTTTGCTCATCTTGCACTCCTTTCCTTATTCATATTCACTCAGTATTTCATGGATTTTTTTAGGATTAACCCTTTTGTAAACTTTATCATTGATGCTTATTGCGGGTGCCAGGCCACAGGCACCTATGCATCTCATAACTTCTAGTGAAAATTTCCTGTCAGGAGTAGTTTCTGCAATGTCTATCCCCAGCTCTTCTTTAAGAGCTTCCACTATCTTTTTTCCGCCCCGGACATAGCACGCAGTGCCCAGGCAAACTTGTATTTTGTATTTGCCCTTCGGCTGGGTAGAAAAGAAAGAATAAAAGGTTACCACACCTGAAACGTGGGATAATGAAATATTCATTTTCTCCGCAATGAATTTCTGTACTTCTGTCGGTAAGAATCCGAATATAGCCTGTGCCATATGCAGAATCTGAATTAAGTTGTCTTCTTTGTACTCAAAATCCTTGATAGTTTCTTCAAGCAATGAGTACTGTTCTTTTTCGGTCAATTGACCGCATTCACGTACTTTAGCTTCCAAAGTGCACCTCCCGTATTTTTAATGGCTTTAACATCAATGTTACCGCCAAATAATCAAAAACCGCTTTCCCAATCAGTAGATTGTGATTTTTTTAACATTTTCACCTGTATAAAATCCCTTTTTTAAAATAAATGACATATGTCAATATTGTGAAATTTTTAACACTCTAGGGCATAAAAATCCCTTGATGCCAAAAAACTTTACCCGCATGATACCGTGGCTTAGCCTTTGTTAATCAGCTTTGTCAGCCTCTGCAATTCTTTGATTTGCTCTCTGCACTTTTCAAGTGCTTCTTCATGTTCTTTAATTTGTGCCAGCAGGTTGAGCTTCTCTTTCTCAAACTCTTCAAGCGCAGGCATGCTAAGACTTTTAATCTTTGCGTCCACTTCCATTAGTTCATCGTTATAGGAATCCCAGACTTCTTTTAGACGCATATCATAATTTTTGTCGTCAATATATTCTTTGATGGCATTAATATGATATTGCAGCTGGCTCTTTTCCCTTAATAATTCTACGATCTGCTTCATTATAAATCCTCCTGATAACAGATGATTAAATTAGCCCAGTTAAATCATATCCTCATTTAACATAATGTTAAGATAAGCATGTCGACTTTAATTAATTATACATTGTGCACAAATTATTTACAAGATTTTTTAGCTATTTATACCAGTATTATTTGATAAAATATACACAAACTTGTTAAAACTAAGCAATTAACAAATATCTTGGCTCTAATTTTTTTTAAAATACGAAATATTTTATGAAAAATGCAATAAATCTCCGTTTCAATCGTCATACATATGAGCCGGCAAAATTGAAATAAAAAATTCTATACAAGGATATTAAGAAAATAGTATATACTATTAAAAGAAGAATTTTTGAAAAAGGGGGTGAATACAATTGCTGAAAAACATAATAGAAACTGCGTTTACAAATGATTATGCGAACTTCAAATCTTATCTCGTTTCAAGGTTCAGCCATATTAATGAATACGACGCCGAAGATATTATTCAGCAGACTGTATTAAAGCTTCTTTACAAGGGAAATGATGCACTCAGCATACAGAACATGACATCCTATATGTATACTTCAATTAGAAATGGCGCATACGATTTACTAAAAAAACGAAATCGCGAAATATTAGGAGACGACTACCATGAACCAGAGACTATAAGCACGGAAGATGAACTGCTGATAAAGGAATTAAAAATCATTTTGAAAAACGCTATTTTATCACTGGATGATAAAAGCAGGTTTGTGTTTATAGAAACCGAGCTTAAAGGCAAAAGCTATAAACAGCTTTCCCAAGAAACCGGAGAAAAGCTGGGCACATTACTCTCCCGTAAATCAAGAGCAATAAAAAAACTGGAAAAAATAATAATACACTACATGTAAAGGAGAAATAAAATGAATATTGATATTAATTGTGATAATGCAGAAAAAGTAAAATCAGGCATAAAAAAGGCATTAATGATAGTCGGGTTCACTATACTGGGTGCAGGCCTCATAATACTGATGGGTTTTGTCGTCATGTGGCTGTGGAATTGGCTGATGCCCATGATATTTAATCTGACTACTCTTACGTATTGGCAGGCGGCGGGGGTCTTCATACTGGCAAAAATCATTTTCGGTGGCTTTGGCGGCGATTCCTCAAACAATTCAAATTCAAAGCACAAGCCCAAAAACAAAATCAAAAAAGAATTCAGCAAAGAATTTGACAAAGAATTTGAGAAGCTAAACAAGTCAGACAAAGAATATGATAAGCTTTACGAGAAATGGTGGGAAGAAAAAGGAGAAAAAAGCTTCAAAGATTATATGAAAGACGATAACAGCGAAAGCCTTTAAAACAAAAAACAATTACCTTGTAACAGACAGCAAAAAGCTGTCTGTTATTTGTTCTCCATGTCCTCAAATGTCTGATATCCATCCACAATGTCCAAGTATACTCCGTCAAATCCAGCGTCTATAATTTTGTTTAAATAACTTTCATCGCTCAGTGCCATTATTTGCTGCCACTCTTCATCCCAGTATTTAACCAGAAAATTTCCGTTCCATTTAGGATTTTCGCCAAGCAGCCAATCAGGCGGGTTTTCGTAGTAGTCATCCTTCCAGTAGTAACGGTAATCCTCCGCTTCACCTATGCTCATATATGCAATAACAATTCGCTGCCCGCCGTTTTGTTTTGTTTTTAATTGGTCTAAATCCTGGCCGCTGAGCATAATATCATCTTGGAAAAATGCGTCAATAATTAATATATCATAATTTGTCTCCGCCAAGGTATTTATGTATTCTTCCTTGGTTTCGTACTCCTCTGGATTAAGCAGAATAAGATAGTTTCTAGCTATCTTAATGCTTGTAATGTCTGCGCTGCTTTCATTTAAAATGTTCTCGGTTGCAGTACCTGTAAGCGAAAATGAAGATGCAATAAAGCTGATATACCCGTTCTGAACGTCATATTCTAAAGACTTGCTCACTTTATCAGTCTGGTCACAATAATTCACTGACAGCACGGTAATCCCACTTCCCAATCCAATATTTAAAAGCGTCGTAATCTGCATTCTGCTTGCTTCATCTCTCGCTTTATTATATCTGTCGTTTCCGAATGAAATACCTTCCTGTCCCAGGGCGTCTATTGAATTAATGAATTCAGTCCGTAGCTCGCCATCGGCATATCCGGTGTCCGTCAGCAGAGGTGAACAATTCTGCGGAATAATGAGAAATCCATTGTTTTTTTCTTTTGAAATATTATTAATAGTAATTACCCAATCCCTCATTTCTTCTCTATAATTTATTTCTTCCTCATTTACAGCTGATTCATTTATTATTTGCCTGCATCCTAAGCCTATAGCTATCGTGAGCAGTAAAGCTGTCAAAAGAATAGTCAGCTTTTTCATTTTAGTTTCCTTTCACAAAATCAAATGTACAAAAAAGGCTTTCGCTCCAAGCAAAAGCCTTAAAAAATCAATTAATCCACATAGGCCCAAAGAACCCAAGCACACCCTTCATAGCCTTCCTCGGTATCGTAGAGGTATAGATATGCGTACCTTGTTATGTTATTAAATTCATAATCTATAGGGAAATAGTATGTTTCTCCGCTTTCATAAGTTAAATAAAGTTTCCCGTCATGCACTTCCCAGCCCACATAAATCGTCTCATCTACATATTCCATAAATCCGCTCATATCCAAAGAATAAAGCACCATTGAATAGGGGTCCATTTCGGAATAAGCACCATTCGGGTACAAGTAGCACCATTCATTCCAATATGCATCCGCTATATACTTGGCCAGTTCTTTATCCGTAAGCTCATCTTCAAGGTATATATATGATTCATAACTCGCGTTTTCATTTCTCTTAAATTCTTTGTATATATAAAAAACATCTTCACTGCTTCTTTCAAACTGCATATAGCCTTCTTCGCTGTCAAAAATCATTATTTCATAGCCATCTTGGATTTTAAAAGAAATTTCCCCAGCGTAGTTTTTATTCCCTTTTTTGTATACTAATATATTCCCTTGTGATATATCAATTCCGACATCATCGGCAATCACAAAAAAGTCTTCATACATATCCATGCTGCTTCCGTCTATATCAATGGCAGCCCCGCTCAGCTTGATTTTTTCATTCAATTCCCCTTCATACCCTGCCAGCACCCAGAAACCCTGCATCTTATCCATCGTTTCACCATCTGTGGTTTGTGTTTTTTCTTCTTTGAACGCACTGCAAGAGCCCAATGAAAGCAGGGCAACAAATAATATTAATATAGATATTATGGATTTTTTCATGTTGAATCTCTCTTTATTAATTATTTGTAATATAATCATAGCATATATTGACAAATAAATAAATATAATTACTTTAACAAAAAAAGGGGATCAGTTCAAATGGTAAATTTCATGTAATAAAAATTTGTAATTTTGGTAAAATCAAATACTCTTATTTAATAATTGTGATATAATAAATGGGGTAGTTAAAAGAAAACTGCAGTCGTATTTATCTTTCATCAAAGGAGCAAACCATGAAAATAGCTTTAGCAAATGAATTGTTTTCACCTCAGGTTGACGGTGTGGCAGTATGCGTGGAAAACTACGCCAGAATTATAAATAAGCAATATGGTACATCCTGTGTGATAGTTCCGAAGGAAAAAAGCCGTGATGTAGAAGCGTTTCCTTATCAAATATTCGAATACCCTGCCTCAAAGCCCGTAATAGCAGAACAATACAAAATTGGGCTTCCTATTTCGCATAAGCTGAATAAAGCCCTCGATGAAACTCCAATGGATTTAATACATTCTCACTGTCCTTTCGTGTCTGGTATATTGGCTGAACGCATTGCCAGAAAACGGGGACTGCCTCACATTTCAACATTTCATTCAAAATATAAAGACGACGTTAATCAAAGGCTGAAAATAAATCTTAATCTGCCTGGTGAACTTGTCGCAAAATACGTGTCAGCATTTTATGAAAGATGCGATTACGTATGGACTGTAAGCAGCGGAACGGCTCAGACTTTAAGGGAGTACGGATATAAAGGTGAGGTTTTGGTTATGCCTAACGGCTGTGATATGCCCGTAACATACAGAGATGCGGCAATACGCTTAAAAATTGCAGAAGAATATAATCTGAAAAACGACAAGCCCATTTTCCTGTTTGTCGGACGGCTTACATATATTAAAAACATTCATCTTATAATTAAAGCACTGGGCGCCTTAAAAAGAAGAAACCGTGAATTTTCAATGCTGTTTGTAGGAAGCGGCGAAGATGAGCACAGGGCAAAAGAGCTGGTAGAAAGCCTTGGCTTGTCACAAAATATCCATTTCGCGGGGAAAGTAATGGACAGGGAGAAACTGAGGCAAATATACTCATCTAGTGATTTATTCGTCTTCCCATCTGTATATGACAATGCTCCTTTGGTTGTCCGCGAAGCAGCAGCATGCGGCTGTGCGTCTTTGCTGGTGGAAGGAAGCAACTCCGCAGAGGGAGTAACTGATGGCGAAAACGGCATCTTAACCCAGGAAAGGGTCTCTGACATAGCTTTAGGCCTGGATGATGCCCTGCTGAGTTATGACCTCGCCGCAATGGGTGCTAAGGCAAGAGAAACAATTTATATGTCTTGGGATGAAGTTCTTCAAAAAGTTACCGCAGAATACGAAAAAATCATAAGCAGCTGGAGAAAAGAAAATCACAGCAAGCGCAGACAGCTTAAAATAAATGAGATTGATTTGCTCGATGAATTCAATTTAACTCACTTATACAAAAAAACTAAAAAATAAGTTCCCGTCATGCGTTAAAAAACGCCAGTCTTTCTTATTACAATTATTTTAGGTTTGTGATAATATATTTATATGCCTTTTTATATAATACAAAATGACATTACAAACATGCGGACAGACGCTATAGTAAACGCGGCAACCTGCTCTCTTCAAATGGGCGGCGGTGTTAGCGGCGCAATATTTAAAGCGGCAGGAATTAAAAAACTGCAGGCAGAGTGCGATAAAATCGGCAATTGCCGCACAGGCGAAGCAGTGATAACAAGCGCATGCAGCCTGCCAGCTAAATTTATAATACACACTCCCGGCCCA
>CAZDZB010000042.1:0-6148 GCA_964509795.1 uncultured Christensenellaceae bacterium | reverse complement strand
ACTCTTTCCGGATCGAATAAATTCGATGTTATAATCAGATATCACATTGAGCATAACATATACAATATCCACGAAATAAATGAGGCCCTATTCGCGTTTGAGCAGCCTTTATTAGGAAGGTAAATTAGTCGCTTCCGAAGCGACCAATCCCATTTCTTTTTCTGTTATACTCTGTTTATTAAAAAACGGAGGTTATTTACATGAATTTACCAAAAACCCAATTAATTTTTATATTGGACAGAAGCGGCTCAATGGCTGGGCTGGAAGGCGACACCATAGGAGGATTCAACTCAATGCTTATTAAGCAGCAGGGCTTATCCTCGGATGCCTTAGTGACTACCGTGCTCTTTGATGATAAGTACGAACTTTTGCATGATAGGGTAAACATTAAAGATATTTCACCTATCACCAGTGATGATTATTTCGTGCGCGGCTCCACAGCTCTGCTGGACGCAATGGGCAAAACCATCAGCACACTAAGAAGCAAAAAAGGCTGCGAGAAAGTGCTTTTCGTTATAATCACTGACGGAATGGAAAATTCAAGCAGAGAATATACACAAAAAGCGGTAAAAGAACTGATTGACAACGTAAAAGAAAAAATGGGCTGGGAATTTATTTTTTTAGGCGCCAACATTGACGCCGTGACAACCGCCCGCAATTATGGAATATCTGCGGACAGGGCCGTAAATTACCATCCCGACTCCAACGGAATTAAGGCAAGCTATGCGGCGGTGTGCGAAGCTGCAGTTGAACTGCGTACAAAAAGCAGGCTATCTTCTTCATGGAAAAAACAGGCTGAAAAAAATTATATTTCAAGAAAAAATTAATAAAAAATGTTTTAATACCAGTTTATCTTTATTCATTGAATCAAAATTTCTAATATGATAAAATAGTGTGCATGATTTGCAAAATCAAAAAGAATAAATTTTGAGACTATTGAGGTGAGCATGGAGAATAAAAATAAATTATGGAATAAAAATTTCACAATAATGATAGCTGGCTCTGTTGTATCCATGCTGGGCAACTCAGTTTCCGGATTCGCTATCGGCCTTCTTATACTTGACTATACAAATTCGACATTTTTATATGCCCTTACTATGGTTTTATATAACTTGCCGAAAATAATCATGCCTTCGCTTTCCGGGCCGCTGCTGGACAAATTCTCCCGTCGGAAAACTATGTATGTGCTGGACTTTATATCTGCAGGCATATTCGCGATAATAGCAATTATGTCTTACGGCGGTAATTTTAACTACGCAGTAATTTTAGCTTTATGCCTTGTAATCGGCACTATAGACAGTGTGTATATCATTGCATATGAAAGCCTTTTCCCGCTGCTTATAGAAAAGGATGATTACAGGAAAGCTTACTCCATCGCTGCAGTTATCGGGAATATATCTCAGCTGGCTGTGCCGGTGGCCGCAATTGTGTACAGCTCAATCGGCACTTTCCCATTATTCGCTTTCAACGCAGTATCGTTTTTCATAGCGGCAATCTTCGAAACAATGATAAAAGTCAGCGAGTCGCAAGTGGAGCAGCTCAGCACAAAATATAACATAAAAACTTACGCCAATGACTTTAAAATCGGCATTAAATACCTGCTTCATAACAAAGGGCTATTATACATTGTTTTGTTCTATGTTGTGCTTATGACCTTTGGCAGCGCAAGCGGCACTTTGATTCTTCCGTTCTTCAAGAATACTGCAGAGCTGGGAATAATAAAATACATTTACGTGGGCGCTGCATTAATTGCAGGCAGGCTGATAGGCGGCAGCTATCACTACAGCACCAAAATAAAGGACTCTAAAAAGTATGCTATTGCGGTCGGAGCATTCACCCTTATGGCTTTAGTGGATGGAACTTACATGCTGACTGTAGTGCCCGTTATGATGATATTTATGTTTATTTCAGGGATTATGTCAGTTACAACCTACAATCTGCGAATGGCGTCAACACAAAATTTCGTACCCAATGAAATACGGGCAAGGTTTAACGGAACCTTCCAGACTCTGACTGTTGCAGGAGGGCTGCTTGGCTCATTTATAGCTGGACTGCTTGGCGAGTTTATCTACATCCCCTACATCGTCCTGGGCGGCTCTGTTATAGTCCTTCTGTCAATATATTTCATCCTCATCCGAGGCAAGGCGGAAGTAAAGAGGATATATAATCACGAGTTTTAAACGCAAAAACGGCACATCGGCATTTCGCCGCTGTGCCGTTTTTTATTTCTTGTTCTATTTTATTCAAAATCCTTTTTGTCTTTTAAAAATATCGGCAGCACTATAATTGTAAATATAAGTGCCATCGATACACCGATTTCCAAAACAACTCCTAATTCTAAACACAATTCTAGAGTTCCAAGTAACATTCAGCAGCCACAGTCATTTAAGACAAAGCCATCTATCCAATGAAATGCCCTTAAATAAGTATATAACAATAACTTAAATTTGTTTTTGACTAATAATTTAAACATCTAAAAAACCTCCGGCTGAAAGCCGGAGGTTTTTGATTAACTTATCTAAGCTATTTCTAATGTATTATTAGTCTAATACGATAGCTCCTGTGAAGTCAATTGTTCCTAATACTGAACGGTCCCATCCCTCAACTTTTTCTGATGCTAACATTGTGTCAGAATAGTGATATACAGGGATTATAGGCATGTCGCCCATGAAGATATCTTGTGCATCATAAAGAGCAGCAAAGTGGTCTGCAGGATCTACAGCACTTCCGGCTGCTGCCATAGCAGCTTCAAAGTCTTCACTATAGTAGTTAGGATCGTTGTAAGCATTGCCGTCTTGGAAGATAGCGAGCATGCCCATTGGGTCCATGAAGTCTGTTAACCAGCCGCCACGTGCTAATTCGAAGTCGCCTTCTTTACGTGTGTCTTGGAATACAGCCCATTCTTGGTTTTCAAGGGTACATGTAATGCCTAAGTTTGTCTTGAACATTTCTTGAACCATTTCAGCTACCAGTTTGTGGCCTTCTGAAGTGTTATAAAGAATTGTGAATTCTGGGAAGCCTTCGCCGTTCGGATATCCAGCTTCTGCTAACAATTCTTGCGCTGCTGCTACTGAGCTATCGTCTGTTGAAAGACCATATGTACCAGCTGTTTCAAAGAAGTCTCTGCCTTCATTGTCTAAGAATCCCGGTGGGATAAATCCAGCAGCAGGAACTTGTCCTGAAGCTAATGTGTCACAGATTTCCTGACGATCAATAGCCATTGACAGAGCTTTACGTACGTTTGCGTCTGCCCAGATTTCTAAGTCCATGTTAAAGCTGTAGTAGTATGTTCCTAATAATGGGAATACATAGAAGTTTGGATCTTCTGCAATCAGCCTAGGAATTTCTTCTGTAGGAACTGAAGGGATGAAGTCTAAGTCGCCAGCTTGATATGCTTGATATGCTGTTGTAGCTTCATCGATGAATTTACCATTAATTGCAGGTGTTAATACACTGTCAGCATTCCAGTAATTTTCGTTCTTTTCAAGTCTTAAACCTTCGCCGATTGTGTATTCTGTTAATACGAATGCACCGTTTGATACGAATAGTTCAGGATTTGATGCCCATGTTCCTTCTTCGCCGCCAACAGCTTCAACAGCTGATTGTTTAACAGGCATGAAGTGATAGAAAGCCATCAAAGATACAAAGTAATCAGTAGGTGATATTAACTCAACAACAAATGTATGTGCATCAGGTGCTGAAATACCAACTTCTTCTGCTGTGCCTTCGCCATAAACAAAGTCATTTGCGCCAACTACATTTGTGTATTCCCAAATCCAAGAATACTCAGATGCTGTAGCAGGATCCATTCCTCTTAACCATGAATAAACGAAATCATCAGCAGTAAGGTCTGAACCGTCTGACCATTTTGAATCTCTCAAGTGGAAAGTAACTGTCAAACCATCTTCAGATGTTTCCCAAGATTCTGCGATACCTGGATAAACAACACCAGACTTTTCTCTAACGAGACCTTCAAATGTTTGGTTGATTACGTCACCACCATCTGATGCGCCGTTCAAGCCTGGGTCCATTGTCTTAGGATCAGCACCGATGTTCCAGTTGAGTTCTCTGCCCATTTCGACAACAACTTCTTCAACTGTTTCTTCTGCTGGTGCTGCTGTTACTTCGGTTGTTTCCTCTTCAACAACCGGCTCGTCAGCACAAGCGACTAAAACTGCGCTAACCATCAACACTGCCATAAGTATTAGTAATACTCGTTTCATTGTATAAATTTCCTCCTCTAGTTTTTATATATAACACTTCAAATAAGAAGTGGTATAACCTTTTCTTTTATACTATTTAATTTTAATACATGTGTTTTCTTGTGTCAATAACACCGATTTTACTACAATATAATAGAAAATTCAATTATTTAAACAAGATTTCACACAATATTTCTTATTTAACTAAATGACAAGCTACAAAATGTCCTGGTTTTATCTCCTTTAGTTCCGGAGTTACCTGCTTGCATACGTCAACACATTTTCTGCATCTGCTTGCAAATCTACAGCCTTCCGGAGGGTCAATCGGGCTTGTTACGTCACCTTCAAGTATAATGCGTTTATTGGCTCTGGTTACCTTAGGATCCGGAATCGGAATAGCAGAAAGTAAGGCTTCTGTGTACGGGTGAAGCGGGTTTTCATAAAGCTCCGCACTTTCACATATCTCTACAAGCTTACCCAAATACATAACACCAATTCTATCAGAAATATGCTTAACCATAGAAAGGTCATGGGCAATAAACAGATACGTCAACCCCATATCATTCTGAAGGTCCTCAAGCATATTTACAACCTGTGCCTGAATTGAAACGTCCAGCGCAGATATCGGTTCGTCACAAATAATCAAATCAGGTTCTACAGCCAAAGCTCTGGCAATTCCTATTCTCTGCCTTTGCCCGCCGGAAAATTCATGTGGGTATCTGCTTGCGTGCTCTTTTTTAAGTCCTACGCGTTCAAGCAGCTCATAAATTCTCATCTGGCGCTCTTCGCCTTCATACAGATGGTGAGTGTCTATACCTTCACCTATAATATCTGTAACTGTCATTCTTCCGTTGAGGGAAGCGTATGGATCCTGAAATATCATCTGCATGCGTTTTCTGTATGGCAGCATCTGCTTTTCGGTAAAGTCAGATATATCAACTCCGTCAAAGACAATTTGTCCGTCTGTTACGCTATGAAGTTTGAGTATTGTCCTGCCGGTCGTGGACTTGCCGCAGCCTGATTCGCCAACCAGCCCAAAAGTTTCACCTTTTCTTATGTAAAGGTCAATTCCGTCGACAGCTGTAAGCATCTTTTTATGTCCTGACAGCCAGGCTGAACCCTGCGGGAAGTACTTTTTAAGGCCTTTTACTTCTAATAAAATATCATTATTAGCTACATTTTTCTTTTTATCAGCCACTTATTTTCCCTCCTTTTTTATACCCTTCAACATCGGGAGCGCCGTCATTAAGCAGCCAGCATGCTGAGGTATGAGTATCGGAAAGAGTAACCATAGGCGCTTCTTTCTCCAGGCATATCTTCATTGCGTGAGGACAACGCGGAGAAAACGGGCATCCCTTTGGCGGATGCATTAAATCCGGAGGAGAACCTGCGATAGGAACCAATCTCTCCTTATGCAGTTTGTCCATACGTGGAACAGAACTGTGAAGTCCCACAGTGTAGGGATGCTTCGGGTTGTAGAATATTTCATCAGCAGTTCCCTTTTCCATCATCATGCCGCCGTACATTACAATAATGTCTGTACATACTTCTGCGATTACTCCAAGGTCATGGGTTATTATTATAATAGATGTGTTTATCTCTTTCTGAAGCTTTTTCATCAACTCCAGAATTTGCGCTTGAATAGTAACATCAAGAGCAGTTGTGGGCTCGTCAGCAATCAATAGCTTAGGATTGCAGGAAAGTGCTGTAGCTATCATCGCCCGCTGGCGCATGCCGCCTGAAAATTCATGCGGGTACGCTTTAATGCGTTCTTTAGGCTGAGGAATTCCAACCAGCCTAAGCATCTCCAAAGCTCTTGCTTTTGCTTCTTTTTTTGTCATTTTTGTATGCCTGAGTAAAACTTCCACCATTTGGTTTTCAATAGTATACACAGGATTCAATGATGTCATTGGGTCCTGGAATATCATTGCAATATCATCACCGCG
>CAZDZB010000041.1:1992-16543 GCA_964509795.1 uncultured Christensenellaceae bacterium | reverse complement strand
GCGGTTGGAACGCAAACACCAAAAGCACAATGCCGATTAAAAGCATTGCTGCTCCAGCGATAGCCTCCCGAGCTTTGATTTCGGATTTCTTTGGTTTTTTAGGTGCCGGTTTTTTTGCCGTGGTTTTGCTTTTGCCCGAGGTTTTAGCCGTACTTGATTTTTTTGTTTGTGTGCTTTTCTGTGGCAATGTTTTCATCCTTTCTTATTTTTAAGTCGCTAAAATAAGTGTTTAAACATCAGTATATTTTAACATATTCGCAGTGATTAATACAATATTTATCCTTATTTCGTCGTTTTTTTTGAGTTTCTATGTTTTTATGCACGTTTTAATGATTATGATTTATATTGTATTAATCGGTATTTTGAGTTAAAATAACAAATATAGATTTATAAATTCTGGAGGGTAAATTATGACAATGAATAATGTGGAACTGCTTAGGGACGGAGAAGAACGCATGAATAAAGCGATAGGCTTTTATACGACAGAACTGCAGTCGATGAGAGCTGGACGAGCCAATCCCAAACTGCTTGATAGAATAAATGTAAATTATTACGGAACCCCGACGCCTTTGTCCCAGGTGGGCAATATTTCCGCACCTGAGCCGCGAGTTTTAATGATATCTCCATGGGATGCGTCAATAATAGGTGAAATAGAGAAAGCAATTCAAACATCAGATATTGGAATTAATCCAATGAATGACGGAAAGGTAATAAGGCTGATTATTCCGGAGCTCACTGAAGAGCGCAGAAAAGATTTGGTTAAGACTCTTCATAAATATGCAGAGGAGGCAAAGGTGGCTGTTCGCTCAGTGCGCCATGACATAAAAAAACATCTTGAGAAGTTAGAAAAAGACCATGAAATAACAGAAGATGATTTAAGAAGAGATGAAAAGAAATTGCAGGACAAGACTGATGAACATATAAAAAACATTGATGAAATAACAAAAGAAAAGGAAAAAGAAATCCTTGCAGTTTGATAATTTGCTAGGTGAGCCGCTTGAGAAAGCAAAAAAATATATAAGTGATAACAATTTATCTGCCGATTTTTTAGAAACTAAGGACAGATTTAATACATATGATATAAAAAGGGTTATCCGTGTAATAAGACACGGCGAAAAGCTGGAGATTTTATATACCGGATTTCCTCAAATAGGGAATAATAATGAAAATTGACGGATATACGTATAACAATATTCCAAAACATCTCCCGGAACATATAGCCATAATAATGGATGGTAATGGAAGATGGGCAAGAAAAAGACTGCTTCCACGCTCTGCGGGACATCGCGCAGGAGTGGAAGCTTTGCGTAATGTAATAAGAATGAGCAGCCATATAGGGATAAAATACCTTACGCTGTATGCTTTTTCCACTGAAAACTGGAAACGACCAAAAGATGAAGTTAATGTTCTGATGAAACTTTTGGTTGAGTTTCTATATAACGAAATTGATGAGCTTAATAAAGAGAATGTTAAAATTACATTTATGGGCGATATTCAGCGATTCCCAGGCGAGTGCATAACGGCCATAAAGTACGCACTTGAAAAAACCAAGGATAATACAGGGCTTATAGTGTGCATAGCGCTCAATTACGGCTCAAGGCTTGAACTGCAAAAAGCAGTTAAAAACATAGCTGAATTGTATAAGCAGGGTAAAATAACCTTAGACGATATAACAGATGAATTGATAAGCGGTAATCTAGATACCAGCCATATGCCCGATCCGGACTTGATAATAAGAACCAGCGGTGAACAGAGGCTAAGCAATTTTATGCTGTATCAGGCATCTTATTCGGAGTTTTATTTTACCGATGTTCACTGGCCGGATTTCGGTAAAAAAGCATATGCTGACGCTTTAAATGAATATGCCGGAAGAAAACGAAGATTTGGCGATGTTAAGTAGGAGTGATTAATTGAAAAACAGATTTTTGATAGGAATTCCCATAGGACTCGCGTTGATTGCGATAGCCTTTGTAAGAGGGATTCCGTATATTGTAATGATAACTTTGATTATGCTTTTTTGCCAGTATGAAATGATGAAGGCAATGTTCAGCGCAGGGTATCATCCCAACAGAAGGACAGCAGTTTTATTCGGACTTTTGTTATACCCTTCATATTTATTCAGCCCTAATGCCACGCTTTTGCTGTTTGCTTTGCTGACCACTTATAATTTAGTTTGGGGAGTGTTTGACAATTCGGTGAAGTTTGAAGATGCGATTATATCCAACTTCATAATTAGCTATCCTGGGGTGTTTTTTCTGTCGCTTGTTTTAATTGGCGAGATAGAGCCTTACGAAAAAAGTATATTTATTATGCTCATAGCTTTGCTTTCGCCGGTTGCCAGCGATGTAGGAGCGTATTTTGTGGGAAGTAAATTCGGCAAAAAGAAACTGGCTCCTTCTATAAGCCCCAATAAAACGGTAGAAGGGGCAATAGGAGGCATACTAAGCAGCCTTATAATAATCGCAGCTGTGTATTTTACACTGCTTAAAACCAATGTGCTTAGCAGCTATCCTGAAATAGTGTCGATTCCATGGTACCATGTTCTTATCAGTACATTGCTGTGCACAATATTCGCACAGATAGGGGATTTAATTGCATCCGCTGTAAAAAGGTTTGCAAACATCAAGGATTTCTCAAATTTTTTAAAGAGCCATGGGGGCGTTATGGACAGAGTAGACTCTATCTTATTTTCGGCTATGGTTGCCTTGGTTTATTTTAACGTGGTGTTAAAATAGAATGGAAAACATAAATTGGAAAAGAAAAAAAGAAAAATAGTAATCTTAGGTTCCACTGGATCAATCGGAACACAGACTTTAGATATTGTTAGCCGCCATTTAGATGAGTTTAAAGTGGTTGGCATAAGCGGAAACAGCAGGCATGAACTGCTGAATGAGCAAATTGAAAAATTCAAGCCGCAGTACTGCGCAATAGGCGACGCGTCCCTTGCGGGGCATCTTGATAGCACTCGAACAAAAATATTATCAGGCAGGCAGGGAATAATAGACATGTGCAATTTGTGCGGCGCGGAAATTGCCGTATGCGCCATTGTGGGAATAGCCGGGCTTGAAAGCACAATTGCCTGCATTAAAAACGGGATGACTATTGCACTGGCTAACAAAGAAACCCTTGTGGCTGGAGGCAAGCTGGTTACTGACCTGGCAAAAAAGCATAATGTACCTATCTATCCTGTGGATTCAGAGCATTCAGCCATTTTTCAATGTCTCCAAAACAGCGACAATTCAAACGGAATTAAAACCATATATCTTACAGCATCAGGCGGGCCATTTGTGGACACGCCTGCTGAAAGCATGCAAAATATTACTGTTGAGCAGGCGCTTAAGCATCCTAATTGGTCAATGGGCGCCAAAATCACTATCGATTCAGCGACAATGATGAACAAAGGGTTAGAGGTAATAGAAGCGAAGCATTTATTTAATGTTGAGCCTAGCATGATTGAAGTATGCGTGCATAGAAAAAGCATTGTCCACTCAATGGTTGAATTCATGGATAACTCTATTTTAGCTCAGATGGGGAATCCTGACATGCGTATTCCAATACAATATGCTATAATGTATCCCAGAAGAATAGAGAGCCCCAGCATGCCGCTTGATATTTTTTCGATGGGACCGCTGGAGTTTGAAAAGCCTGACTATGATAAATTCAAGTGTTTAGGCATTGCTTTCAAGGCATTAGAGGACGGAAAATGCCGCAGCTTGGTTGTCAACTCCGCCAACGAGGTTGCTGTTGAGGCCTTTTTAAAAGGAAAAATTAAGTTCACAGAAATTTATGAGATTATACATAAAGCGTATGATACAATAGAACCCGCAGATGAAAACAGCTTAAAAGACATTTTAATGCTGGATGAACACACCAGGAGAGTCTGCGGTGAATTGGTAAACAAAAGGAGAAAAAATGATTAATATAGCAACTGTACTATTTACGATACTGGCGCTGAGCATTCTGGTTGTAGCTCATGAGCTGGGCCACTTTCTTGCGGGGAAATGGCTGGGCTTTGATATTTATGAGTTTGCGATTGGTTTCGGCCCAAAGATTTTTAAAAAAGAGAAAAAAGGCACAATCTTTTCAGTAAGGGCTTTGCCCCTGGGAGGGTTTGTAGCATTTGACGACGAAAAAAACGTGGAAAACGGTGAACTGTCATTTGACAAAAAACCGATATGGAAGAGGCTTATTGTAATATTGGCAGGCCCGTTTATGAACATTGTTGCGGCTCTTATAATTATGATAGGCGTCTACACCGTTTCCGGCGTAGACAAAACTGATCTGCCTGCTGAGTACTTTGTTTCCAGTGTGGATGAGGGAACTCCTGCTTATGAGGCGGGAATGCTGGAAGGTGACGTATTTTACATGATGGAAGACACCCTTGTTGACGGGGACTATGACGTAATAAGCAGCGCGCTTCAGGACGATGACGGGCTTAACATTACATTGCTAAGAGACGGTAATGAGGTGGAAGTTTTTATAGTACCTGAGTATATTGAGTCCGAACAAAGATATAAAATAGGCATTGGCGTAAGCAGCAGATATCAAAGGGAAGATGTTACCTTCGGAAAGGCGATAGCGGCAGGCACAAAGGAAGTATATACGATGACTCAAAGCCTTGTAGTATTCTTAGGCGACCTTGTCTTTAGGGGCGAAGGAGCGGAAGATGTGGGCAGCATAGTCGGAGCGGTAGCCGTAATGAGCGACGTCGCGAGGCAGATGGATTTGTATTACTTTTTGTATATTCTGGCTTTTGTGTCCATTAACTTAGGAATATTCAATCTGCTTCCTATTCCGCCTACTGATGGGTTTAAGGTGCTGATGTTTGCTTATGAGGGAATAAGGCGCAAGAAGATTCCGTTTGAAGTTCAGATGAAAATACAATTCGCAGGCTTTGTAATATTATTTGGGTTGTCAATTATATTAATTTACAGGGATGTGCTTAGGCTGGTTACCGGCGGTTAGATATGACTAAAAAAATAAAAATAGGCAGCAGGGCAATAGGCGGAGGCATGCCAGTGCTGGTTCAGTCAATGACGAATGCGGATACAGCCGATGCTGATGCTGTGATAAAGCAGATAAACGAGCTTGAAAAAGCGGGGTGCGAAATAATACGCGCTTCGGTTTATGATGAAAACTGCGCGAAGGTTATTCCGAAAATAAAAGAAAAAATCAGTATACCATTTGTCGCCGACATACATTTTGATTATAAGCTGGCAGTAGCGGCAATAGAAAACGGCGCGGACAAGATAAGAATTAACCCGGGCAATATAGGCAGCGATGACCGTGTTAAAAAAGTGGTCGACTGTGCCAAAAGCCACAATGTGCCTATAAGGGTAGGAGTAAATTCGGGCTCATTGCCCAAGGATTTGCAGAGCATGTATGGCAGCACACCAAAGGCTATGGTTGAGGCTGCGCTTCGCCATGTAAGGCTGCTTGAAAAATTCGGGTTCAACGACATCGTTGTCTCGATTAAATCATCAAGCGTTGTAAAAACCATTGAAAGCTGCACGGATTTTGCGAAGGTGAGTGATTACCCTCAGCACATTGGCGTAACCGAAGCAGGCTCTGCCAGGCAGGGCTTTATCAATGCGGCTATGGGCATAGGCACGCTGCTTTACAACGGAACAGGAGACACAATAAGGGTTTCTGTGAGCGGTGAGCCTTTGCAGGAAGTTTATGCGGCATGGGACATATTAAATGGCCTGGAGCTGAGGCACAGGGGAATCAATGTGGTTTCCTGCCCCACATGCGCGCGCAGGGGGATTGATGTAGAAAAGCTGGCCGAAGAAATAAAAAAAAGGTATATAAATGAAAGCAGGTATCTTAAGGTTGCCGTAATGGGATGCGTAGTCAACGGGCCCGGAGAGGCAAAAGACGCGGACATAGGAATAGCGGGCGGCAAAGGCTATTCAGTGATATTCAGTAAAAATGAAAAGCAGCTGAAAGTTAAAAATGAAGAGGCGCTTAACATACTATGCAGCAAAATCGACAAATTATTAGAACAATAGAATTGTAAATTTTACTCTATTTACTCTTTCTCTATTGACTTAAGAATATGTATTTCTTATGATAGTAATACATATTTTTTTGCATAAAAAAAGGATTGGGAGACCGGTAGATGACAGATCAGCTAGACAAAATATTCCATATAGACCATAAAGATAAATTACAGTATTTCCAGATGGATGAAGTCAAATTAGACCGCGGTAATAAGCACATTCATTTAAAAATAATTGGTTTTTCCCCTGAAAGCCAGGAACTGACGGAGAAAATATTCGATTACCTCAAAAAGCATCTTTCATCAGCTGCGCTGACATTTGACTATGAGCAGATTAAAGACATTGACATTCTGCTTGGGAAAATGGATCTTTTTTTGAAAAATGTAAAGCACAATGCAAATAATTGCTCAAAGCAGGTAAACACATTAAAAATATCAAACAGAAACGGCGTGCTTCACACAAAGTATCACTGGGATATAACTGCCGAACAGGAAAAATCGCTAAAAGAGGCTGTTTTTTATATTGCACAGAGAGTAAACTCAGAAAGCTCATTTGAAAAGGCAGCGAAAACCGTTCCAACAACCACAGCGGCGCAGTCAAACGCGAAAAGCAAAAAGGAAGATTCTAATGGATGCCTTTTGGGAAGAGACACGAAGGCTGCGGAATGCTGCATTGAGGAACTCAATGAAAACAGCGGCAATGTGACAGTAAAAGGATATATCAGCAGGCTGGAACTTAGAAATCTGAAAGACAATGTAAGCCAGGTGCTCAGCATTGATGTAACTGACTATGTCGGGTCGATAACCTGCGAAAAATATTTAAACGAAGCGAAGAAGCATCAGAAGAAATATAAATTCATAGGAGACCTTAAGGAAGGGCAGTATATCAGAATACAAGGCCAGTGTGAGTACAATAAATACAAAAGGGAAAATACAGTTAAAATTCAAAGCATTGCATTGCTTGATGAACAGAAGGCAATTGATGACGCGGAAAAAAAGAGGATAGAACTTCACCTGCACACAAAAATGAGCACTATGGATGGCCTTGTGGACGTAAAAGAGCTTATTGACCTGGCAAGCAGGTATGGGCACAGAGCGGTAGGCATCACAGATCATGGAACGGTGCAGTCATTTCCAGATGCTCATATAGCAGCATCCAAAAAAGGTATAAAGGTTTTATATGGCGTTGAGGCATATTTGTTTGATGATACGGCCACAGCGCTCACGGGAAAAACAGATATGAAATTTGACGGCTCATTTGTGGTGTTTGACGTGGAAACAACAGGGCTGTATTCAGATACGGATGTCATCATTGAAATAGGGGCTGTTAAAATTAAAAACGGCGAAATCACAGACACATTTTCAAGCTTAGTCAATCCAAAAAGAATAATACCAAAAGAAATTCAGAAACTGACGGGCATTTCAAACAGCATGGTTGCCCAGTCGCCTGATGAAGGGCAGGTTATTGGCGAATTTGCGGAGTTTGCGAAAGGGTGCGTGCTTGCGGCGCATAACGCTGACTTTGATATGGGATTTTTAAACAACGCCCTTAAAAGAATTGGAAGCAGCGCAGAATTTGCATACATTGATACAATAGAAACCGCAAAAAGGCTTATGCCGGAAAAAAGAATATTTAAGCTTGATAAATTGTGCAAGGATTTAAACATCCGCCTAATGTCACATCACAGGGCAAAAGACGACGCGGAAGCCACAGCAAAGATGCTTTTGCATATGTTTGGAATGCTCAAAGAAAGAGGCATTGAGCGAGTAGACAAGATAGACAGCATAAAAAACAAAAACATTCAGCAGAGAAATATTTATCATGCTGTAATATACGCAAAAAACCAGGCCGGGCTTAAAAACTTATATAAGCTTATCTCTATTGGAAACCTTGAATACCTTTTCAGGGGGAATCCGCATATACCAAAAACTATCCTCGCAGAGCTGCGGGATGGGCTTATATTGGGGTCTGCGTGCGAGGCAGGGGAGCTTTTCAGAGGCATGGTTCACGGCAAAAGCGAAGAAGAACTGCTTAAAATAGCTTCATTTTATGATTATCTTGAAATAATGCCCATTGGCAACAACAAATTTATGATTGCCGACAAAAAAATAAAAAGAGTACAGGGCACCGGGGATTTAATAAATCTCAATAAAAAAGTAATAGAAATCGGAAGAAAATCAAATAAGATTGTGGCTGCCACAGGTGATGTACATTTCCTGCACAGCAGAGACAGCATATTCAGATCCATTCTGATGTATTCCAAGGATTTTGAAGATGCGGACAACCAGCCGCCGCTTTACTACAGAAATACTCAGGAGATGCTTGATGAATTTAATTACCTGGATGAAAACACTGCCAGGGAAGTGGTTGTTGAAGCGCCAAACAAAATATGCGATATGATAGAAGACATAGAGCCTCTGCCCAAAGAGCAGCTTTACGCTCCGAAAATGGAAAACGCAGAAGAGCAGATAGTTGAGATGTCCTACAAAACCGCAAGGGAAATATACGGCGAAAACCTGCCCGAAATAGTGCAGCAAAGGCTGAAAAAGGAGCTCGATTCGATAACCGGGTATGGTTATTCGGTGCTATATTTGATAGCCCATAAGCTGGTTAAAAAATCAAACAGTGACGGGTACATTGTCGGCTCCCGTGGGTCTGTCGGCTCATCTTTGGTTGCTAATTTCACAGGAATCACTGAAGTTGACCCGCTTCCGCCGCATTATACATGCGATGAATGCAAATACACTGATTTTGATGTGGATTTGTCACTATACAGATGCGGCCCTGACCTGCCGGACAAAGTTTGTCCTAATTGCGGAAACAGCCTTACAAAAAGAGGCTTTGACATACCGTTTGAAGTTTTTTTGGGATTCAAAGGGGACAAGGTGCCGGACATTGACCTGAATTTTTCAGGCGAGAACCAAAGCGCTGCACATAAATACACAGAGAAACTTTTCGGAGAAAAAAATGTTTTCCGTTCAGGAACAATAAATGGGATTGCCGACAAAACAGCTTACGGCTATGTTATGAAATACCTTGAACATATTGGAAAAGAAGTTCCTAAAGCGGAAATAAACAGGCTGGTTTCAGGGTGCGTAGGGGTCAAAAGGACCACGGGGCAGCACCCAGGCGGAATAATCGTAGTTCCCCATGAATATGAAATATATGACTTTACCCCTATTCAGTATCCGGCTGACGCCCAGGGGAAAGGCACAATAACAACTCATTTCACTTTTAACATGCTCCACGACAGGCTGGTTAAGCTGGACATATTGGGCCATGATGATCCAACTATGCTTAGGATGCTGCAGGAACTCACAAGGCTTGACCCGCTTACAATTCCCTTGGACGATAAAAAGACGATGTCGCTGTTTTCGTCAGTTGAAAGCCTGGGAGTCGAAAAAGATGATATTCTAGCCGAAATGGGAACTTATGGTGTACCGGAGTTTGGCACAGGGTTTGTAAGAGGGATGCTTAGTGACACTATGCCAAAAACAATGGCTGAACTTGTGCGAATAAGCGGGCTGTCCCACGGCACAGATGTGTGGCTTGGAAATGCTCAGGAACTAATCAAAAAAAAGACAGCAACATTGATGGACGCAATCTGCACCAGGGATGACATTATGCTTGCTTTAATGCGATGGAATGTGGAAGCGAAAATGGCATTTGATATAATGGAAAATGTTCGTAAGGGCAAAGGGCTGACCAGCGGCATGAAAAACGCAATGCTTGAGGCAAATGTTCCGCAATGGTTTATTAATTCCTGCGAATTGATAAAATATATGTTCCCCAAAGCCCATGCAGCGGCGTATGTTATAATGGCGTTCAGAATAGCATATTATAAGGTGCATCACCCTCTGGCTTATTACAACGCGTATTTCAGCATCAGAGGAGAGGATTTTGACGCACTTACAATGACTTGCACAAAAGAAGAAGCCAAAGCGCAGGTTGTAAAGCTGAGAAATATGGGAAATGACATAACTGCCAAAGAAAAAGGGCAGCTAATAGTATGGGAAGTAGTTTTGGAGATGCTCGCTCGCGGTTTTGAATTTCTGAAAGTTGATTTAAAAAAGAGTAAAGCAGATAAATTCCAGATAATTGACGGAAAGATTCTGCCTCCCTTAAGCAGGCTTCCTAATATCGGAGCAACCGCCGCGATTGCAATAGAAACAGAGCGAGACAAGGAAATGTTCAAAACCATTGAAGACATGCAAAACAGGGCAAATGTGAACAAATCAGCTCTTGAGTCGCTTGAAGCGGCAGGCTGCCTGGAAGGCATTCCCAAGCAAAGCCAGATTTCATTTTTTGATTAATTAATCCATGAAGTCAAGCAGTACAATATTCTGAAGATTCATTCCTTTTGGAGTTAATTTAAGATGTGTACTGCTTTTTTGTATAAGGCCATCTGCTTCTAGCTTTTTAAGGACATCTTTATAGTAATTCCTGAAATTTGTTTTTGCGAATGCGTCATAGGCGGCATATTCCATGCCCTCGGCGAGCCTTGTGCCGAGAATTATCATTTCGAATGCTTCATCATCTTTTGTAAGTTTCTCTTTCTTCAATAGTGGGAACGCATTGTTAGTTACTGATTTGATGTATCGTCCTATGTTTCCTGTATTATAATATCTAGTACTGCCATACATTGAAGCTGCAGCGGTTCCCACTCCGAGGTAGGGAACTCTTTTCCAGTATTTCAGGTTATGCCTAGATTCATATCCTTTTTTTGCGTAATTTGATATTTCATATTTTGAAAATCCCAGGTTTTCAAGGTACTCTGATGCTTGTTCCGACATAGAAAATTCTAAATCGCTGTCGGGCAGAACAATCAGCCCTTTTTGCACGGAAGTTTTAAGGGGAGTGTTGTTTTCAACCTTAAGGGTGTACATGCTTATGTGCCTTGCGCCGAGGCTTTCTGCCAGGTCTATTGATTTAATCAGATGCTTTGCGTTTTGCCCGGGAAGCCCGCTTATTATGTCAGCGCTGAAATTATCAATTTCTGCTGTCTTGATTTTACCCACAGTGTCTACGAACTGGTCCACATCGTGTATTCTGCCGATTGATTTTAATATATCATCATCAGCGCACTGCAGGCCTACGGAGGCCCTGTTAACGCCCATATTTTTAAGCATAGAAAACATTTCAGCGTCGCCTGTCCCGGGATTTATTTCAACTGTAAATTCCTCAATATCGGTATTAAAATTGTCGTAAACTGTACTGATTATTTTTGATAAATTTTTTTTGGGAATGCAGCTTGGGGTGCCTCCGCCTATGAAAACAGTGTCGAAAATTACATCTGCAAAAGAAGCTCTATGCATTGATATTTCTTTGCATAAAGCTTGAGTATAGTTTTCTATAAGTCCATTATTTTTCGGCACGGAGGCAAAATTGCAGTATGAGCATTTTGACACACAAAATGGTATGTGTATATATAGCCCGTATTTTGTACTAGTTTCCATTAGCTTGGTCGTATTCTATCCAAAGGTCTTCATACTGGGCTACCACTGCCGCGTGTTCTTCAGCAGTTTTGCTAAATGCGAGTTCTCCGGACTCGGGGTCTTTTGTTGCGAAGAAAAGGTATCCCTCGCTCATAAATTCTTCGTCAGGGTATAGTGCGGCGTCTATTGCCTTTTCTGACGGCGAACATATTGGTCCTGCGGGCAATCCATAGTACATGTAAGTGTTGTACTTGGAATCTATTGAAATATCTTCATTTGTTAGTTTAATTTTGTTTGTACCCAGAATATACTGCACGCTTGCGCAGGATTCCAGCCTCATATTGCTGTTTATTCTGTTATAAAACACCGCGCTTACCTTAGCAAAATCATCTGGACGGCTCTCTTTTTCGATGATTGACGCTAAAATTACAACTTCGTCAATGGACATGCCCAGCTCCTCAGCTCTGGCTTTTCGTTCTTCATCAAAAACATCACTGAATTTATTGAGCATTTTTCTTATAATTGTATCTTCTGATGCACCAACGTATATTTCGTATTTTGCCGGGTACAAATAACCTTCAAGCAGATATGGCCTATCGGGGCTGTTAAGCTCTGCGGCTTCGGCAATAAAGCTATAGTCCGCAGCGTAAGCTTCCGTATCGGAAGCGGCTGCAAGGAATGAATCAACACCTGTAATGACGCCATCGCTTAAGAGTTTTTCAGCAGTTGTTTTTATGCTGGAACCTTCAATAATCAAAAAGTCAGTAACGCTTAGAGGGCCTGTGCCTTCAGATAGCTGAATCATAAGCTCCTGCATTGTCATGGTCTTGTTGAATGTATATTCCCCTGCCTGCATTTTTTTTGTGTAGCCTGAAAAATCAATATAATACTCAAAAACTTTGGCGTTGCTAACAAGCCCGTTTTCGTATAATATCTCTGCTATCTCGCTCACTGCGGTGCCGCTTGGTATTTCAACTGTTACGGGGGTGTTATCAGTTGATGAAGTGGGCAGCCAATAATGATTAAGAAAATAATCAGCTGCGAAATAAAACGCGGAAAGCACCAAAAGGCAGGCGGAAATTACTACAAGTATTGAACGTATAAACTTCCATATGCCGTAGTAGGCATCACGTTTTCTGTATATATAATTTAGATGTGTGTTGTTGTCCCTTGTTGTATTTGTACGTCTATTATTATTTCTGTAATTATTATTGCTCAAATAAATGACCTCCAAAACATTATGTTTTGTTATCTTTGCTACATTATACCATAGATTATTTGAATTATGGAAAGGAAAAAAGGAACGATGAATGAAATAATAATTCCGCATGCGAACCCAGTGACTGCGTATTGCCTTCCCAACCCTTTTATTATTGAAGGTAAAGTGGTGTCCATTGCGGTGGCGCCGCAGGAAGCAATGGCGCTTTCAGGCGACAGAACAGTCCCTATCAAAGGCACTGCTGCAATGGCTGTGAGTTCTCTTATCAAGTTTGCGGAAAATGCAACAGCGCCAAGCTGAGCATCAATTTTAGAGAGCATAATTCCTGCGAGGGAATACCAGCCCATTGGTGAGCCCACGGCAGCAGAATAGAGCAAATCATATTTTAAGAAAAACCCCATTATTATGGTTCCTGATATTGAGCCAATGATCACCCCAAGGCAGATAAGCACAGCACTTTTCCCGATGGATTTCAAATGTTCAAGATTAAGCTGGGAGAGCCCCATATCCGCGCCTATGAAAAAAACCAAAGCCACCAGGGAAAAATCGACAAGATTTTCAAGCAAAAGGGAATTGATTGAAAATATGCGAAAATATCCTGCAAGTGCGCCGATTATAACAAGCCCCAAAAAAAGGGCAATCATAAGCATATTATGATGATTGTTATTTTGGGTTTCATCCACAGAAAAGGAGACATGGCTTTTTATCTTTTCTTTTTTCTTTTTCAGGTGTATTTTATTTGCTGTGTAAACAAAAAGCATAGTAAAGCCGGCGCTGCCTAAAAGCGCTGATAAGCCAAACAGAACTGAATGCAGGCCAAGTGTAGAGAAATTTGAAATTATTTCTTTGTCGGAACCGATTTTATAGCCCATCATAAACAGCAAAAGAAGAACCGAGAGATTTTGAAAAAGTGAAATTACTCCCGGAAGCTTATTATGATTTTTTTTGTCTATATATTTATGCAGAAGCTTTCCTGCAATAAAGCCGGCAATTATTATGCCGACTAGTAAAGCGCCGAACATTAATTAAATCTCCATAAAAATTGGCAGAATCATGGGTTTTCTTCTGGTTTTATTATAAAGGAATTTTCTTAAATCCTTGCGTATTTTTGCTTTCATGTCCTGCCACTGCATCATTTCTTTGAGTGAAGCGTTATCAATAACGGACATAACAACATCGCGCATCTGGTCAATGAGTTCCTCTGATTCTTTCATGTAAACAAATCCGCGTGAAATAATATCCGGGCCTGCAAGCAGGATGCCTTCGCCTTTTGAAATAGTAAGTACTACAATAATAAGGCCGTCCTGAGACAAATGCTTTCTGTCACGCAGCACGACTTCACCTACGTCGCCAATGCCAAGCCCGTCAACCAAAACTGCTCCGTTAGGCACGGTTTCGCCTTGCTTAATGCTTTCTTCTGTCAGGATATAGGCTCTGCCTTGCTGAGGTATTATTATGTTTTCCTTGTCCATGCCTAGTTTTTCAGCTAATTGCCCGTGCAGCTTAAGGTGCCTGTATTCGCCGTGAACCGGCATGAAAAACTTAGGCTTTACCAATGAGTGCATAAGCTTAAGTTCTTCCTGGCATGCATGGCCTGATGTGTGAATGTCTTCAAGCTTTCCGTATTTTACATTAGCGCCTTTTTTGAAAAGCTGGTTAATAAGCCTGTATACGAGCTTTTCATTTCCCGGTATGGGGCTTGCAGAAAGCACAACAGTGTCTCCGGGCAGTATTTTGACATGGGCATGGTTATCAGAAGCCATCCTGACAAGGCCGCTCATGTTTTCGCCTTGTGAGCCTGTAGTAATAATAGTCAGTTTGTTATGCGCGTAATTATTTATCTGCGAAATGTCTATAAGCGTATTTGGATTGATGTTAAGCTGCTTTATGTTTGC
>CAZDZB010000041.1:0-1892 GCA_964509795.1 uncultured Christensenellaceae bacterium | reverse complement strand
ATTATATTCTTTCCATACTCAATAGCGGTGCAGTTTTTCCCTATCTCCTCAACACCGCCCAGGGGTATTATTTTCAATTTTTTTGCCATTATTTTCTCCTGTGTTTATTTATTATGCGAGTGCTTATGGAAAGTGCAATGCAGAAAAAGCGGACAGCTAAAGCAATTTTACATCATATAAAAAAGCTTAAAATAAACAACTGCCACTGCAATTCCAAGCAAAGCGCCCATAAGCACCTCAAAGGGCTCATGCCCAATAATTTCTTTTAATTTTTCAGCATCAAACTCCTTGTGAGTACGCGCGAAGTCAACAAGGTCGTTGATTATTTCGGCATGCTTGCCGGATTCCAAACGTACATTTGCGGCGTCATACATTACAACCAAAGAAAAAACCAAAGATACAATGAAAATCGGATTATCAAAACCCAGAAATATTCCGCAGGCTGCAGCTAAACCAACCGTGGAAGAACTGTGCGAACTTGGCATGCCGCCAGCAGCGAAAAAATCCTTGAGGCGTATTTTATCTCCTGTAAAGATTTTCAGAAACTGGGCCAAAAACCATGAAACAAAAGCCACAATAAACAAAGGGTGCTTTAAAAATATCCAAAAATCCCAATGCATTTAGTTTGTCCTCTCTAAAAAATATTTGGTTAATTCTGCTAAAAAAATGCTTTTGCTGCCAAAATATTTTAATGGTTCCTGTGCCTTTTCGGCCAGATGCTGCGCATAAGATATGCTTTGCTCAAGCCCCATGAGGCTTATGAAGGTTGATTTATTATTTTGGGCGTCTTTTCCTAAGGTTTTACCCATTTTGTCCTGATCTCCGATTACGTCCAGTATATCGTCCTTGACTTGAAAAAGCAGTCCGATATTAACCGCAAAATCTCGTAAACAACTCATAATATCATCATTTGCGCCTAAAAGCAAGGCTGGGCACAAACAAGCTGACATAAAAAGGGCGCCTGTTTTTTTGCTGTGCATTAATTTGAGGGACTCAATGTCTTGAAAATTGCCGGTGTTTTCCACATCAATTGCCTGTCCGCCGACCATACCTTTTGCGCCGGAAGAGGAAAATAGCTGCCTGACTGCAGCAAGGTAATTAACGCAGTTATCTGCTTCAATATTTTCTAACATTACTTCAAATGCAGTGTTTAAAAGGCCGTCTCCTGCCAGCACGGCCATGTCCTCACCGAAAACCACATGATTTGTTGGCTTTCCGCGGCGGAGGCTGTCATTATCCATGCAGGGCAAATCATCGTGAATCAGCGAATAGGTATGAATCATTTCGATAGCTACCGCAAAAGGCATAATCCTTTTTTCAGGGAGGCCTAATATTTTAGCGCACTCAATCATAAGAACAGGCCGCAGCCGCTTGCCGCCAGCGTTAAGTGAATATTTCATTGAGTCGTCAAGCTTTTTGAAATGGTTAAAAGACTCAAGATATTTTTCTATATTCTTCTCAAATATTTCTTTTGTACTGTTATATGTATTGAGAAAATCACTCATCTTCTTTTTCGGCTTCTCCCATATTAATTTTCTGCACTTCAAGAGCTGCCTCTTTGAGCTCTTTTTCGCATTCTTTAGATAAGGACATGCCTTCATTATATAGTTTCACGCTTTCATCCAAAGAAAGAGAATTGCTCTCGAGGGAAGTGATGATTTCATCGATCTTTTTTATTTTTTCTTCAAAAGTCTGCTTTGCCATTGTTTTTTCCTAATCCTTTGTGTAGATATCTATAGTTCCGTCTTTTGCTTTAAGTTTTGCTTTTTTTAGTTCTTTTATTTTTTGAATGGTATTTATGATGTTATCATTTTCATCCATTGCTATCATATAACCTTTGTCAAGAGGTGCCAGTGGGTATAGTCCGGAAAGTGATTTTTGATAAAGCAGCA
>CAZDZB010000040.1:0-16551 GCA_964509795.1 uncultured Christensenellaceae bacterium | reverse complement strand
GAAAAGGATTTATTATGAAACACATTAATATAGTAAAATCAAAACGCTTAAAAACAGACGGCGGATGCGGAGAATGCCAGTCATCATGCCAAAGTGCATGCAAAACATCCTGCACAGTCGGCAACCAGGAATGTGCCCAGGAAAATAAACAAATTGTATGATACACAGTTTCAAATTTGATAACCGCTATTTCGCATATGATGTTTTTTCCTCCTCACTAATGGAGGTGGACGAGGCGACACACCATGTAATGGATATGTACTCAAAAGAGCATAACAAGCAAAGCATTCACGAGCGTTTAGACGCTCGTTTTGGTGTGCAGGCAATTAATGAAATTTTATCTGAAATTGATGAATTAATATCCGATGGTTCACTTGACTCGCAAATTGATTATGCATCATGCGAGCCGGCCAGGGACTTCCACGTCAAGGCCCTCTGTCTCCACATAGCTCACGACTGCAATCTAAGATGCAAATACTGCTTTGCCTCAACCGGGGCATTCGGCGGCAAAAGAGAGCTTATGAGTAAAGAAGTAGGCCTAAAAGCGTTGGATTTTCTATTTGAAAACAGCGGAAAAACCAAAAACCTTGAAGTTGACTTTTTCGGCGGTGAGCCGATGATGAATTTTGCTGTTGTAAAAGAAATTGTAAAATACGGCCGCCAGTTGGAAAAAACGCATAATAAACACATAAACTTCACCTTAACCACAAACTGCTATGAAATATCCGAAAAGGATATGAAATATTTAAACGATGAGATGTTTAATATAGTAATCAGCCTGGATGGCAGGGAAGATAAGCATAATTTTATGCGCCCGACAGCCCAGAGGACTGGTTCGCACGCTCAGATTTTGGAAAACGCCAAAAAACTGGTCAAAATGCGGGGTGAAAAATCGCATTATATCAGAGGAACATTTACAAAGCATAATCTTGATTTTCTAGAAGACGTTAAATATCTTCACAGCCAAGGATTCAAGCAAATTTCCGTTGAGCCTGTTGTGGCCGATGAAAAGCTAAGCTACGCAATAACAGAAGATGACCTTCCTCAAATATTAAATGAATATGAAGAGCTCGCCAAATGGTATATTAATGAAAGAGCACATGGAAAATGGCTCAATTTCTTTCATTTTTTCATAGACCTTGAAACAGGCCCATGCGTGACTAAGCGACTAAGCGGATGCGGAGCTGGATGCGAATACCTTGCTGTTACTCCGACAGGCGATATTTATCCGTGTCATCAATTCACCGGGCAAACAGAATTTCTTTTGGGTAGCTTGGATGACGGAATAATAAATATGAAGGTAAGGCAGGATTTTGCAGGCAATCAGGTCTCAAGCAAACAAGAGTGCCGCAATTGCTGGGCGCAGATGTTCTGCGGCGGCGGCTGCAGCGCAAATGCCCACGCTTTCAATGGCAGCATAACCAAACCTCATGAATTAGAATGCAAAATGCAACGAAAACGGTTAGAATGTGCATTAGCTATTTATGCACTTGAAAATATTTAGGAGGACTATTATGAAAAGGAACATGCTTATTGCCCAGTCCGGCGGCCCCACAGCGGTGATAAACTCGGGAATTGTGGGAGCGTTTACCGCAGCCATAGACTTGAAATTCGACAACATCTACGCAGCATACCAAGGCATTCAAGGCGTTCTCAACAGAGAAATTATTGACCTTAAAGCTGCCGACAGAAAAACCGTGGAGGGTCTTAAATATACTCCTTCCGCCGGCCTTGGCTCATGCAGATACAAAATGTCAAAGGATATTACCCATCCTGATTTTGAAGCAGTGTTTAAAGTATTTGAAGACCTTGAAATAGGATATTTTTTCTATAACGGTGGGAACGACTCAATGGACACCTGCGACAAAATCAATGAATACGCTGTAAAACACGGCATTGATATCAAAGTAATCGGAATTCCAAAGACCGTAGACAACGACCTTGTAGGAACAGACCACTGTCCAGGATTCGGATCAGCGGGAAAATATTTAAACACCACTTTGCAGGTAAGCGCCTATGACTGCTATTCCTATTCAACGCCAACAATTATTATGATGGAAACAATGGGAAGGCATGCCGGATGGCTGGCGGCTTCCACAGCATGTGCAAAGTATAACGGCGAGCAGCTGGTTGACAGGATTTATCTTCCCGAAGCTGTATTTGACATGGATGAATTTTTAAGTGATACTGAGAAATTATTTAAAGAAAAGAAAATGGTCTTTTTAACAGTCTCTGAAGGCATAAAGGATAAAAACGGAGATTTTCTTCTTTCAGGTGTTTCAGTCAATGACAATTTCGGACATGCGCAGCTTGGAGGAGTAAGTGAATTTTTAAAAAGCAAAATTGCCGAAAACATAACCCCCCGTACAAAAATAATTAATCCGAACATAATCCAGCGCTGCGCAACTCACGTTGCATCCGCCACTGACATGGAAGAAACCTTCAATGCAGGTTACATGGCAGTTAAATCAGCCTACGAAGGAAAAACAGGCTATATGGTGGCGTATGAAAGAATGCAGGATAGTCCTTACGTTATGAATTATAAACTCACTCCTTTAAGCCAGGTGGCAAACGCCGAAAAAACGGTGCCTAAAGAGTGGATAATTGATGGAAAAATGCTTACAGACGACATAAAAACATACACAGAACCTTTAATGAAAGGTGAGGTTATGCTTCGCCACGGAAATGACGGGCTCCCTGTTTTTTCACGCCTGCCCAGAAAATTTATTTCTTTATAATATGTCCTGCTAATTTGTTTATCACCCTGGGAATAGCGTCCTTTTCGCTCCCCCAAGGCTTGCCGGCATTTTTATGGTCAAATTTATCATTAAACATTTTAACCTCCTCTGATAACCTGTGGAGGTTTTTCTTTTGCACTTTTGTCAGGTCTTTTGCCAATTGCAGAGATTTTTTATCTCCCAATACATCTGGAGAAAAAAGCATAATTTCAGAAAAATGATTAATGCATAATCCTTTGGATTCTAAAAAAGCCTCCCTGAATTCTTCGTCAGTGTTCCACAAATGAATAAAGGTGTAAAAATACCTGTTCATATTTTCTTCAATGTTTTCACACACAGCACAGCCTGAGGATATGCTTTTTATGTGATGAGCCGTCTTTAAGGCACCTGAATTTTTTAGGCCTTTTTCCTTATTTAATATAATATCAAAATGCTTTTCGAGATCTTCACGGATATGTTCTATTCTCGTATAGCAAGCAAGGCCAAGCGGAAGCTTTTTTGATTCCTTATACATCATTTCATAATGCGCCCCGCAAAACCCTATTTTATTTATCTTCTGCCGAACATCCGGCTGCATTACACTGTCGCCCAGGTAAAATTGCACATACTTGTCTTCCAAATCTTTTCTGATTGAGCACAGCAGGCATTCAGTGTCTTTATTAAGGGCATCCCACACAGGAATTGTATCTATATGGTATTTCATTTATTCTCCTATGTCTTTACTCGGTTTTCTGTTTTGATTCCTTGAATTTATGCTTTTCATTTTTCAAATAACCTATCAGCCATTTATCAATTGCGTAAGTTAATATAATTGCAACAGCCAGCGGAATCAAAAAGCTTAATATTGTGTACGTATACTGCCAGGGCTTTTCAGCCGTCATGTTTGGCATATCGCTTATGTGCGCGGGTATGTTGAGCTGTTTAAGCCTTACGGCGATATATTGGTGCCAGATGTAATAGTTATACGAAACTGATGACAGAAATATCATTACTTTATTGGAAAACAACCATCTGTATTCTTTAATCGCATATATAGTGGATATCAGAAATATCAAAAACAATACAGCAATCTCCAATCTGTTTGCGCCTTGCCACCTTTGTATGTTTTCCTGGCCGTTAACCATTCTCAAAGCTTTCATATAGCTTAATATCCCTATAAACGATATAACAGACATTATTGTAAAGCCCAGTGCCATTCTTTTATAATTTACGTTTTTGTTTATGGCCACTGTCAGATACGCTCCGAATATTCCTAGTGCAAGCACATCAAAGAATGACAGAAGCTGATTTACAGTCATAGAAGGGAAGGCCGCATGATTTACAAAAGCCGCCCTGAACAAAACGCCAATTGAAAGCATCAGCGCAAAAGACAAAACCGGGAACTTTCTATATGCTCTTATTATGAATGGAAACAAAACATAAAATTGCACTAATATTGCTACTGTCCAAAGCACCACATTCAGATTAGTCCAAAGGTAAGTATAATCTATGAATGTCTGGGTAAAAGTGAGATGGGTAAACAAATCAACAAGCATCATTTTTGATGTATAAAACTCATTTAATAATACGGCAATTACGAGGCATGCCAAAACGCTGAAATAATAAGAAGGCATAATCCTTAACACACGTCTTTTGTAAAAGTCCACCGGAGACGGAAATTCCTCATTGTTGAATATCTTATGAATATACGGTAAAGAAAGCTGATAAGCCGAAAGCAATATAAACATATCTACCCATAAATACCCCGTACCCGGAAGATAAGTCAAGTCAAAATATTCGCTGCCGATAAAAAAAGCTGGGCACAGCCATGACTGCTGCCATATGTGAAACCAAGCAATTAAACCTATGGCCAACACTCTTATCCCCGGAATTACGGCAATTCTTCTGTCGTCAATTTCATTTGTCAGTTTTTTTAATGTCATACACCTATCCTATATAAATTCAATGTCTTTGCTGTCTAATTAATAACAATCATTATTATAACAAAAAGTATTAAATTATGGCAATTATATTTTCTTTTAATCTATACGTAATAATTTTAAAACAGTGTATAATATTCATCCGGTCTAATATTATTTTGCAGGAATGCAAAAACCAAATTTCATGTAAATTACTTAATATAATTGGTTTTAACAAAAAAATGCTCTTTCTTGTTTTGCCAAAATTGTGTGCATAAGTTTTTTTCAAAGTATAAGCGAAGTTTTTCTATTGAATTTTATAAGGCATCAAAAACCATTTTACTAATATTCCTCTATACCTTTATTGTTCTGATTCTATAGAACTAAGTTATTATTTTTTTGAGTTATGTTCTCTTTTTATCCTGGCGAATATCAACTTCTCAATAAAAATATGCTAAGTTAGTAATTTATAAAATGCATGTATACTTAAAAAATGCTTTTATTTCTAAACAATATACACTTTTATCCGTTTATATGTATATATTATTTTCAAAACCACCTAATATTTTTTTGTTTTATTGCTTAGACTTTTGCAAGATGTTTTACCTGTAAATCTAAATTCTATTTTGCTTTAGGCCATGCTTTGTTTAATAGCTTTTTACTTTTTATAATTTAATTAATCTTAAAAGAAGCGGAACTTAATATAAACCAAATTTAATAATAGAATTTAAATGCTGCTTGTTCTGTTTAATGTTTTAATTTGCATCAGAATTTATGGCAGCAATGCAAAAATCACCTTTACCCCAAATAGTTAACTAAACGTAAACAATCAAATTATGACGTAAAAAAATGCATACTTTTCACAATTAGGCTTGCAAAAACGGAATTTACTGCTATAATACCTATAAGGAAACGGCTTTTTGCAGGATTTGAATTTTATTCCTGCATTTTGCGGCATATGTTAAGTGCTCAAAACTCAACACATTTTGTGACTTTTCTGCGCTTTATTTGCCCCTTTATGCAACCTGTAGGGAGGAAAATTAATGGCTAAATACACCAAAGATGATGTTCTTCGTATCGCAGAAGAAAATGATGTCAAATTTATAAGACTGCAGTTTACTGATGTTTTCGGGACTCTTAAAAATGTCGCAATAACAATTGAGGAACTGGAAAAAGCCCTTAACGGCAAGTGTATGTTTGACGGCTCTTCTATTGAAGGGTTTGTCCGCATAGAAGAGAGTGATATGTATCTTATGCCCGATCCTGATACATTTGTTATCTTCCCTTGGCGCCCCCAGGTGGGCAGAGTTGCAAGGCTGATATGCGACATCTATACGCCCGACGGCACACCCTTTGAAGGTGACCCCAGATACGTATTGAAAAAAGTGATTAAACAGGCTGCCGATATGGGTTATTCTGTTAATGTCGGCCCTGAATGTGAATTTTTCCTTTTTCACGTTGATGATGAAGGCCGTCCGACCACGATTACCCATGATGAAGCAGGGTATTTTGACCTGGCTCCTATTGATTTGGGCGCTGACGCCAGAAGAGATATGTGCCTTACACTGGAGGAAATGGGTTTTCACATTGAAGCCAGCCATCACGAGGTTGCGCATGGACAGCACGAAATAGATTTTAAATATGACGAGGTTTTAACCGCTGCTGATAACATAATGACGTTCAAAATGGTTGTAAAATCCATTGCCAAACGCCATGGCCTTTATGCATCTTTTATGCCAAAACCGATATATGGAATAAACGGGTCCGGAATGCATACCAACCAGTCTTTGTTTAAGGACGGCAAAAACGCATTTTATGCACAAGACGATAAACTGCAGCTTTCATCTGACTGCTACGGCTACATAGCAGGAGTTTTAGATCACGTAAAGGGATTTACCGCCATTACAAACCCATTAGTTAACTCATATAAAAGGCTTGTGCCCGGTTATGAAGCTCCGGTATATGTAGCCTGGGCCACACGAAACCGCTCACCTCTTATAAGAATCCCAGCAGCAAGGGAGGAAGGCACACGCATAGAGCTGAGAAATCCAGATCCTAGCTGCAATCCTTATTTATCCCTTGCTTGCATGATTGCCTCAGGGCTTGAAGGCATAAAAAACAAAAAAGTTCCCTTTGATTCAGTTGAACAGAATATTTTTGATATGAGCAAAAAGGAGCTCGAAAAACGTTCCATAACATCACTTCCAGGTAATTTATATGAAGCCATATGCGAAATGCAAAGAGATCCGCTTATTAAAGAAACTTTAGGAAATCATATCTTTGAAAACTTCATCAAAGCTAAGCTGGCTGAATGGGACGAGTACCGTTCTTCTGTTTCACAATGGGAAATAGACAAATACCTGCCCACATATTAATTTGAATTAAATTACTATTTAAATAGTGATTTCTATATATAATAATTTTAACCTACATATACCGATTTTAAATTGGGGGGCGATTTTTAATATTCGTCCCCTTGAGCATAATTAAACGAATTGCAGAAAGGAGTTCCAATGCCAGATGGCATTTGTGAAATTTTAGTGGTCATGCGGCATGGCGAAGTAGTGGATAAACTTTGCAGGCTGCTCCATTCATTAGGCTACAGAGTAGTTGAAGTGTGCCACTCAGGCGGCGCAGCTCTGCGCGGAACTTCATATCACAATTATGACATCGTATTATGCAGCGATAACCTGCCCGACATGAGAGGGCTTTCTATGGCAGTTGACATATTGGAAAGAAAAGATGTCAGCATTATCATGATAACTAATGAACGGGAGAAAGTGGCAATCGAAACAGAGTATCAAAGCCATGATATAACCTGCCTCGTAAATCCCGTATCCAGAATGGTTCTGCAGCATGCAATTGAGATAACCTGGAATAATAAAAAAAGACAAGTAAATTTAAAAAAAGAGCGCGACAGGCTAAAAAAAGAAAATGAGCAGCGAGCGCTTCTGATGCAGGCAAAGGAAGTATTAATGAAAAAATATAACCTTGATGAACCAAAAGCATACCGTTCCCTGCAGAAAACCTCAATGGACACCGGCATCCCGGTGAAAGAAATTGCAAAAAGGGTAATAGAATCAGACGGAGTGGAATTCTACAGGTATTAACGAGTAAACAATAGCGCAATTTGTGCTTTAAGATTTCAACGGGGGTAAAAGATGTCAACAAAGGATAGTACGAGGGAACAAAAAATTCATAGTTTTAATGAACGTCCCAAATCATGCGGCCTGTATGATGCCAAATACGAGCATGATGCCTGTGGTATGGGGTTTATTTCCCATATGGACGGCATACCGTCACGCTCCATTGTAGATGACGGATTAATGATTTTAGAAAGGCTGGTTCACCGCGGCGGAACAGGTGCTGAAGAAGACACAGGAGACGGAGCAGGCATACTTATGGCCATGCCTGACAAATTCTTAAGGGCAGTCTGCCGGGAAGAAAATAATATAAACCTGCCTCCTGCCGGCGAATATGCAGTAGCGATGGCCTTCTTACCACGTGATGAAAAAAAATGTGTTTCTCTGCTGGAAGAAACTGAACAAATAATCAAAGCAATGGGTTTTAAGCTTCTGCTTTCAAGAAAGATTCCTTTCAGTTATTTTGACGCCGGCCCGGCTGCCCGCAGCTGCATGCCCAGCTTTTATCAGCTCTTTATAACAGGAGATGGGATTTTTGACGTAGACGGCAATTTTGAACATAAAATTTATGTATTAAGAAGAACTCTGGAACAAAAAATACGTGTTGCCGGCAATTATGATTATTATTTTTCTTCTTTTTCATCTAAAACCCTGGTATACAAAGGAATGCTTCACGCATGGCAGATAAGAAAATTCTTCCCTGACCTTGAGGATGAGAGGATGGAAACATCTATCTGTGTTGTTCACTCACGCTTTTCAACCAACACATTTCCATCCTGGGACAGGGCTCAGCCGTGCAGGTTCATAGCCCATAATGGAGAAATAAACACCCTTCAGGGCAACGAAAACTGGTTTAAAGCAAGAGAGTCAGTAAACGACGGCGGAGTTTTTAAAAACGTTCGCAATTCAGTCATTCCTGTAATAGATGATGAGGGATCAGACTCCACAAAGTTTGACAATTGCCTGGAGTTTTTATGCCTGCAGGGCAGGCCTTTGCCGCAGGTTCTTCTTATGATGATTCCTGAAGCCTGGTCAAAAGCAGTGGATATATCAGATGAAATGAAGGCTTTTTATGAATATTCAGCAAACATTATGGAGCCTTGGGATGGGCCTGCCGCCATTTGCTTTTCCGATGGAAGGTACGCAGGCGCAATTTTGGACAGAAACGGGCTACGCCCTTCACGTTATCAAGTGACAAAGGACAGAAGGGTAATACTGTCATCAGAAGCTGGCGTTTTAGACATTCCTTTCTCTGAAATAACTCAAAAAGGCCGCCTGGGCCCCGGAGAAATAATTCTGGTAGACACTGAAAACGGAAAAATGTATCTGGATTACCAAGTCAAAGATGACTATGCCCACAGGCATGATTATAAATCCTGGCTTAAAAAATACAGAAAAACCGAACAAGACCTGCCCCTTCCTAAGAAAATAACAGTAACCAGCGATGAGCTTTTCGCAGCTGGGCTTAAAGCTTTTGGCTACACTTTTGAAAGCATCCAGTCGGTTATTACGCCAATGGCCAGAGACGCTAAAGAACCCATTTCTTCCATGGGAATGGATATACCCCTAGCAGTACTTTCAAAAAGGCCGCAGCTTTTATATAATTACTTTAAGCAGCTTTTTGCGCAGGTTACAAACCCTCCCATTGACGCATTGCGGGAAGAAATTGTAACAGGCACAGAGGTGTTTATAGGTGCGTCCGGAAAGTTTACAGAGGACGTACCGGAAAACTGTAAAAAACTGCGCCTGGAATCTCCCATATTGGATAGTGAAACATTCGCAAAAATATTAAACTTAAATGAAAAAGGATTTAAAACCGCAGTTCTCGAAATGCTTTATGACATTGACTGTGGAGGCTTTGCCCTTGAAACCGCATTGGATAAATTGTTTGAAGATGCGGAACAGGCAATAGAAAATGGTGCGACAATTCTTGTTCTTTCCGACAGGAACTTCACCAAAACCCACGCCGGCATTCCCGCTCTTTTGGCAGTCAGCGGCCTCCATCACCACCTTATAAGAAAAGGCTTGAGAGGCAAAGCAGACATAATTTTAGATTCCGGAGAACCTTCAGAAGTTCACCATTTTGCTACATTAGTGGGTTATGGCCTCTCAGCAGTTCACCCTTATTTAGCCTACAGGCTTGTTGAAGAATGTGTAGTCCGCGGATATACCGGAACCGTCGACAAAGAAACAGCCAAATACAATTACAAGAAGGCAGTGACCAACGGATTAATTAAAGTAATGTCAAAAATGGGTATTTCCTGCGTCCAGTCATATCAAGGCGCACAGATATTTGAAGCCCTTGGAATCAGCAGAGAAGTCGTTGACAAATACTTTACCGGCACCGCGGCAAGAATAGACGGCCTTAAACTGCGCCACATAGCTGATGAAACTAAACGCAGGCATCTGATGGGATTCGGCCGGAAAAGCCACGACATGCTTAATTCAGGCGGCGTATTCCAATATAAGCCCGACGGCGAAGCGCACATGTATAATCCACAAACAGTGCACCTTTTCCAGCGTGCGGTTAGGGAAAACAGCTATGAACTGTTTAAAGAATATAAGCAGAAACTTCAGGGAGAAGAATCAGAAAAGTATACTTTGCGTTCAATGATGGAGTTCGATTCCCATAGACAGAGTGTTGACATCAACGAAGTTGAGCCTGTTGAAAGAATCGTTCAAAGGTTCAAAACTGGTGCCATGAGCTATGGGTCAATCTCCGAGGAAGCACACACCACTATAGCTATAGCGATGAACCGGTTAAAAGGCAAATCAAACTCGGGCGAAGGCGGAGAAGACAAAAAACGCTTCGAAACCATGCCCAACGGAGACTCAGCTGGTTCTGCAATCAAGCAGATTGCCTCCGGCCGTTTCGGTGTGACCTCGCATTATTTGTCCAGCGCAGCGGAAATACAGATAAAAATTGCCCAGGGCGCAAAGCCCGGTGAAGGCGGGCACCTGCCAGGGCATAAAGTTTATCCATGGATTGCAAGGGTGCGCCATTCAACTCCGGGAGTGGGTCTCATTTCCCCGCCTCCGCACCACGACATATATTCAATTGAAGATTTAGCTCAGTTGATATACGACTTGAAAAACGCAAACCCCTCAGCCAGAATCAACGTAAAACTGGTTTCAGAAGTGGGAGTCGGCACGATAGCAGCAGGTGTTGCCAAAGGAAAAGCCGACGTAATTTTGGTTTCAGGCTATGATGGCGGAACAGGCGCTTCACCAAGGACATCTACCCAGCATGCCGGCCTTCCATGGGAACTTGGCGTTGCAGAAACCCATCAAACCCTTGAGATGAATGGGCTGCGCGACAGAGTAATTTTAGAGACTGACGGAAAAATGATGACTGGTCGGGATGTAATAATAGCAGCCCTGCTGGGTGCCGAGGAATTCGGCTTTGCCACCCTTCCTCTAGTTGCTGTCGGCTGCATAATGATGAGGGTGTGCAACCTAAATACATGCCCGGTAGGTGTTGCTACACAGGATCCTGCGCTTAGAAAAAGATTTATAGGGAAACCTGAGCATGTGGAAAACGCACTCAAATTCATAGCAATGGATATGCGGGAAATCATGGCTTATCTTGGATTCAGGTCAATTGATGAGATGATCGGAAAATCAACTATATTAAAGCAGAAAGTTATTAAAAACCATGATAAGGCCAACTCCATTGATTTGTCTTCAATAATTGTCGACCCCAATCCAATTACAAGAAAACATATGGCTCCCCTTGCCGGCTCTGCTGAATGGGACCATTACTTTGCCGCAATTGAAGCACTGATTGAATCAAAGCAAAAAGTTGAAATAAATATGCCGATTTCGAACGTTGACCGCTCTACCGGCACACGCCTCGGCGGATGGCTGGCAAAACGATATGGTGATGACGGACTGGATGAAGACTCGATTGTTTACAATTTTAAAGGGACTGCGGGCCAAAGCCTGGGAGCATTTTTGCCAAAGGGAATAACTTTACGCGTAGAAGGTGACGCGAATGACTATGTGGCTAAAGGCCTGTGCGGAGGGAAAATAATTGTAACGCCGCCGCCAGATGCAGGGTACGTTCCCGAAAAAAACACCGTAATAGGAAATGTTGCCTGCTACGGCGCAACTTCCGGCGAGCTATATGCCCGAGGAATGGCAGGAGAGAGATTCTGCGTACGCAACTCCGGCGTTCTGGCAGTGGTTGAAGGCATCGGAGACCACGGATGTGAATACATGACCGGCGGCAAAGCGGTGATTTTAGGAAATGTAGGTTATAACTTCGCTGCGGGAATGTCCGGCGGAGTTGCTTACGTTTACGATTCAGAGGGCAATTTGCCGGAGCACTGTAACATGGAGATGATAACAATTTCGGGCCTTACAAAAGATAAAGAATTAAAAGAATTAAAAGTTTTGGTAGAAAATCATAAAAAATACACCAACTCCGATGTTGCCGATAAAATTTTAAGCAGCTGGAACGAGTCGGTGAAAAAATTTAAAAAAGTAATGCCAAATGATTACAAACAAATGCTTGAAGAAATAGAAAAGGCACAAAATGAAGGCTATGAGGGTGAAGAGATGCTCACTGTTGCTTTCCAAAGAAAAGTTGCCGCAAAATAATAAAGGAGGAAACTTGGCTAAGGCGAAGTAATATAAATAAAATGGGTAAAGCAACCGGATTTTTAGAATACGAAAGAAAAGGCGCAAAATACCTTGAGCCCAAATCAAGGCTAGCGAATTTTGGCGAGTTTATTATTCCTTTGGATGAAAGCGAACAGCGCATTCAGGCAGCCAGATGCATGAACTGCGGAATCCCTTTCTGCCTTTCAGGTGTCATGTATGGAAACAGCGTTTCCGGCTGCCCTAACGGCAATTTAATTCCTGAGTGGAATGAGCTTATATACCAGGGGAATTTCAAGGAAGCCTGGGAAAGGCTGTGCAAAACCAATCCTCTGCCGGAAATGACATCCAGAGTATGCCCTGCACCTTGTGAAGGAGCCTGCACAAATGGAATTGACGGACTCCCCGTTACTATACATTACAACGAAAGGCTTATATCCGATAAAGCTTTTGAAAACGGATGGGTCAAAGAACAAGGAGAGCCTATTGAGAAAACGGGACGAAAAGTTGCTGTTGTGGGCTCAGGCCCTGCTGGGTTGTCGGCTGCCTGGCGGCTTAATAAACTGGGCCATGCAGTAACTGTATATGAAAGGCAGGATGCCGCCGGCGGGCTTTTAATGTACGGAATTCCTAACATGAAGCTGGATAAAAGCATTGTGGCAAAGCGCGTAAAAATAATGGATGAGCTTGGAGTTAAGTTCATAGTCAAATGCAATGTGGGAGTGGATATATCCTTTGATGAGCTTAAGAGTAAATACGATGCAATTTTGCTGACAGGGGGAGCAACCGCGCCAAGAGACCTCAATGCTCCCGGAAGAGAACTGGATGGCATCCGGTTTGCCGTTGACTTTTTAACAGAAAGCACAAAAACCCTCTTGAAGGACGGTCACTCCTCACTTAAAGACACCCTGAAGGGTAAAAATGTAATAGTTATTGGCGGAGGAGACACCGGAAATGACTGTGTGGGCACATCATTAAGGCGGGGAGCACATGTAACCCAATTTGAAATTATGCCGGAAGCTCCTGAAAAAAGACTTTCCGATAATCCATGGCCTACATTCCCAAGGGTAAAGAAAACTGATTACGGCCAGCAGGAAGCAATATATCTGCAGGGAAAAGATCCTCGAATTTATGAAATAAATACATTGAAATTTAACGGTGAAAATGGTAAAGTAGTGTCTGTGGATACTGTAAAAATCCAGTGGAAGCGCAACAACGAAGGCCGATTTGTTCCTGTTCCCGTTGATGGAACTCAAAAAACATATAAGGCCGACCTTGTTTTATTGTGCATGGGCTTTACAGGGCCTGAGACCTATACCTTAGAGCAGCTAAACATAACAATGCCTAAGCTAGGGTATTGCACAAGCAACGAAAAGGTGTTTGCTGCCGGAGACATGCGACGGGGCCAGTCGCTGGTCATATGGGCAATTTATGAGGGCAGGTCCGCGGCCGAAGAAATAGACGAATATTTAATGAACGAAAGTTAATTTTAAAGGAGCTTAAAATGATAATTCCGTTTACCAAGATGGAAGGCGCAGGCAACGATTACGTTTATGTCAACACATTCAAGGTGGATTTGCCAAAGGAACGCCTGCCTGAAATTGCTCGGATTGTTTCCGACAGGCATTTCGGAATAGGCTCGGATGGTTTGATATTAATAGGCCCTTCCAATGAGGCTGACGCACAAATGCGGATGTTTAATATGGATGGCTCAGAAAGCGAAATGTGCGGCAACGGAATAAGGTGCGTCGCTAAATATGTACATGACCATAAATTAGTAAACGGGCTTTCAACTTCAATTGAAACTTTAGCAGGCATAAAATATATTGATATGTTTATAGGCGACGACAGAAAAGTCAACAAAGCGCGGGTAAACATGGGCGAACCAAAATTTGAAAGCGCTGATTTCCCATATAGTTGGAATAACAATTCAGGGTATGAACTTTCAGCAGGAGGAAACAAGTATAAAGCTTACTGCGTTTCCATGGGCAACCCCCACGCAATTATTTTTGTAGACAATGTAGATGATTTTGATGTGGACAGGGTAGGCAGAATTTTAGAAAGCCATCCTGTCTTTCCTAACAAAAGCAATATAGAGTTTGTCGAGGTTGTATCAGAAGAGCTCATTAAAATGCGGGTATATGAAAGAGGCTCTGCTGAAACATTAGCCTGCGGTACAGGCGCTTGCGCGACGGCAGTTGCGTGTATAACTTTGGGCCTGGCCAAAGAGAGGGTAGATATAAAGCTTTTAGGGGGCACATTGACAATTGAATACTCTGAAGGTTCAAATGTATTTATGACCGGCCCCTGCACAGAAGTATTTAACGGCGAAATAGAAATCGACTTATAAAGAAAGTGAGGATGCCTTTAATAAGGCAAGATACAGCTATATGATTAACGCTAATGGTAATTTCCAACTGCTGAAAAGCAACTATCTTTTTCAGACTATTGCTCAGAAAGTAAAAAAATATCAAGAGGACAATCCCAAAGCGGAAATAATAAAACTAGGTATAGGAGATGTAACAAGGCCCCTCGTACCCGCAGTAGTTGAGGCTTTTCATAACGCAATTGATGACATGTCAAAGGCCGAAACATTCATGGGATATCCTGATAATACCGGGTATGAATTTTTAAAGAAAGCCATAATAGACAACGATTACACTCCTTTAGGGGTTAATATAAGCCTTGATGAGGTCTTCGTTTCATCGGGTGCCAAAAGCGAGACAGCAAACTTCACGGATATGTTCGGTAAAGGCAACATTATTGCTATTACTGACCCTGTATATCCTGTTTATATGGATTCAAATGTTATGTCAGGCAATGCAGGAAAAGTGTCTCCTTCAGGGGAATTCAACAAAATCCGGCTGATGAACTGCACAGAAAAGAATTCATTTCTGCCGGAAATACCTAAGCGCAGAGCAGACATCATATACTTATGCTCTCCAAATAATCCTACAGGAACAGCGTTTACAAAAAAACAATTAAAAAAATGGGTTGATTACGCCAACAGACATTCTGCACTTATTTTATTCGACGCAGCTTATAAGGCATATATAAACGAAGACAATATTCCTCATTCAATATATGAAATTGAAGGTGCCAGAACCTGTGCTGTGGAATTCTGCTCATTTTCAAAAACGGCAGGCTTTACCGGGGTAAGATGTGCGTATACAATTGTTCCTAATGAAATCCGCTGCCATGTCAAGGAAGGCGGCACTGTGTCTTTAAACAAAATGTGGACAAGGCGGCATGCCACAAAGTTCAACGGTGTAAGCTATATAACTCAAAAAGCCGCTGAATCGTGCTACAGTGAAAATGGGAAAAAACAAATACAAGAAAACATAGATTACTATATGAAAAACGCCGAGGATATAAAAAATTGCTTCAAGGAATTAAAATACACAGTGTACGGCGGGAAAAACAGCCCCTACGTATGGCTAAAAACACCGAAAGAATTTAACTCCTGGCAGTTTTTTGATTACCTTTTAGAGAACTTCCAAATTGTCGGAACTCCGGGGTCAGGGTTTGGAAAATGCGGCGAAGGGTATTTCCGCCTAACTGGTTTCGGCTCGGCTGAAAACACAAAAAAGGCCATTGAACGGCTGAAAAAAGGAATGGAAAAATAAATTTAAGGACAACTTATGAAATTTATAAGTTGTCCTTTTACTTTAGTTTAAGTTAAATCTATCCTATTGGAACCTCCATAAGGTCACTTTCGAAGAAAGAATACCAGTCGTCTGAATAATAAGCCTCAAATGCAATTTTAATTGTTTCTATCGTTTCAATGCCGTTCTCCTCCAATTCGCTGGAGAAAAACTCAAGTGTCAGAACCGCGCATGTGCCCGACTCAACCCTTCCGTAGAAAAACGCCGAAATCATATATCCGTTGACCTGCAAATCTAAATAACTGAAATCTACTGCTTTGCCTGTGTTGTTTTCCACATAAAAAACAGCGTACGGGCCATAAAAATCATCATCTGTTATAAAGTCCTGATAAACAATTTTTATGCCGTCTTCATTAACCATTGTAATTCCTGATGTATCATAAGTCTGTACATAATTGCTATCTAAATCAATATAAATAACATCACTTACTGAGATAGTTTCCCAGCTATCGTAATCATACAGCTCAAATACTAATTCTATTTCCGTTATTTCGCCGATATTGCA
>CAZDZB010000039.1:0-17266 GCA_964509795.1 uncultured Christensenellaceae bacterium | reverse complement strand
AGGATATAAAGTGAAAAAGACAGTAATAATTGTATTATTAATTGCATTGCTTTTTTCAATGAGCAGCGCATATGCAGTGTGGACCGATTCTGCTTCTGTAAGTGTAACGGCATCAAACGCAATCATTGCCGCCGGCTACACGGACAGAAATTCTAACCCGCAGAAAATTCAATATACTGTTCAGTCTTTGGAACCTTTAAGCACTGATAATCCTTATTTGCATATTGAAGAAACTATAAAAAAGCTGACATACAAACAAAATACTCAAAGCGGATATGAAGTAGTGTATACAATCACTAATACAGGAGAAGTTCCTATTAGTTTTGACGGAATAAAAGTGCTGAGCAAATCAGTAAATTACAATTCTCCTTTATATACTGACACCATAAGAATAGAATACACTATCAGCAATACTTTTGCCGTTCCATCATATTCGTATACCGCTGTAATAAGTGATTTCGACAGTTTTTCAGGAGTTACTTTTGCCAACAGTGAAAATAATGTTCTTAACGTAGGAGAATACTGCACCATGACGGTGACATACTACAGGGTCTCCTCAGGGGATAAAGAAATTGATAAGGCAGAAATTATAATAACAAAAACCGATCAATTATCCTGTTCGGTTTATAGATAAAAAACATACTTTAGGAGGAAAAAATGAAAAAAAGAAATATCGTAGTAGTAGTATTAGTAATCGCACTTTTGTTGATGGGAAGCGCATACGCATTATGGACTGATTCAGTAGTTGTAGAGGTTACAGCGCAGTCAGCCACTATGGATGTGCAAATAGTTGAAAGAACTGAAAGCGTCACCACAACCTCAAGTTATGGTGTCAACACAGTGCTCGGTACTCCGTCCCCCGCAACAATTGATGTTTCCGAACCGACAGCAACAGTATCAGAATCCATTACTAATTTTATACCAGGTGATACAGTTACCCTGACATATAAAATTGTAAACACCGGTTCAATCGATGTGCTTCTTACAGGCGTTAACATCGCATTCCCTGGCACAACCCAGTCACTGCAGGCTTTAACGCAGCTTAACTGGACAATAGATGAATATGTGGGAGCCACACTTACCGATTCAACAAGCGGAAGCGGAACTTTAAGCAGCATTGCTACCAGCGTCACCACAACAGGCGATGGCGTTGAAATACTGGCAGGAACTTCTGATTACTGCCTGCTTACATTGGAAATGTACATTGATGATGTAAGTGGAATACCTTACAGCACAGAAAAAGAAACATCCTTCACTATTACACCTGTATTCACACAAAACTAATACTAAACAACAAAAGTTATATACGGCTTTCACATGTAAATTGTGGAAGCCTTTTTTTATACGTTTTTTTCTTCATTCTACATGGGTGATAAAGTTACATTAATAAATCACAAAATATTATACTATTTGAATGTGAAAACATACTGTATTTAATTCCAAAATGCTTCAGATGTATTAGGAATATACAGCATACTTAAATAAGTCAATATAATCAAAGCTATTCAGGCAATGTTTATATAATATATTTAACAGAAAGAGAGTCGAGACAAAATGAAAAAGTTATTTTTTATACTTATTGCAGCATCTCTGTTCCTTGCAGGCTGCGCAGCAATCCCCTCTGATAGTTCTGTAGAAGATACTCCATCTCAGGAAAATATCAGTGAAACAGTTGAAATTATCAATGATACCCCCGAAGAGTTTGAAAATAATATGAATGGGGAGTTCCTTCTGCTGGACGTAAGGACACAGGAAGAATATGATGCAGGCCATATTGAAGGTTCTGTTCTTATTCCTGTCACTGAACTTCAAGCCCGAATTAATGAAATTGAAGGCTATAAAGACGCTGTAGTTCTTGTATACTGCAGAAGCGGAAACAGGAGTGTAACAGCTTCCAACATATTAATAGACAACGGGTTTACACAGGTCCATAATCTTCTTACTGGTTATAACGGATGGGTAGCCTATAAAAACAATTAAGAGGTATAAAATGAGTGCAAAAGTAATTGGTTACCGCTGCCCGCAAAATCACAGATGCCCTGCGGCAATGGTGTGCCCTGTAGGTGCTATGACTCAGATTGGCGCTTACGCACCTGTTGTAGACAACGATAAATGTACCGACTGCGGCAAATGCGTCAGATATTGCCCCACGGGCGCACTGCAGATGGAATTAACATAAAATCCCCTAAATCTTTCCTTCTTCAATATGCCTGCAATCTAAGCAGGCATGTTTTTTTATCATACTTTGGTACTACTTTTTATCATACTTATCTCCTAGTATTTTTATCCTCTAAATTTCATCCATGTGACTAATATATTTATGTGAAAATGTAAAATAATATATATAGAAACAGATAGTCCGCGTACAAGGAGAGGAAATGGATAAAAAAATAAAAAATATTCTAAGCCATAAGCTGCTGATACTGCTTTTGTCAGTTTTGCTGCTTGCTTTCGGCATATATAGTTACATAAAAATTCCCAAGCAGGAAATGCCGGACATTGAGGCTCAATACGGCTTTGTCCAAATAACCGCACCGGGGCTTAACCCGGATGAGCTGCAGACTAATGTAGCTAAACCCATACATGAAGTAATTAACGAATATTCCAATGTGAAAAGCTATTCAACCACCCTTATGGACAATGTCTGCCTCATATTGATTGAGATGAACTTGGACGACAAAACGTCGGGGGAAACTTTAGAAGAGATAAAAACAAAAGTACTTTACCTTGATTTAGGCTCATCTGTAACAGATATGAGTTTTATTACTGACCTTAAATCAGCGCAGGCAATATATGCCGTTCACAGTGAAACTTTAAGTGAGTATGAGCTTAAAAACATCGCTGAGGATTTAGCAGAAGAAGCAACATCCGTTACAAATGTAATTAAAACCACTGTGGATTCCGCATATTCACAGCAGGTGCTTATTGAAATTGACTACGAAGAGCTAAACCAGCTTCCACTGACTATTGCAGATATCTACAATATAGTAATAGCAAATGCAGCAGAAATTCCGCTGGGAATTACGGAGTATAATGGAGAATCTTCAAGCATAATAATAAACAGCAATTATGATTCTTTGCAGTCTATAAAAGACATAGTATTGTATTCCAACGAATATATAACATATACTTTGTCTGATATTGCAGAAGTGTCTTTAAAAGATACTCAAAACAAAGAATCCTATGAATTCAATTCCCAGCCTGCTGCATTTGTGGAAGTTTTTTTTCAAGACGATATTGACTTTACTGTAATCGGAGATGAATTGCAGCAGAGAGTTGATGATTTTTCCGAATCATTGGATGAAAATGTCACCATAACTGCTATGACTTTTTCTCCTCAATACGTTAAAAACCAGGTTAATCAGGTAATAATTAACCTGATTCAGTGTATAGTCATCGTAATGCTTGTTGTCCTAATAGGCCTAGGCATAAGAAATGCCCTTGCCATAGCTATAACAATTCCCGTCATAATAATGACTACCATAACCATTCTTTACATGCTTGGACAGGAACTGGAGCTTATCAGTATTGCCGGGCTTATCGTTTCCATAGGCATTCTGGTGGACAATTCCATAGTTATTTCAGAGGCTGCGCAGCATTATATCGACCGAGGTTTCGGCAAGGATGCCTCCTGCCATAAGGCAGTAAAAGACAATGCTATTCCGGTTTTGTCGTCAACGCTGACCACGGTTGCCGCCTTCGTTCCATTGCTGGCTCTGCCAGGAGTGGCTGGCGACGTTGCCTATTCCCTGCCCCTTACCGTTCTAACAACAATTATTTTGTCATACATTATTGCAATGACCTTAACTCCGACTTTAGCCAAAATATTCTTCAAAAAAAGAAAAGCGGGGACTCCTAAGCATATTTCAAAAAACGTCAAACTAGAAAAAGCTTTTAAGGTTATTTTCAAGCTTTCTGTAATCCCCGTTGTTATTGCTTTTGCCATACTTGGCCTTCTGTCATATCTGGTTGTCGACAACTTAACAATTGACATACTTCCCAAAACAGAAGCCAGCATTGTGTATGTTGATTTTACATATACCCAAAGCAGTAATGAAGAAAGCTATGACTACGCTAAGCAAATTGAAGAAATCGTGGCTGACCAGCCAGATGTAATAAACTATGCATTTGCCCAGGGAGGAGACCTGCCTAAATTTTATATCACTTTGGGCAGCGTCAGTTCTTTACCTCAAAACGGAAGGTTCTTCATCGAGTACGACTGCGAAACTCAGGACCTGAAAGATTACATGGAAATGCTTGAAACCGATCTAAAACCATTGCTGGAAGAAGGAGAAATAACAGTAAACCGCCTGGAACTTTCCCAGCCCACAGACCCGGTGCAGATAATATTAACTTCCCACGACTATGAAAGCCTGCTGGAAACAGCCGATGCCATTTACGAGGAGGTAATCCAGCTTGAATCCTTTAAAGATGGCCAGCTTGTAGCGCCTGAAAACAAAACTGACCTGGTAATCAGCCTGAACAAAGACAAAATCAACGAAAATCAACTGACTGTAATGGAAGTGCAGCAGCAGATATCATCCAGCGTAAACGGGCTCAGCTATCCACTATACCAGCAGGATGATATGATTCTTGACGTATATGTGGCAACAAACATAGAGGATTATTACGACGTTTTGAATTTGAATATAAAAACCTCTACAGGCACTTCAATAAGACTCGGTGATATGTCTTCAATTGAAAAGGTTGAACAGCTGGAATACATCAGCCTATATAACGGCACACCCTCCGTCACAATAGATGCTATAATGGCTAACGGGTACAGTACATACGAGCTGGAAAATGACATAATCAAAATAATAGATGAACATAATGACGTCGAAATCAACGTAATTAAAAAAGGTGATAATGAAATAACAAATGAAATACTAGGTTCGATTTTAATTTCCTTTATCATTGCTCTGATAGTCATATATCTGATTATGTACTTCCAGTTCAAGTCATTTATTCAGCCGCTGATAATTCTGATGTCAATTCCTCTGTCATTTATTGGCTCACTGGCAGCCCTGCTTATTATGAACGAAAATATAACTCTTACCGGGTTGCTAGGGCTTGTTTCCCTAATCGGTATTGTTGTTAACAACGGCATATTATTGGTTGAATATATAAACAGAAGCATTAAGGAAGGCAACAGTGTTGAAGACAGCTGCATTCTTTCAGTCAGCAGGCGGCTTCGCCCCATTCTTCTGGCAAGCCTGACAACAATACTCGGAATAATTCCACTCGCTCTTTTCGGAGGTGACTTTTTCAGGCCACTGGCAGTGACTTTCATGGGCGGAATGTTTACATCCACATTGCTGGTTTTGTTTATAATACCCCAGCTTTACTACATTACCAGCAAGAAAAAGATAAGAAAAAGCAGCGATATTACTGCAAAATAACGCCCCTTGCTATAGCAATGATAAGATTTACCTGTTATAATTAACTAAACTAGTAATAACAGGTGGATTTATGATACAAACAATTCTGGCAATTATTTCACATATGGTAGCTTTTTCCGCGGCAATGCTGCCCGCTATTTTGGTGTTTTTTTATAAGCATCTAAGTTTGAAGCGCAGTTATGATTACCAATCTATTCTGAGGCTGGTTACGATTTCTATACTCCTGGTTATTGTATCAGTTTATAAAGTTTCATTTATCGCTCTGTACTCGCAGCGTTCTTCTTCTGAAGTAATTCCTAATGTATCTTTATTTTTTGCGATAGCCTTTATTGTATGTACATTTTTAAGCATCTACTTTATTATAGACAGAGCCATTATTCATTTTAAGCAAAAGCCTAAAAGACTGGTGCTTAACATCGCAGCAGGCGTTACCATTTTGCTTGCTATCGTCTCAATTTTTCTGCTGGTCTCCCAGCCCCAGGAAAAAAATTTAAATTACATTGACCTAGCTATTAATTTCATGTATCCCACTCTGACAGGCGTACTTTCTGTAGCGGGAATTATTTCGCTCATCTTTTATAAACGCACAAGCAAATCACAAAGAATATATTCCCTCATTTTCGTGATTGCCGTCCCCCTTTGGATACTGGATTTGTTTTTCGCACAGCAAAATTATTTTCTTCTCACTTCCCTTCCCTACGCCGTTTTTGCGTTAATTGTTTTCATTGAAATTTTCCGTAATTGCACTATGAACGCAGATGGGAAGAACATCCATGGTTCTTCATTTAAAGACGAATATGATTTAACCGACAGGGAAATAGAAGTATATAAACTAGCTGCACAGGGGCTTTCAAATCAGGAGATAAGCAAAAAGCTCTTTGTCAGCGTACACACTGTAAAGAGCCATCTTCAGCATATTTTTTCTAAAATGAATATAAACACCAGATACCAGCTTATTAACTTCGAAAAGGAAAACGAAGATACAAAAAAATAAACTAATCAAACATATATATGCTTTTGTCCACTCTGGTTGTAGAAAGTATTATCAGCGTCTCGGTTGTTCCGAATTTTCTTAATATATCGATTGTTTCCTCAAGTTCTGATGTTTGAGTTACCAAAACCTTAACCGACAAAGTATACCTTCCTGTAATGTGCTCATAGTTAATGACATTTGGGTTGCTGTTTAGCACACCAACAATCTGCTCCCTGGTCCCTCTTACCTGTATCAGGTTTATCCTAGCCATTATGTTTTTGTCCATCTTCTTTGCATTGATTACTGTGCTGTAGCCTTCAATTATTCCCATGCTTTCCATCTTGTTTATCCGCGCCGTCACCGCAGGAGGGCTAAGGTGGACCTTCTCAGCGATATGCTTGTTGGAAACTCTGGCGTCTCTCTGCAATATGTCTAATATTTTTTCATCAATTTTATCCATTTCACACCTGCCGTTACTTACAATAATAAAGTTATTTGTAAGCTGTATTTTACTTTTTTAAGTTTCTAATGAAATTATATATTATTTATATTATATTTTCAACAAATACTTTATATTTTTTAAATAAATATTATAATAGGTGAGCAAGGATATGAATATATGCATATCCAAATTGTATAATTTTTTACTCTCTAAATTTTTTACTAAGCATCACATAGTCTGGTGCTTTCTTTTTTTGCTTTGAATTTGCTGATTGGCATTATATAAGTTGTATGATAAAATATTTATAATACAATATATATAGTTAAGCTGAAAGGTTCAACCAATGATTCCAAATGAACTGCCTGTACTTTTAGAGCCTGCATATTTTTCTCATATCTGGGGAGGAAGCCTGCTCAAAAAATGGTTAAATAAAAATTATACCCAGAATAATGTGGGCGAAAGCTGGGAAGTTTCCGCCCATCCAAAAGGCAATTCTACTGTTTCATCAGGGGAATACAAGGGTATTAAGTTCGGAGACTATTATACAAAGGTATTGGGGCACAGCAGTCAATATCCATTGCTTGTAAAGCTGATAGGCCCTGAAAAAAAACTTTCTGTTCAGGTTCATCCGTCAAATGAATATGCCAAAAAGTACGAAAATTCAATGGGCAAAGAGGAAGCCTGGTATGTCATTTCAGCTCCTGATGACGGCCGCATAGTCGCGGGAGTGTCCTGCGCAAGACAGAAGTTTGAATCCGTTTTAAAGAAAAATGACATCGAATCTGCCCTGAAATATTTAAACTGCAAAAAAGGCGATGTAATTACTATCAATCCGGGGCTGGTTCATGCTCTTATGGAAAATGTAATTGTATATGAGGTGCAGCAGAATTCTGACATTACATACAGAATATACGACTGGAACAGAGTGGATGAAAAAACCGGCAAACCAAGACAGCTTCATATTAAAAAAGCTATGGATGTGATTAACTTCGACGATATTGCTAAGATAAAAACTTCAGGAACCGGGCAATGCGAACTGCTTACAGAAAATGAGTATTTTTCGCTGAAAAAAATAAGCTTTACAGATGAATATAAAGAGAGTTCAAAAGCAAAAGGAGCGTATACAATGATTGAAGGAAAAGGACAGGTGTCCGCCGATGGCAGCCCATTATTTGAAATAACAAAAGGCTCAACTTTCTATGCTCCTTGCGGTAACAATTTTATAATAAAAGGCAGTGGAGTAATATTACTCTCATCAGAAAAATGATTGAAGGGGAAAGATATGTATAAAGAAAAATATAATCAATGGCTAAACAGCAGTAAATTAGATGAAAAGTCCAAAGAAATTTTAAAAGCAATGCCGGAGGCTGAAATAGAAGACAGTTTTTATAAGGACATTGAATTCGGTACCGGCGGAATAAGAGGCGTTCTGGGCCTCGGCACCAACCGCCTTAACATCTACAATATCAGAAGAATAAACTATGGGTTCGGCAAATACCTGGTGAATAATTTCCCCGACGCAAAAGAGCGTGGAATTGTAATAGCCCACGACAACAGGCATATGTCGGATGAATTCACCAAAGAGAGTGCTTATGTGCTTAATTCTTTTGGAATCAAGGTGTATCTTTTCACTGAACTTGCCCCCACTCCCCAGCTTTCATTTGCTGTAAGGCATTTAGATGCCGCAGGAGGCATTGTAATCACTGCCAGCCACAACCCTCCGCAGTACAACGGATATAAGCTATACAATGATTTAGGCTGCCAGCTCATTCCCAGCGAGTCCGACAAAGTAATAGATTACGTCGAAAAGCTCCCACCGGCACTGGAAATTTCCATTCCGGAAAATGTCGCTGAAAACATCATATATCTAGATGCAGAAATCGACAACGCTTTCCTTGACATGGTTAAGGCAATCTCAATAAAAAAAGACGCAGACAAACAAAATCTCAAAGTTGTCTTTTCTCCCCAGCATGGCACAAGTTATAAATTGGCTAAAAAAATGCTGGAAGATGAAAACTATGATTTAACCTTAGTAAAAGAGCAGTGCACACCTGACCCGGATTTTACTCACACCAAATCCCCTAACCCCGAAGAGCCCGCTGCTTTTGATCTTTCCATTGAATACGCAAAGAAAGCCGATGCAGATATCTGCGTAACCACTGACCCTGATGGAGACAGAGTGGGAGCCGCATGTAAAAACAGCGAAGGCGGGTACACCCTGCTCACAGGCAATCAAATGGGGGCTTTGTTTTTGGACTACTTACTAAGAAATTCAGATGATTTATCAAATAAATACGCGGTGTCGACTGTTGTCACCTCGGACATCGGAAGGCAGATATGCAAAGTTAATAACCTGCACATTGATTATGTGCTAACTGGCTTCAAGTTTATCGGGGATACAATTCACAAATACGAAACTTTATCTCCCGAAAAAAAATTCATTTTCGGCTATGAAGAAAGCTATGGCTATTCATTTTCAGACGGCGTAAGGGACAAAGATGCCCTGCAGGCTGTGTTCATGGTCTGCGAAATGGCAGCAGTTTACAAAGCAAAAGGAATCACTTTACTGGAAAGGCTTGAGCAGATATATGAAGAATATGGCTGCTACCTTGATAAGCTTTTCACATACAAAATGGAAGGCTCGCAGGGAATGGACAGGATAGGCGAAATAATGTCGGAGTTACGGCAGGATGCACCTGTCACGGTAGGCGGCATCAAGGTGAATGAAGTTCAAGACTTTGAAAAATCATTTATGGGCCTGCCTAAAGCAAATGTAATAAAAATGCACCTTGAAGATGAAAGCTTTGTAGCTTTCAGGCCCTCTGGCACTGAACCAAAATTCAAAGTATACTGCTGCATCAAAGGCAAAGACAATAATGAAACATCAGAAAAAATTAAAGAGATACAAAAAGATATCGAAAAAATCATACTCGGGTAAAATAAGGAGGACTCTTTGAAAACCAAAACAATCGTAATCATTCTGCTATGCGCTTTGGCATTGTTCGCCGCCAGAAACTACATTATCGACTTTGTTTCTCCGCTGCTTAGTGGGGATGACTATACACAAGAGCAGCAGTCTGCAATTGATGAATATAACGAAGGCTCAGGAAGCATCTTTGACCTTATGAAAGATAAATTGTTTTCTCTTGAAGAGCTCATTAATCTCGGAATATTTGACAATGAAGATTCCTTAGAAGACCTCGGCGAATCAATAGACAATGATAACCGTTTTTCAATGTCCGATATTGATATAAGTTCCCTTCACCTTGAGAATCTTTCTGAAACTCAGGTCGATATGTTATTGGATGTAATATCAGGCGACATGACAATGACACAGCTTGTAACAAGCGGAGAATTTACTTTCAAGGATTTGCAGGAAGTCGGATTACTGGATGTTATAATCGACAGTTTAAGCAAAAAAGAAAGTGATGATTAATTTTTAATGTAAGCCGCAAATCAGAGGTTTATACCGTACAAAATAAGGAGTAGCTGCTATGAAAATCATTAAAATATCACTAGCATTATTTTGCATTGCAGCTTTTGCTTCCTGCAGCGATTTTTCTTCATCAGAAGAAACTGCTTCTCCCACGGTGTCTGAAAGCTCGGCAGAGACACCTGTTCCAGTTTACAGCAATATGCCGGAGCTAGGCAGGTCAGATTTTCATTATATAATACTCGAAAACAATGAACTCCTAAATGACGAGCTGAATTATTCACTGCCTGAATTTGTCGACATAGTATCATTTAAAAAGAACATAACCAATTCAGAGATAACCTTATATATTAAACTGCGTGGGCTTCCTGCCGAGCTGGCAGTCAATCAAAGCAGCGTACACATCAACATAATAGAATACAGCTGGCGGGTAAATTTTGATATTAACTATGACGATACAATTTCCTTTGACATCTCACTTGTCCACCAGAAATTCTGGGAACGTACATCCTCCGAGCAAATTGCGCCCTTGGATGAAAAGTCCTTTGAAACTGTTGGCATACAGCACCAGGTAAGCACTGGGCAAGAAATTGCCCAGGGCAGCATTTCGATTGACGAAAACACCATCATCTTAAATTTTAGCAAGGCTGAGTACCCCGAGCTTGGAAGTATTAAAAACGACACACCAATTCATATATTCACAGAATATAATAACGGCAATATATATGTTTATGATTTAATTCCTCGAGAATAAACTATACTGCAGACATCAAAAAAGCACTGACTACAATAATCAGTGCTTTTATTATTTAATATGTTTTTTATGCTTCCACTATTTTGCCTTGGCACCCTGCCCTGCCGATTAACGCGGCGTTGGCCTCGTCTGTGTCAACGTGCATTGCAAGCGCATAGTTTTCATTTACTCTTACAACAACGTCTTTATAAATAACAGGCCTTGATGTGTCAACTTCAACTGAAACTATCTGTTTGTCTTCTACTCCTAAGCTTTCAGCGTCTTCTGGTGTCATATGTATGTGTCGTTTAGCGACAATCAACCCTTCTTTTATTTCCAATTCGCCTTTAGGCCCTCTAATGGTTATTGGTGTTGAATTTGCTATGTCGCCGCTTTCCCTTACAGGTGCAGCGCTTCCTAATGAGTAACAGTCCGTCAATGAAGCTTCAACTTGTGTAGCTGACCTAATAGGCCCCAAAATAACCACATTTTCAATTGTCCTTTTCGGGCCGATTATATCCACTCTTTCATCACATACAAACTGTCCTGGCTGCGACAAATCTCTTATCTGTGTTAACTCATATCCTTCGCCAAACAAAATGTCCAAAGTTTTTCTGTCTAAATGGACGTGTCTGGCAGAAACTTCTACTAAAAAAGTTTTACTCATAATTCTCTCCTATATACGTCTTATTCACAGCCGCAGGCTATCTGCGGATTCTTTCCTTGACCTTCGCCGCTTTTCCTGAGCGCTGACGCAAATAATAAAGCTTCGCCCTGCGGACTTTGCCCAGCCTTACTATCTCTATGCTGTCAATTTTCGGGGAATGTATCGGGAATGTTCTTTCCACGCCTATGCCGTATGACACACGCCTTACTGTGAATGTCTCACGCACTGAACCATGCTTTTTGCCTATTACTACGCCTTCAAAAGCCTGTATTCTTTCCCTTGTGCCTTCCACAACTTTTACGTTTACTTTTACGGTGTCTCCTATTCCGAACTCCGGAATATCATCTCGCAGCTGTTCCTGCTCCAATGTTTTGATATCTATCATTTCTTTACCTCGTTCATAGACGTTCATGGTGCATATCAAACCCAGAGGACCGCCCGTAATATATGGCTGCAAATGTGCAACCAACGTATTATATCAAAATCTCATGCTTTTTGCAAGCAATATTTGCCCTGTATAAAGGCCTTCAGGTCACTTTACGTGTACCCATACTTTTCTGTGCCTTGGCCCGTCAAACTCACACAAATAGACGCTTTGCCATGTTCCCAGGCACATTTCGCCTTTTTCTATTATCACCTGAACATCTGCCCCCATCAGGCTCGCTTTGATGTGAGCGTCAGAATTGCCTTCAAAATGGTTGAACTCCTCAGACTGCGGCACTATTTTCTCAAGCTGAAACAATATGTCCCTTCTTACTTCCGGGTCGCCGTTTTCATTTATGGTGATGCCTGCTGTAGTGTGAGGCACAAAAACAGTCATAATGCCCTCTTCAACATTATGGTCATTTATTATGCTGTGAAGCCGTTTTGTTATGTCTATTATCTGGCATCTTTTTGTGGTAACTACTTCTAATTCGTACATGAGATGCACCTCTTGCTATTCGGTTACTTTTCCGTTGTAAAGCTCGTATTTATTGCAAAGCTCAATTACCTGCTCCTTAACTTCGCTTACACAGCTTTCGCCCTCTTTAATTACTCTGGCAATAAGCTTGCCCACAATCTGCATCGCGTCTTCTTTCATTCCCCTTGTTGTCAGTGCCGGTGTACCTATGCGTATGCCTGATGTTACAAACGGGCTTCTTTCTTCAAAAGGAATCGTGTTTTTATTTACTGTGATGTTCGCCTGCCCCAGCATTGCCTCCAAAGCTTTGCCTGTCAAGTCCGAGCCTCTCAGGTCAATAAGCATCAGGTGGTTGTCTGTGCCGCCTGAAACCAGCTTTATTCCTTCGTCTTTCAATGTTTTCGCCAATGCAAAAGCGTTTTTCAGTATCTGTTTTTGATATTCTTTAAAATCATCTGTCAACGCTTCCTTAAATGCAACTGCTTTTGCTGCAATTATATGCATCAATGGGCCGCCTTGGGTTCCCGGGAATATAGCGCTGTCGATTTTTTTAGCATATTCGGCTTTGCACATTATCATGCCGCCTCTTGGCCCACGCAATGTTTTATGTGTAGTTGTGGTCACAAAGTCTGCATGAGGCACTGGGCTTGGGTGCAAGCCTGCCGCAATCAAACCAGCTATGTGCGCAATGTCTACCATTAAATACGCTCCCACTTCGTCGGCAATCTCTTTAAACTTTTTAAAATCTATTACTCTGGGATATGCACTTGCTCCCGCTACAATCATTTTGGGCTTGCTTTCCACCGCAATTTTTCTAAGTTCATCATAATCTATCATTTCTGTGTCTTTATTTACGCCATACGGAACAATATTGAAATATTTGCCGGAAATATTAACAGGGCTGCCATGGGTCAGGTGTCCGCCATGGGATAGATTCATCCCAAGAATCGTGTCCCCTGGCTGCAGCATAGCGAAATAAACCGCAGTGTTTGCCTGCGCTCCTGAATGGGGCTGAACGTTCGCATGGTCGCAGCCAAATATCTCTTTTGCTCTTTCCCTCGCCAGATTTTCTGCTATATCAACAAATTCGCAGCCGCCGTAATATCTTTTCCCCGGGTATCCTTCTGCATATTTATTTGTCAAATGTGTTCCAGCTGCCGCCAACACCGCCGGGCTTACGAAATTCTCCGAAGCAATAAGCTCCAGGTGCTCTCTTTGCCTTTTTAGCTCCAGCTCCACTGCCTCTGCTACTTCACTGTCCACTGCTTTGATTTCTTTAATGTCTATCATATACTACTCCTGACTATTTATTGAAAATTCTCTGCGCATTTATTTTTGTTTTAAGAGTATTAACTCTTTTTTAACATTTATATTTTAGTGTAATTCATATATTTTTTCTTAATTTTTTCAAAATAACTATCAAATCTTTTAAGAACAAAATATGTAGCTACGCATAATCCAAACCCAATAAGAGCAGCTATAAGCTGGAAATAGCCCTCTTTAAACACAATGGATGCCAGCCCAATGCCAATAAGCAGCACTACCAGCGGAATTCCGTAAAGCATAAAGGCCGAGAATAAAAAGAATTTCTCGTCCACATATACTCCTACACTTTCGCCCACTTCAACTTTTTCATTATAATCAAAATCCAGATACATCTCGCCGGTTTCTTTCAGCATTCCGCAGGCTTCGCACTTGCCGCAGGATGATGACCTGCAAAATATAACTGTTACTTTGTCGTCCTTTATTTCCTTCACCACCCCTAGCGGATGGTCTTTTATTAATTCTTTATTACTCATTTTTTATCCTTAAAAATATTGTTTTCCGGAACCACATCTTCGGTGATGCCAAGCTCAATCATGCCGTCAATCATTGCCGCAAAAAGATTATACCATAATTTCAGCAGTTCAACATCTTTGATAATGCCCGTTACAGTCTGGTTAAGAACGCTCTCATGGTACAAGTGTGAAGTATTGTCATATGACTTTTTCTCAACATACAAATTTATGTTTTTGATGGCCAGAAGTTTTTCTTTTATGGCTTCTTTTGAAAGCAGGTCTTTCACCATATATTCATCCGGGCTTTTAATCAGCAGCTTATCGTCAACATGCGCATCTCCTATTTCAATGTCCGCCATGCCCAGCGCTTTACCGATTTTGGCAAAAAACCCTTCTTTTGTCGCTTTAAATGTGAATTCAGGCTTGTTTATAAATATGGTTCTCATTCTTGTATATGTTATTGTGCTTTTTCCCGTAGATACCGTGTAAGTATCCAGGCAGAATTTAAAGCTTTTATAAATAAGCTCCACTTTAGGCACTTTAAAATGTTTTGATTCAATAAAGTTTCCGCCGATTTCGTCAACCAGCAGCTTCCACGCTTCTTTTTGTTTCATTTACTTCACCTCATTTTTTGTGCTTATGAGCTTGAGCACAACATGCTCGCTCAGCATGAGTCCGCTGGCTCCCACGGCAAACATCGCGCTGCCTATAATGTCGGATGATTTTTCCGGTTTTTCTTTTGAATATACCACATCCAGGCTGTCAACACCTCTGTCTTTTAGCAATTTCCTTATTTTTTTAGCTAAAGGGTCATTAAAAGTTTTAAAAATATCGGACACTTCAAACATATTGCCATGAATTCTAAATCCTGCGCCCATCGCTGAAACAATGTTTATTCCGTTTTCTTTGCACATACATATAAGGTCAACTTTTTCAGGCACGGAGTCAATAGCGTCCACTACATAGTCAACTTTTTCATTAACCAGAAAGTTATCTTTAGCTGTCCAGTTTCTGTTGATTGCTGTTATATTTGCATCAGGATTTATGTCTTCAAGTCTTTTTTTCAGCACTTCAGCTTTGTTTTGTCCAATTGAAGAAACTGTAGCCACAATCTGCCTGTTAATATTGCTCGGTTCAACTGCATCCCCATCGCATATTATCATTTTTCCTATTCCGCACCGGCAGAGGCTTTCGGCACATATTCCGCCTACTCCGCCCAAACCTATCACAGCGACTGCAGAGCCTTTCAGCCGTTCAACATTTCCCTGCCCCAGCAGTATTTCCAGCCTGCTTAAATCCATTATTCCTTTTTGCTTTCAACCACAGCTATGCCCAGCTCCTCAAGCTGCTGGTCGCTTACAATGCTCGGAGCATCCGTCAAAAGACAGGCGGCTGATTTTATTTTGGGGAAGGCAATTGCGTCACGTATACTTTCGCTTTTAGTCATAATCATTATCAGCCTATCCAGCCCATATGCAATGCCGCCGTGGGGAGGAGTGCCGTATTTAAACGACTTTAGTAAAAATCCAAATTGTTCATTTGCCTGTTCTTCAGTAAAGCCTAAGGCTTTAAACACCTTTTCCTGCACTTCGGCTTTATGTATCCTTATGCTGCCGCCGCCTATTTCATTTCCGTTTAATACGATGTCATATGCTTTAGCGCGCACCTTCTGCGGCGCTGTTTCCAAAAGCTCAATGTCCTCATCCAGCATTGAACAGAACGGGTGATGTTTTGCCGTGTATCTTTGCTGTTCTTCGTTGTATTCAAGCAGCGGAAAGTCCACAACCCACAGGAAATTGTATTTGTCCTCGTCTATCATATTAAGCTTTCTTGCTACCTCCAGCCTAAGCTGGCCCATAGCGTTCAATGCGCGTTCCCATTCGTCAGCAACAATTAAAATCACATCGCCTTCTTTTGTGTTCAGCCTGCTTACTATGCCGTTAAGCACATCTTCATCCAGGAACTTAGCTATCGGTGAACGGACACCTTCTGAGTCCATCGCAATCCATGCCAGCCCCTTTGCTCCGTAAAGCTTAGCAACCTCACCTAGTTTATCTATTTCTTTTCTGGAAAACCCTGCGCTCTGTGCGTTTATGGCACATACTGTTCCGCCGCTTTCGCATGCGTCTGCGAAAACTTTAAATCCGCATTTTGCAACTATATCATTAATAATTGATATTTTCATATCGAACCTGGTGTCGGGCTTGTCAGAGCCGTATATTTCCATAGCCTCTTTATATGTCAACCTGTCGAACGGAATTTTTACGTCCATATCCATGGTTTTTGCAAACACGTGCTTCATCAGCTTTTCATTTACGTCAATGACGTCTTCCATGTCTACAAATGACATCTCAATATCCACCTGAGTAAATTCCGGCTGCCTGTCAGCCCTTAGGTCCTCGTCACGGAAGCATCTGGCCAGCTGATAATATTTATCAAAGCCGGCAACCATAAGCATCTGCTTAAAAAGCTGCGGTGACTGGGGCAGAGCGTAAAATGCCTTTTCATGTATCCTGCTGGGCACAAGGTAATCCCTCGCCCCTTCAGGAGTTGATTTTGTAAGTATTGGCGTTTCGATGTCAATAAACCCGCTGGCATCAAGAAACTTACGGAATTCGGACACAACCTGTGCCTTTTTCATTATAGTTTTGCGCACCTTTTCGCGGCGCAGGTCCAGATATCTGTACTGCAGCCTTAATGTTTCCGACACGGTGTCGTCCTCTATACCAAAAGGCGGGGTTTCAGATTTATTTAATATTTCAATTTCCTCTGCGATAACTTCAATTTCACCGGTCTTCAAATCTTTATTTATGTTCTTTTCATCGCGAAGTTCCACCTTGCCTGAGACTTTTATTACATATTCACTTCTCAGGTCGGATGCCACATTCAAAAGCTTTTCGTCCCTTGCGCTGTCAAAAACCACCTGGACTATGCCCG
>CAZDZB010000038.1:8958-17626 GCA_964509795.1 uncultured Christensenellaceae bacterium | reverse complement strand
GTGCCTTTTATTTTTCTGCCTGCTGTTTCTCCGCCGGATTTGCTGGTTGCGTCGTGTGTGCAGTGCAGCTCAATAACGTTGCCGTCATCATCTTTTATGGCTTTTTCGAATTTTATGATATATGCGTTTAACAGCCTGACTTCTCCGTCTTTTTTAAGCCTGTGGTATTTGCTGGGAGCATCTTCCCAGAAATCATTTTTTTCTATGTAAATTTCCCTGGAAAAGGTCATCTCCCTTTCACCGAATTCAGGGCGGCCGGGGTGGTTTGACCCTGTCAAAACTTCGCTGCCCTCATAGTCAGTTATAATGACTTTCAAAGGCTCTGTTACTACCATTGCGCGGGGAGCGTTATGGTTTAGGTCTTCCCTTACGCAATGTTCAAGCATCTTATAATCCACAACAGAATCCGTTTTTGCTACTCCCGCGCGGCTTATGAAGTCGCGAATTGCAGCAGGAGTAAAACCTCTTCTGCGCAGGCCGCTTATTGTAGGCATTCTGGGGTCATCCCAGCCTGAAACGTATCCCTCGTCTACCAGGCGGCGCAAATATCTTTTTGACATTATTGTTCCGGTAATGTTTAAACGGGCGTATTCTATTTGACGGGGTTTGTTTTTGAACCCTACTTTATCTATTACCCAGTCATAAAGGGGCCTGTGAGCTTCATATTCAAGTGAGCAAATGGAGTGAGTCACTCCTTCGATTGCGTCCTGTATCGGGTGTGCGAAGTCATACATTGGGTATATGCACCATTTGTCGCCCGCACGCCAGTGCGAGGCATGCTTAATTCTGTATATTACAGGGTCGCGCAGATTTATGTTAGGGCTTGACATATCGATTTTTGCGCGCAGAGTGAGGGTGCCGTCCTCATATTTGCCGTCTTTCATTTCTTCAAAGAGTTTAAGGTTTTCTTCTATCGGCCTGTCTCTGTAAGGGCTGTCTTTCCCGGGCTCTGTTAATGTACCCCTATATTCCCTGGTTTCCTCAGGCGAAAGCTCATCCACATACGCTAAGCCGTCCTTTATAAGGGTTAAAGCATATTCGTAAGTTTTATCAAAATAGTCAGAACCGTAGTAAATTCCGCCGGTTATTTCATAACCCATCCATCCGATGTCATGTATTTGAGCGTTTGCGTATTTTACATCTTCTTTTACGGGGTTTGTGTCATCAAAACGCAGATTGCACAATCCTTGATATTTTTCAGATATACCGAAATTGATATATATATTTTTAAGATGGCCAATGTGCAGGTACCCATTTGGTTCAGGGGGATACCTGGTTATTACCGGGCTGTTAACTTTGCCTTCTTCGATATCTTCGTTAATGAATCTTTCTATAAAATTTGATGCTTCTTTTATTTCAGCTTTTTTTGGTTCGTACGACATAAGAACGCCTTTCATTGATTAATTTTCTAATTACAGTATTTTATCATATTTATTTATTTGAAACAATGTTTTTGATTTTGTTGTTGGAATATTAAAACAGGATGAAAAAGTTATCATAGAAGTTTACTTTACTTCAATGCCTTATCATATATCCTATATGTTTTAAGGTATTGCATTCCCAGCTTTTCCAATGCATTTTTGATGTAAAGGTTATCCTCCAGTATATAATTGGCTTCCATTCGGATATTTTTGCGTTTAAGGTGGTTATAAAGGTTGATGTACATCAGCGCGTCCAAGCCCATCCTGTGGTAATCAGGATGCACAGCCAGCCCGAAAAGGCGGTAGTCTCTTAATTTTTTGGCACCGAATAATAGTTTTGCCCATCCGAATGGCAGCATTTTGCCGTTTATCTTTTTAAGTATAATATTGATGTCAGGGAAGCCGAGGCAGTAACCTACAGGCTTACCTTTGTCCTCCACTATCCAAACTGCGTCAGGGTCAACAATGAGCTTAAGCTTTTTGAGCATGTCTTCCATAACTTCAAGCTCAAGAGGGACGAACCCCCAGTTGTCTGTCAAGGCGATATTTGAAATATCCAGTATGGCTTTCGCGTCAGACTTTAAATCTTTTAAGTTAAGCCTGCGGATTTTTATATCGGGGTAATGGCCGGTAAACTTATCATAAAATCTCTGATACCGCGCAGGAAGTGAATATCCTTTCAGGAGGTCTATTTCATATACTAAAAGGTCTTTCGATTTTTCATATCCTCTGGACGTAAAAAAACCATGATAATATTTGGGAGTCCATGGAGACATATATACAGGCGGGTATTCATAGCCGTCCTGAACGAATCCCCAGTTTTCCGCTACGGGGTGAATAGGGCCTCTGATTACTTCAATATCTCTTTGCTTTAGCCAGGCGTGAGCGGCGTCAATGAGCATGTTCGCAGCTTCGCTGTTTTCGATGCATTCAAAGGCGCCGAAAAATCCCATTTTTACATTGTAAAATTTATTGTGGTTAAAATCAATATAGACGAGGTTTCTGCCTATAGGGGTGCCGTTATCATCATACAAAACAAAAAGCACAAACTCCGAGTTTGCCAGGATGGGGTTGTTTTTTTTGCTGTAAGCGTTTTTTTCATCCAGCCAAATGGGAGGAACGTAATATTGATTTTCGGCATATAGTTTTTTTGGCAGAAAAACAAATTCGTTCATCTGCTTTCTCGTTTTAACTTCTTTTATATGCATAATAATTTCCCCTTTGCATTTTCATAAATTATAGCATATAATTTTTTAAATATCATATTATAGTTTTTATTGTTTAACGAATTATAAATACAAATTGTTAAAACAAAATAATTAGTTCTACTAGATATTAAAATTTTGTGCTAAAATATGAATAGATAATAGTAAAGGAGCATCTGCATGGAGAGTAAAACTTATTTTGACAGAGCGAAGGTTGTTTGGCAAATGGAGTCAAGGTCAATTGAAAAGCTGGCCAAAACAGTGGATTCGGCCTCTTTTAACAGTGTTATAGAAGAAATAAAAGCATGCCTTAAGCGTAAATGCAGAATTTACATAACAGGGAAAGGAACCTCCGGCGCAGCGGGCGAGAAGATTGCTCACACACTGTGCTGTGTTGATATCCCTGCCAGCTATATTTCAACTGGTATTGGAGTAAGCGCGTCAATGGGGCTGCTTCAAAAAGGAGACCTGCTGATTATAATATCCAAGGGAGGCAACACTGAAGAAGTGGTTAAGCTGATAAAGCCAAGTCTAAGCAAGGGGATAAAAGTGATAGGAGTCACGTCCAATCCTGCGTCACAGCTGGGACTTAAAAGCGACATAATGCTTAAAGTTTCGGTTGAGAGAGAAGTTGATGTGAAAAATTCCCTGGCGACAGCGTCAACCATAGCGATGATTGCAACCTTTGACGCAATAGCAGTTGCACTGCAGGAGATGGGTTAGCCTGTCGAAAAAGTGCCGGCACTGGGCAGCAGGCATGCCGTTATAACGGTGTGTTATAATTGAACTGACTAGAAATGTTTTATATTTAAAGGAGAGTAGATTTTGAAATATTGTAAAAATTGTTCCGCAATATTAGATGACGACGCGGTTTTTTGCACGGAATGCGGTGAGAGCCTTGCCGATGATGATTTTTCATCCGCATTAAGTTCTGAAAGCAGCAGCGATTCGCAAGGATACGAGGGAAGCATTCCGGGCTATACAAACGAGCCGGATGAAGGTGGATACGCAAAAGAAACGGATGAGGGCAGCTATTCAAATGAAACCGACAGCAACAGCTTCTCAAACAACTATTCAAACCAAAGCAACTACGGGAAAGCCTACAGCGCACCCAAAGGTTCGAATCCAGGAACCCCTTGGCTTATTGCTGCGATAGTTAGTATATTCTGCTGCGGAGGGTTTTTCGCCATTCCCGGACTTGTTTTTGCCATCATGGCAACAACGAGCTACAATGAGGGCAACGTTGCCGAAGCTGCGTCAAGGGCTAATAAGGCAAAGTGGCTCACTATTGGGGCGATAGTTTTGGGTATTATAGCAAGTATTGCATTCGCGGTTCTGTATTATGACACTATGTAATCAATGATTTGCCAGTAGGATGAAAAACATAATAAAAAAAATAATAGCAACAGCATTGACAGCCGCTATATTTTCGTATTTGATATATATATATTTTGTGCCTCCCGAAGGAGGCAGCGTGCATTTGGTTTGTCCGACAAAACGGATTTTCAATCTTAACTGCGTTGGCTGCGGGCTGACGCGTTTTGTTTACTTTGCGCTTCACGGGGATTTTAATCAGGCGTTTAAATATAATGTTTTTGGGCCGCTTATTATTTTGGTACTGCTGATAATATATTTTTACTTTATCAGATGGTCGTTTTTCAACAAACCTTTTCCTGAAGTAAAGCCCTGGCTTGTATGGGCGTTTTTAGCATTTGTTGTTATATATTCAGTTCTTCGAAACCTGCCTTTTCAAAAGCTGCGTTTCTTGGCGCCGCCGGATTGTATTTTCAGCTATTATATTGCAAATTAAAAACATATAAACTATAATGTCTGTATGAATAAAGAAAAAAACAGAAAAGCATTTCCATTAAGCAAACTGACAATGATAGCTGTTTTTATAGCTTTGATTGCAGTGCTCACTTCTTTTCCCGTTGCGATACCGGGCGGACACGGCTATATACATTTAGGTGACAGCATGATTTATACATGCGCGTGGGCCTTGGGAGGGCCGGCTGCTGGAGTCGCCAGCGCAGCAGGCTCGGCACTGGCGGATATTCTGCTGGGATATCCTCAGTACGCTATTGCGACGCTGATAATCAAATTCTTGATGGCGTATATTTGTTATCTTATTATGAAGGCCTTTTCTTATAAAATGGGTACGAATATTTTTGCTATGGCGATTGCTTCGTTAATAATGGTAGCAGGCTATGTCGGGTATGAATATATTTTATCAGGCAGAGGCGGCGCGGCAGTTGTTGTGATTCCAAACCTTATTCAAGCTGTAGGCGGGGTTGTATTAGGCGCTGTATTTGTTGCTGTTTTGAACAGCATCCGTGCATTTGACCCTTATATTAAATGGAAAGCAGACAAGCAAAATGAGCAAAATTAAACTGACAGTTTTAGGCAACAGCGGAGCTTACCCAACAATTTATAATGCGTGTTCAGGATACCTGGTTGAAACTAATAAAGCAAAAATATTGTTAGACTGCGGCAGTGGGGTTTATCAGAGGCTTATACAAAGAATTGACATAAAGGATTTAGACGCTATAGTTTTAAGCCACTTGCACAGTGACCACATTTCCGATATTTTGGTTTTACGATATGCTCTTCAATTTAGGAATCTTCCTCCGGTTAAGCTGTTTATGCCGGAAAAGCCGGAAGCCGAAAGCTACATATTAAAAAACTCTCCTCAGTTTGATGTGCAGATTATAAGAGAAAATGAAAAATTCAGGGTAAAGGGAGTTGTGCTGGAGTTTGCTCAGGTAAAGCACAGCGTAATGACATTTGCCACAAGAATAAAAACAGATAAAAATGTAATAGTATATACAGGCGATACCGAATACACACCCGTTATCGGCCAGTTTGCCAAATGGTGTGATTTGCTTGTGTGCGATGCGGCATTCAACGAGAACACTTATAAAAAGGGCGCGCCCCACGCCAGCGCCAGGCAAGCGGCAAAAATGGCGATTGAAGCTGATGCGGCGAGGCTTTTGCTTACGCACTTTCCGCCTGAAACGGATGTGGAAAAAAATCTCCTTGAAGCTAAGAATGAGTTTAAATATACATCTGTCGCAAAGCCGGATTTAGTGATTAATGTATAGGGCAGGGAAATAAAAGGAGTGGAAGGTGCAGGCAAAATAAAATTTGTTTTGATGAAAGAGCACCCGGTTATGGGGTATGCTCTTTCTTTTATGGCAGGTGCGTTTGCCGCACTTGCATTTAGGATTCCAGCAATTTATTTTTTTATAATAGCAGCTATAGCAGCAGTATTTATCGTATTTCTTATTTACCTAAAAAAACGCCCATGGGTATTTATGATTATTGTATTTCTGTCAGCGGGATACTTTCTGTGCCAATGGAGCATACCCGACTGGTATTTTGAAGGCTATGTACCTCCTGAGGAATGCCGGATAGCAGGAACAGTGGAAAGCGTGGAAAGCACCGGTTACTCATATGAATATGTCCTTACAGATGTGCAGATAGAAGGCGAGGACATTGATTCCAAAATAGAAATAAACAACATAACCGATAATGACTACATTAGCGAGGGCTACAGAATAGAGCTATATGCCGTGCTGGAAAGGCCTGCTGCCGCATTAAAAAGCGGAATGTTTGCAAAAAACCGTTATTACATGACAAAAAATATCCAGTATACGGCCGTGATTTTTGATTCATGGATAAACATAACAGCTACAGACGCAGGGAAGGTTTCGGTAAGCAGCTCATTAAAACAAAAAATATCTGATAGGCTTAGCGAAGATTTCAAGCAGCCTGTGTCAGGGTTGATTTATTCATTGATTACCGGAGATAAAAGCCAGATGGATAAAGAAATTTATGCCGATTGCGCGGATTTAGGCATTGCGCATATTTTTGCGATTTCGGGGCTTCACATAGGCGCGCTTTTAGTTTTGTGGGAATATTTCTGCAAAAAGGCGAAGAAGAGATTTTTGATTAAAATTTTGGGAAGCGCCGTGCTGGTGGGGCTTCTTTACGCAGTGGTAGGAGCCAGAGCGTCCCTTCTGCGGGCAATTTTTATGTGGGCGCTATATGTTGTGTACCAGTATATGGGCGTCAAAGGAAATTTGATTGATTTTCTAGCGATTGCCATGCTGGGGCTTCTGGCCTTTAATCCGCTTTACGTTATTGATTTAGGCTTTCTGCTTTCAGTTACATGCGTCGGAGCAATTGGCCTGGTGTATGCGCCTTTCGCCGGAATGAAAAAGAGCGCTAAATTTACAAAAGCAATAAATTTTTATCCGGTTTCGATGTTTATAGTTTCTGTTTCGATTCTTTCGATTTCATGGGTGCTTACAGCCAAAGCTTTCGGACAGGTGGCGCTGCTTTCTCCTGTGTGGAATGTGGTCTTTGTTCCGATGGCTATTCTGCTGATTTCTTTGCTTTTAGGATATGGGCTGCTGTTTTATGTTCCGCTGCTGGGCGGAGTTCTTTCGTGGATTATTGATAAATATGTGAGTTTGATTATATATTTAGTAAAAATCTTTTCTTCCGTTAATATAAACATAGCTTTTTCTAAAATGGGATTTATTCCGGCGCTGGCTATTATGGCTATACTGCTTCTGATGACCGACTTAATACTAAAGGGAAGAAAAAAGATGAGAATTATAGCGGGGATAGCCGCAGCGGCACTAATCTTATCAGGAGTTTGCCTGATCCCCGAAAAAGACAGAATGGAAGTTTACGCAGGATATGAAGCGTCTTTTATATATATCCATGAAAACTCGCAGGATGTACTCATTATAAATGAGGATGACGGCGGAATAGAAAGGGTGATTTCCGACATAGGCTGCAAAGAAATTGATATATTAATTTATTCCGGCAACGAAATAGAGGACTTAAAAGAGTTGGTTGAAGGAGCTCAAGAGCTTAGCTTTGCAAAAATAATAATTCATGAAGACCTTTTGCTAAATTATTCAGGGAACGCTGAGTACATCAGCGTTAAAAGCTATGAGAACATCAAGTTAGGCAACGTGGATATATCCCTTACGCCTTTTAGAGCGAATGAAAATGCAGTGACTCATTACTATGCTGATATTACTTATTATGACAAAGAGTTTACGTATCTGGACCCTCTGCGACTGAGGGAAGGGGCTATAGGACAATGCGGCATCGCAGTGAGCAGCAGATGGACCAAACAAAGAATAGAAAACATTGCTTACGCATCGCCTGAATGTGTTATAATTAACTCCAAAGACTATCTTATGGGTGAAAAAGTGACGGGGGCAGATGGTCACAGCGTTTCGGTTTTTAACATAAACAACAGCGGAGCTTTTACGCAGTATCCTTAAGGAGCGGAAGATGAACTGGCAGCAATTAGATGAATCCATAAAAAGCAAAGAATTCTCCGGAGTATGCCTTATGTACGGCAGAGAAGAATACCTTAAAGATGAGGCGATAAAAGCCGCGTCAAAGGTTTTTGTGCCTTCAGGGATGGAGGATTTAAACATAATTAAGATAGAATCTGATGATTTGGATAAAATAAAAGAATCTGTAAGCATGCCTCCTTTTATGGCTCAAAGGAGAATTGTAATTATTGAAAATTTCAAAAGCTTTTTTGCGGGTAAAAATCAATATAAAACAGATGAAATGGAAGAGACGGTGGGCGCTATAGAAAACCTGCTGAATCAAAAAAGCAAAGATATGTGTGTGTTTTTTCTTTGCAGGGGTTCAGTTGATGCTTTAAACCCTTTGGCAAAATTGTTTAAAAAATATGACGCTGCAGTATCATACGACAAAGTAACGGAAAAAGAAAAACAGGATGTTATAAAAAAAATAGCGGAAGATAAGGAAATTAGTATTTCAGCCGCTAACATAGGCTTTCTGATACGCTATACAGACGGGGATTTGCTCACCCTGGTAAATGAGCTGGATAAGCTGCAGAATTACAAACAGGGAGAAATAGAAATAAAAGACATCGAAAAAGCATGCCATGCCAGCGTTGATTACAATGTGTTTGCCATGATAAAGGCCGTGGAATCAAAAAGAAAGGATGAGGCCTTAAGGATACTAAAAAGCATGCTCAGG
>CAZDZB010000038.1:0-8858 GCA_964509795.1 uncultured Christensenellaceae bacterium | reverse complement strand
CGTGGAATCAAAAAGAAAGGATGAGGCCTTAAGGATACTAAAAAGCATGCTCAGGGGAGGGGAATATGCCGGCGGTATAGTTGCTCTGGTTGAAAGGCAGTTTAGGGTGTATGCGTTTATAGAGGATATTCAAAAAGAATATGCCGGAAAAGCTGATTTTAATGAACTGGAAAAAAGGCTCGGAGTTAAGTCATTTGTAATTGAAAAAATGTATCGGCAGGGCTTGAAAATTGATAAAGACAAGCGGGACAGAATAATAAAAATGTGCTCTGACGCGGATTATATGGCGAAAAGAGGAAGGGTGAACGACGTGGGCGCGCTTGAAAGTTTGGTAATTAATTTGATGACTGATTAAAGGTTATTATAAAAAATATAAAAAAACCACCCCACAAGTTTTATGAGCTTTTGGGGTGATTTGATGTTTGGGTTTAATTGGGTTTTATATCGCTTTGTCGCGCAGCTCAGCTCCTGTGAACTGAGAGTTGTAAAGGTCAGCGTAAAATCCGTTTTGCGCCATAAGCGTTTCATGGTTGCCCTGCTCGATGACTTCGCCTTCATTCATTACCAGGATTGTGCTGGCATCCCGTATGGTTGAGAGCCTGTGGGCGATAACGAAATTGGTTCTGCCTTCCATAAGTGCTATCATGGCGTTTTGTATGTAGGCTTCTGTTCGTGTGTCAACGCTGCTTGTCGCTTCATCCAAAATGAGTATTCTGGGGTCTGCCAGCAGGGCGCGGGCTATTGTGAGAAGCTGGCGCTGGCCTTGAGAAATATTAGTAGCGTCTTCTTTTAGTATTGTGTCGTACCCATCAGGCAGTGTCCTTATGAAATGGTCAGCATGTGCCATTTTAGCGCATTTTATTATTTCATCTTCTGAGGCGCTGGGGTTTCCATAAGCTATGTTTTCCTTTATAGTTCCCTTAAACAGCCATGTATCCTGCAGCACCATGCCGAATTCTTTTCTCAGCTCATTTCTTGTCAAATCTCTTATGTCAATGTTGTCGACGGTTATTTTTCCGCTGTCTATTTCATAGAACCTCATTAAAAGATTTATTAGTGTTGTCTTGCCTGCACCTGTCGGGCCAACGATGGCTATAGTATCCCCTGGAGCTACTTTCAAATTCATATCTTTTATTATCGTTATGTCTTTGTCGTATCCAAACTTTACATGCTCAAATGCAACTGCGCCTTTTGCGTTTTCTAGCTTTAGTGCATCCACTGGGTCCGGCACCTGCTCTTCTTCGTCCAGCACTTCAAACACGCGCTCTGCAGCGGCTACCGCTGACTGCATAACGTTGGCTATCTGGGCTGTTTGTGCTATGGGCTGGGTAAAGCGCCTGGAATACTGAATGAATGCCAGCACGTCACCTAAGGTGATTTTTCCGTTGACAACCAGCATTCCGCCTGCCACGCATACCATAACATAGCTTAAATTACTGACTAAATTCATAATTGGCATCATTATTCCCGACATGAACTGGGCTTTCCACCCAACATTATAAAGCTCTTTGTTGATTTGCTCAAACTGTTCTACGGATTTATTTTCCTGCCCGAAAGCCTTAACGATTTTGTGTCCGGTGTACATTTCTTCCACATGACCGTTAATGTTGCCGATTTCTCTTTGCTGACCCACAAAAAACTTCTGGCTTCGCTTGATTATTTTCTGGCTGATTATAACAGTCAGCGGCAGAACGACAAGGCTTATTAGGGTGAGCCAGCCGGAAATAGTGAGCATCATTACAAGTATTCCGATGATTGTGGCTACGGAGGTAATTACTTGAGTGACTGACTGTTGAAGAGTGTTAGATATGGTGTCTATGTCATTTGTCACCCGGCTAAGCACCTGTCCATGAGTACGCCCGTCAAAGTATTTTAAAGGCAGCTTTGTGAGCTTCAATTTTACTTCATTACGCATTTTGTATACAATGCGTTGGGATGTGTAGGCCATGATAATCTGCTGTATATACGCAAGCACCGCGCTTACGAGATACAGGCCTATTATTATGAGCGCCAGTCTGGCAAGCTCTGTAAAATCAATATCTGTTTTTCTGTATTGGCTTAAATCTCCGAACACTGCAGTGAGAGACTCCTGGGCATCTTCGTCCTGCATTATGTCCATAGCGGATTCGGGGTCGCTTTGCATGGACTGCATTATTTCAACAGCCTCAGGGTGCTCCTGCAGGGCCTGTATTGTTTCAGGCTCGCTTAATTTCGCGTAAATTGCATCTTGGTCTATTTGTGTGAGGCCCTCTACAATAACATCTGTGGCGTTTCCTAAAATTTTAGGGCCGAATATTCCGAACACTGATGATGCTGCTGCCAGTATAAGAACAGCAATCAGAGCCACTTTTTTGTCTGCTATATATTTTACAAGCCGTCTGAATGACTTTTTAAAATTTTTTGCTTTCTCAATGGGCATCCCTCTGTGTCCGCCGGGGCCGGGCCCCATTCCTCCTTTGCGCTGCGGAGGCTTATTGGTGTTTTCGTTTTGATTACTCATGTTATCCTCCTTATGCCTTCATCTCTTCAACGGATAATTGTGAAGCGACTATTTCTTTGTATATATCACATTCTTTAAGCAGCTGCCTATGGGTTCCCTGTCCGACTATCTTCCCGTTGTCCAGAACAATTATGCGGTTGGCATTCATGACTGTGCTTACTCTTTGTGCTATGATGAAAACGGTAGAGTTTTTCGTATCATTTTCCAGAGCCTTTCTGAGTTTCGCGTCTGTCTTAAAGTCCAAGGCAGAGAAGCTGTCGTCGAAAATGTAAATCTCAGGTTTTCTGATTAATGCTCTCGCTATGGAAAGGCGCTGTTTTTGCCCGCCTGAATAATTGGTGCCGCCTTGGGAGACTTTCGAGTGGATGCCGTCTTCCATTTCCGAGACAAAGTCAATTGCCTGGGCTGTAGTTAGGGCAGACAATATTTCATCTTCTGACGCGTCGTCTTTCCCGTAGCGGATATTATCGGCAATAGTTCCATGGAAAAGGTTGACCTTTTGAGGGACAAAGCCTATTTTTTCTCTCAACTCTTCCTGAGAATAATCTTTCACGTTTATGCCATCAACGAGTATCTCGCCTTCCTGAGCGTCATAAAATCTGGGTATCAGGTTAACCAAGGTGGATTTGCCTGAACCGGTGCCTCCGATTATCGCAGTTGTTTCTCCGGGTTTTGCGGTGAAAGATATGCTGCTGACGGCGCATTCTGACGCGCCATGAAACCTGAAGCATACATCTTTAAATTCCACATAGCCGCGTTTTCCGTCGGATTGTATAGGAGAAGTGGGGTCTGTTATTTCCTGCTCCATATCCAGCACTTCGTTTATTCTTTTTGCCGATGCGCTGGCACGCGGAAGCATTACAAACATCATGACTGCCATAATTAATGACATCATTATCTGCATAACATACTGCTGAAACGCCATCATGTCACCTATGAGAAGGTCTCCTGTCTGCATGCGCTGGGCGCCAAACCATATAATTGCTACCGTCGTCAGGTTCATTATCAGCATTATGGAAGGCATCATTATGCCCATGAGTTTGAATACTTTGATTGATGTATCAGTTAAATCCTTATTTGCGTCATCAAAACGGGCAGTTTCATATTCCTTTTTGTTGAATGCCCTGACAACCCTTATGCCTGTGAGGCTTTCTCTGAGCACCAGGTTGACATTGTCTATTTTAAGCTGCAGTGATTTGAATAAGTTTATTGCTTTTGTTGCTACCAGTCCTATCAGGATCCCCATTACAGCAACTACAACTACTATTATCCAGGACAAAGAGACATCTTTTTCAAGGGCAAGTATCAATCCTCCCACTGCCGTGACAGGAGCTGCCAGCAGCATTGTTAATATCATTACATACACATTAAGCAGCTGGGTTACGTCATTTGTGCTTCTTGTTATAAGTGAAGCAGTCCCGATTTTGTCGAATTCATGCAGTGAATAGTTGGTAACTTTTTTGAAGATGGCTCCCCTTATGTCCCTGGCCATGCCAACGGCTGTGCGGGATGCAAAGTATCTGGCTATTATAGTGCAGATAGAAACAATTAATGTAAAAATCAGCATTATGCCGCCTGTTTTCAGAATAAATGAAACATCTTCATTCATAACACCATCATTGACTATATCTGACATCAGATTCGGAAGATAGAGCTGACTGATAGCCTGAACAAAGGTAAAAGCCACGATGAGCAGCGCTTGCCACTTATAAGGCTTGAAAAATCTTAATAATTTTCCCATGTAAAATTCCTTTCTATTATTTTAATTTTTTGTTTTTATTGCTTGGATTGTTTTTTCAATCATCCAATTGTAGTACTCAATTCCGTCATTGCACCGGGAAAGCACGAATTTCCTCATTAAAAAACCCATAGTGTTTGAAAAGAAGAATTTGCTGCACATCACAGGATCATCTTCGATTTTGCCCATTTTGTGCATTTTCATAAAATAATCATCTCTGTAGATTCTGAATTTTTCTTCGAGCTGAGGTTTTATCATTTCATGGAGCTCATTATGATCTTTGTCTTTCATGACCATTTTTATCATAGGCCCATTTGTTTCGTAGAGTGTATATAAATATTCCGCCAGCTTTTTAAGGTCCGTATCCAAATCATATTTCAGTTCATTGTCAAAAAAACTAATCAGGTCTTCGGTTTCAAAGGTGTTTTTAAGAGCGCATTGGAAAAGCTTCCGTTTGCTTTCAAAATGCCTAAACAATGTGACCTCGCTGATTCCGGCGGAACTAGAGATGTCCTTGGTGGTTGTCGCCGCATATCCTTTTGTTGAGAATAAAACTTTCGCAGCTTCAATTATTTTTTCGTCGGTGTTTTTCATATATCCTCCAAAATGAAAGTAAGTACTTACTTACACAATATATCTTAAAGCAAGAAGATTGTCAATAGAAAAAACAATATATAAATTTAATTGTCTAGTGAACATTGATAAAAGAAGAAATATTAAATAATTTAATAAAATAAAGAAAAATATTAAAAAAATTAAAGTTATACTTGCAATATCTTTAATAATATGCTATTATTTATTCAATAATTGAAATGGAGGCATGGTATGAAACAATTTTCTGTACCAAAGACCTGCCCAGTATGCGGCAAAGAATACTTCATAAAAACATTGGAATGCAACGGATGCCACACTACGTTGGAAGGCAAATTTGCTCCGGGAGTATTTTTCAATTTAAATAATGAACAGACAGAGTTTGTTCTGCTTTTTTTGAAGCATCACGGCAACATACAGAAGGTAGGCAAAGAACTGGGAATTTCCTATCCTACGGTTAAAAACAGAATAAACAAAGTATTAAAAGACTTGGGCCAGGATACACCTAATGAGGATATACTGACAATGCTTAAAAACGATGAAATTACAATTGATGAAGCAATAGATGCAATTGTAAACGGAAAATAAAAAGAATTTAAGGAGCGAAAATTATGAATGAAACAATAAGTCAAGTACTACAGGACTTTAAAGAAGGGAAGATTACACATGAGGAAGCACAAAGAAGGCTGGAAGAGTTGGGATATTCCAGCGAAGCGAAATCTGATGATACCCAAAGAACCACTTCTCAGAACCAGGGAAAACAATCTTTCGGAGCTGTTATTGATGACTTTGTTGCGGAAATATCAGATACGATAATCAAGGCTAAAGAGAATTATAATAAAAATCATGTGTTTGACGGAGACATTGAAGGCGATTTCATCGGCGATTTGAAAGGCTCGGTAAAAGGTTCAATAAAGGGCGATGTAAAAGGCAATATCCTTGGAAGTGTAGATGGAGATATCCTGGGTGATGTTTACGGAAACATCAACGGAAGGGTAAAAGGCGACATAAAAGGCAACGTTATCGGCAATCTTAACGGTGTGGTAGGCGGCGACGTGCTCGGCAATGTAAAAGGCAACCTTACTGGGATTGTAAGGGGTAATATAGAGGGTGACATTGAAGGTTCCCTTTTCGGATTTGTTAATGGAAAAGTCAAAGGAGTCGTTAAAGGCAAAACAGTAGGCTCAGTAGGGAATAAAGATGAGCATGAGCATCAGCATGAAGATGAAAATAATAATGAGGAATAAAATTTCACTCTTCTTTTAGAAAGGGCGCTTGAACGCCCTTTTTTTGTACAAAGAAACCCTTATGCTAGTTAACTGGGTTAAGTTTAGTTTAATGTGAGAGTGTTTACTATTTATAAGATTAGTAGTTTAGATTTCTTTGCAATAAGATTTTCTACGATATTTTCTGATATCATAAAAATAGCATGATAATTATGAATCCTTAATATCTGGGTCAATTAAACTTTCTTTTGATTCTTTGAGCTTTTCTTTATTTTTCAGGATAATCCTTTGCATAACCTCTTCTAAAAAAATAAAAAATACTGTCCTGGACTTTTCATATGGTTTTAGATTATTAGGCTGATTATATTTTGACAACCAGAAAATGCGGTCACATTGACTGAAAAGATCGGTGTTATATTCCTCGGCAACCATAGCAACCTCACATTTTTTCTTCTTTGATTCGGAGTAGATTTTTGCAAATGTATGGAATGTGCCGGTAACAGTAATTAAAATAAGAAGGGTATTTTCGTCTGTCATAGATGCCACAGATATCTCATCACCTACTGCCATAACTGTTTTACTAGTGAATATTCGAAGGCGGTATTCGAAATACTGAGCGCATATTAATGACGGGCCAAAGCCAAATAGAACAATTTTATTATGTTTATCAATTAGTTCAAGCAGGTCATCGACCATAGACTGGTCGAAATCCTCAATAAATTTGCTGATTCGCGACAGTTCGGTTGAGTGATAGGCCTCCGGAAGCTCTTTTCCTTTTAAAAAATCAAGGTATTGCTTATAGTTGTCAAATCCAAGTTTTCTAACGAATTTAGAAATTTTAGACACTGAACAATTGCATACTTCAGCAGCCTGATTAATTCTTATTAATTCGTTAGTTTTAGAATAATCAACAAGCTTTTGATGGATTTGCTGTTCTAATTTATTTAAAGTGCCAAAATTAACGTTTATCATAAATGTTTTCTCATTTCAGGATTCTCTATTTTAGATTGTAGCATTTGATGTAAGGAATGTAAAGAACAAGGATAAAAAACGGAAAATTTTCCATAAAACAAAAATTAAATATCTTAAAATAGAAAAATTTCCGCTTTTTCTATTGACTTTGCCACAAACTAGGTATTATAATGTTATCAATATCACAAATAAATGTGTAAAACTTATATAAAATACGGAGGTATTGTGGTGAGTAACAATATGAATGTTATAGAAGAGTTAAGGGGGATTTTATCTGAAGAACAGATCAATACAGATTCAGAGGCCCTGTATGATGCTGCTGCGGACAGATATAAAAAGTATGCGAAGGCGAAAGAGGTGCTGGATGTGCCGGTGCCTAAAGCAATAGTTTACCCGAAATCGACAGAGGAAGTAAGCACAGTACTTCAATTCTGCAATAAAAATAATATAAACGTTATTCCTAGAGGTGGAAAAACCGCAACCGAAGGCGGACTGGAAAACTGGAAAGACGTTACTATTATTGTTGATTCTCTGTATTTAGACAAAATTATTAAAATAGATGCATATAACAGTCAGGCTACAGTTCAGGCGGGTGTTGCGCTTCAGGATTTGGAAGACGAATTAAGAAAAATAGGTTACACAGCAGGGCATTCACCGCAATCAAAACCCGTAGCTAAATACGGCGGGCTCGTAGCGACCAGAAGCATTGGACAGTTTTCAACCCTTTACGGTGGGATTGAGGACATGGTTGTAGGCCTTGAATGCGTTTTTCCGAACGGTACAATATCCAGAATTAAAAATGTAGCGCGCAGGGCGGGCGGGCCGGATATCCGCCACATAGCTATAGGAAACGAAGGCACGCTTTGCTACATTACAGAAGTAACAGTAAAGATTTTCAAATATTTCCCCGAAAACAACCGTTTCTTCGGATATTTAATAAAGGATGTGGAGACAGGAATTAAGGTGCTCCGCGAAGTTATGGTAAACGGCTACAGGCCGTCTGTTGCCAGAACATATTCAGAAGAGGACGCGGCTCAGCATTTTTATCATTTTCATAAAAATAAATGCGTTCTGCTATTTATGGCTGAAGGAAATAAAGGCATAGTTGACGCTACATGCGCAGGAATCGAAGAAGCTGTTGAAAAGTTTAAAGACGGAATAATTGAACAAGTGGATTCAAAACTCATAGAGGACTGGTTTAATCAGCTAAATTGGTCGCAGCAGGATATAGATGATGAATTTGAAGGCATGAAAGAAAATGACAAGCACGATGGATTTACCACAGAAATATCTGCCGATTGGGAAACAATTCCTAAAATATATAACAATGTAATGAAACGCGCAAGGCAGGAATATCCAAGAGCGCATGATTTAACAATGCTTGGCGGACATTCGTCTCACAGCTACATTAACGGCACTAACATGTACTTTGTATATAATTACGATATCCATTGCGCGCCAGAAGATGAAATGATAGTTTACCATCACCCTATGCAGAAAATAATAGTTGAAGAAACGCTCAAGGCGGGTGGGTCCATGTGCCATCATCACGGCATTGGAAAATACAGAAGTGAATGGACTAAGGACGAACACGGATCAGCTTATTATATGCTTGAGCAGCTCAAAAAAGCCTTTGACCCTGAGGGAATAATGAATTATGGCTCAATATACCCGCAGGAAGAAGGCATAAAAAAATACATTAAGTAGATAAATGATTTTTATAAATAATTAAAAATTTGCTGCATGGCATAAAGAAACCACTTTATATTATGTCGCGCAGCAATAAATAAAATAATTCGTAGGAGGAGTTATGAAAAATAACAATTTGCGA
>CAZDZB010000037.1:6003-17632 GCA_964509795.1 uncultured Christensenellaceae bacterium | reverse complement strand
GCAATACTAAAATTATGTTAGATTTAAGCAAATTTGTTGTCAAATCTATCACTTTTATTGCTTTAATTATATTGTTGTGCTAAAAATGAGTTAATACTAATCCGGTTAATAGGCCGAATGAGTTTAAAGAATTGACGGAGGAAAATTTAATGATGAAAAAAGTTATGCTGTTCATTATGGTTTTTATGCTGATTTTTGTAGCTGCAGCATGCACAAAAACTGTTGAAGAAGAACCAGTAACAACTGAGGCAACAGAAGAATCGACTGAAGCAACTGTAGAAGAAACAATGGAAGAGCCAGCAGAAGTAATCGTTATGAAAGTTGGACACGCACACTCAACAGAAGCAATTAGACACATTGCTCTTCTTGAATTTGAAAAAATGGTTGAAGAAGCAACAAACGGCGGCATTGATGTTCAAATTTACCCGAATAACGAATTGGGTACAGAAGCAGAAATGATTGACGCAGTTAAATTAGGCGTTATTGAGTGCACATTATCAGGTAAGTTTGACCTGGTTTCACCGGATTTCTCAATTTATCTGATGCCATTCCTATTTGATGATTCTGCGGATTTCCAGGAAATAGCAGGCGGCGAGCTTGGTGACGAAATTGCAGCAAAATCTGTTGATGTTGGCATTTATGTACTGGCAACCGGTGACGCAGGCGGATTCAGGCAATGGACAAATAATATTCATCCGATTATTACACCAGCTGATATGGAAGGCCTGAAAATGAGAACACCAGGTGTACAAGCAATTCAAGACGAAATGGCAGCTTTCGGCGCTAATGTAACTGCTATTGACTATGCTGAGTTATACGAAGCTCTTAAAACAGGTGTTGTAGACGGACAAGAAAACCCATACGCAAATATAGTTGATAAAAAGTTCTATGAAGTACAAAAATATCTGACTATTTGTAACTATCAAATTCATCCAGCACCCCTTTGTGTTAGCTTAGATTGGTACAATTCTCTTTCTCCGGAATATCAGGAAATATTAGTTGACTGCGCAAAAGCAATGTTTGACATCAGTGACCAGATGTTTATAGAGATGTCAGCAGAGCACCTTGGTATTATAGAGGCTGCAGGAGTTGAAGTTTATGAACTGTCAGCTGAAGAAAAAGAAGCATTCAAAGAGTTAGGACAAGCTGTTATTGATGATTGGAAAGCAAACGAAAAATTCGATGTAGATCTGTTTGACAGAGTAGTAGCAGCTCTCGGAAACTAATCAACTGAATTAAACAAAAAAACTAAAATAAAGAAAGTAAGAATTTATTTTCTTACTTTCTTTTAGTATAAACTTGAGGATATAAATTATGGAAAAAATAAAAAAATTTCCAGATAAAATTTGGAATTTTATTGATAAGGCTTTGATTGGATGGAGCAGCATATTAATGGGCTCTTTAGCAGTTTTGGTCATTACATCAGTAATAATGAGATATGTGTTTAACACTACATATGTCTGGTCGGAGGAACTTATTGTTTACTTATTTATTTCTACGACCTATTTCGGTGCGATTATCTGCGTAAAGGAAATGGAGCACATTGATATTCCGTTTTTCTGGAGCATGGCTTCAGACGCTGTTAAAAGCATCATGGACATATTTGTTGGCATTGTGAACATTACAATTCAAGTTGCTTTAACGTTTTATAGCTTTACCTGGATTGAGAAAACAGGTTCGTCGCTTACGTCAGGCCTTTATATACCGTTTTATACAGTTTATATTATGTTCCCAATCTGCTTTATGTTAATGGCGATATATACTTTCAGAAGAATTGAAAAAGATATTATCCCAAATATTAAATCACATACTAAATCTCAAACTGCATGGAGATTTTTAAATATTCTGTTTTTTGCGATTTATACTGCTGCATTGACGGGATTAATATATGCATATACCAGCCTTAATGGACCTGAAAGAATTGCGAAGTCGTTATATACCGATATGATGACCATAGTATATGTAATATTCAGCGTTATGTTTGCGGCATGTTTTATATTGGTTTTGGTATTTGCGATAAAGAGACTGATCTGTATTGTCAGGAAAAGTACAATTGAAGAAACAGGAGGAGCTCAATAATGGAGATAGCAGTATTATTAATTGTTTTTGTAGTTTTATTATTACTAAGAGTTCCATTAGGATTTGCTTTGGCAGGCTCCAGTTTAGTTTATATGGGACTATTTTCACCGGAATACATGATTATTATTCCTCAGAGAATCTGGGCAGGCACAAATAGTTTTGTCATTATTGCAATGCCGCTGTTTATTATGATGGGAGAGCTAATGAACAGAGGCGGCATAACAAAGCGAATTATTGATTTCAGTTTATATACTGTACGTCCAATCAGAGGCGGCCTCGGTGAAGTAAATGTTGTAGCATCAATGATTTTCGGAGGCATCTCCGGCTCATCAGTTGCTGACACATCTGCCCTTGGTTCAGTACTTATCCCTGAAATGACGAAACGTGGTTATTCTGAAAAATTAGCAACAGGTATAACAGTGGCCTCATCAACCATTGGTATGATTATTCCGCCGTCTGTGCCCATGCTGATGTATGCAATGGTTTCGAACCAGTCTGTAGGAGCGCTTTTTTTGGCGGGAATGCTGCCAGGCGTTTTAATAGGCTTAACTCAAATTGTTTTGGTGTATATAATTTCAAAAAAGAAGAAACTTCATCCGCCAAAAACAACATTTGACAAAAAACATTTCAGGCATACAATGCGTGATGGGACACTGGCCGTTATGATGCCTCTTGTTATTATAGTAGTAGTGACATTCGGTGTTGCTACAGCAAGTGAATCCGCTGGAATAGCATGCTTGTACGCAACAATTGTTGGATTTTTGCTTTACCGTGAATTAAAAGTAAAAGATTTTAAGCCTGTTATTAAACAGACAATTCTTACATCCAGCAGTGTTATGATAATTATTGGAACATCAATGATATTTTCTTGGATATTAGGAATAGAAAAGATACCAACAATTGTAGCGGATTTCCTGCTTGGAATGAATGTATCCCGCTGGGTCCTGCTGTTAATTATTGATTTTTTGATACTGTTTGCCGGTACTTTTATCGACGTGACACCTATTATTATTTTGGTGGCACCCATTCTTTTGCCTGTTGTAAAAACTCTTGGCGTTGATCCGCTGCAATTCGGTGCAATTATGATTGTAGGATGCGCTATAGGGCTTGTAACACCACCAATAGGCATGTGCCTGAACGCAGGTGCTAAAGTTTCCAAATTATCAATAACAGAAATTTTTGTTGCAGCCGCCCCATTTGTAATATGTAATATAATTGTACTCCTATTGGTTACTTTTGTTCCTGCAATTTCTATGTGGCTGCCGGGATTGTTTATGCACTAATCTGTATAGACTTAGAGGAAAGAGAAATGAAAAAGTATGATGAACTTACAAGGTTGCTTGATTTTATGGAGGAAAATATTAATCTTGATTTTGTAAGGGAAATTGAGAACCTGCATTATGACGCTATAAACTTTAAAAGAATTGACAGGCTTCCTTTGACTGTTTGCATCGCTCCTGAAGGATTTGACCAGGTTCCATCAGAAATAGCTTTCGAGAACCCTGAAATGATGCTTTTCAACGAGATACTGTTCAGTGAGCTAAATAGTTCATATAATAGTGTTCGTATAAAAGATGACAGCCCATTAATGATACGTAGTAACCACGGTATTGGGATTGTTGCGTCTATGTTTGGCTGTAAATCATCAGTATGCACTAATCAAACATCTAAAGGGAAGCCATTAACCCTTGATGAAGCAAAGAAGGTTTTTTCAAAAGGCGTGCCAAGTGTAAAAAATGGACTGGGCAAAAAGGTAATAGATACATATACATATTACCATGAAAGGCTTAAGTCCTACCCAAAATGTTATAGAGCCATACATATTACACAGCCGGATATTTTAGGTCCATATGATATTTTGAATTTAATAATTGGTGATGAAGCATTATCACTTCCTCACAAGAATGCAGATTTAACAAAGTATATGATAGATGTTATAACGCACACCTGTATTAATTTTAGGAAAGAAGTTGATTTGCTGCTGACAGATAAAATAAATGATGCAGTATTTGCAAATAGCTTTTGCTGCGGCGGCAGAATACTTATTAAGGCCAGCTTGGCGGCAAAAAACTTGTCTCCTGAAATGTATGAATTATATGAAGCGGAACCTAATTCTTGCATCCTTTCTGCGTTTTCAGGCCAGGGTGGAGGCTCAATACATTATCCCGGAATGCCAAAGCCTTGGTATAAAAATGCAATATTGGATAAAGATTTAAAATGTGTTTATTATGCTAATTCTGACATGTATAATTTGCAGGAAGAATATACATACTATAAAGAGCATAATGTTGCATTAGTCGGATGGGGGACGAATCAGGAGTATAGCCAGATAAAAGAAAGCATCAAAGTTTCAGATAACGGCAGACCTATTTTGACTGGAATGACGCTTATTTGCAAAGCAGATACACTGGATAATGGGGCACAGTTAATCAAATCGCATCGATATAATTAAATATGTTTTGAAATTAAATTATACATCGAAAGTATATGGCTATATCGTTTTTAGTTTTAATCTTTCTTCCTTCTAAGTGATGTTCTGCCTGCTTTTGCAGGCAGAACATTATTACTGTTTATTAGCAAATTGCTTTGGAGATGTGCCAAAATGATTTTTGAAGGCCCTAATAAAATTAGTATAATTTTGGAACCCGCACATATCACTTGTTGTGGTTACATTATGTCCTTGATGCAGTAATATTTTTGCACGCGCAAGGCGCCTAGATATTATATATCTATGTATAGTAGTTCCTGTGGTTTGTTTGAAGACCTGACACATATAGTATTTATTAAGATGGAATTTATTTGACAATGAATCCAAGGTAATGTCTGATGTGAAGTTATCATTTAAGTAATCAATAACTGTTTTAACTGTTGAATTGAATCCATAAGACTCATCGTTTTCTTCTGTGGTGAAATTTTCGTTGAACCATCGGTTTATATACACTAATAGTTCAACATAATAAGATTCAGCTAAAGCCTGCGAACCAAAATCATTTTGATCAATGGCATATATTTTTTTTGTAATATCCTTAAACACATTTTGCTGTTCTTCATTTAAAGAAATTTTATTGTGGGTGCCGCCTTTCCTGGACACAAAACAGTTGAGCAAGGAAAAGGAATGCCGTGGATTTATTTCTTTTATTTTTTCGGGGTTAATTATTACAATGATTCGCCTGTAATCACCCTCTCTATCCCTTAACGGTTTATGGATTTCGAAGCTGTTAATTATAAAAAGATCCCCAGGCTCCATAGAATATATATTGTCTTCTATAAGATATTGCTTAGCGCCTCCCTGGCAATAGTAGATTTCATAATAATCATGAAAATGAAAATCGGGAAAGCATTCAACATCATTTCCTTTAAATATTACATCCAGCTCTTTTTCAAAAAATTCCTTACTTTCAAAATATTTTGTCATTGCTTATTCTCCTAAATGTACTAATGTTTAGGTATTATTAGTCTATTATACCACAATATTTGATAGTTTTACATAAAAAAACGCATATTAAATTAGACATTTTAATGTTAACATTTACATATGAAGAAGAAAGGAGTAATTTTCATGTGCACCATTATGATAATTGAAAATAGATATACTGTACAAACATGGCTGCTTAAATGTATAGAAAAGTACAATATTAAATCGGATGAAACTATTGTATGCGATTCAGGTAGTGAAGCGCTTGAGTATATATCTGAAAGAAATGTTGATATAGTCATAACCAGATTGAAATCAGATGGTTCTTTCTGTAACGAGTTTATCAAGGCTATTAGGAAGAAACTATTATTTTCTATTGTTCTTGGTTACGGTTCGTGTTTGGATTTTAATTGTTTGAGTACTGCCGTAAATAATGGGATTTCCCAGTATTTAGAAGATATATTTAATGAAGAAAAACTTGAGAAATTATTAAAAGATTCTTACGAAAAGTACTGCACTGGCAAAATCAGCCTTATGCAGATGGCAAAGGTTAATGAAGGAAAATTGAAAATTGCTTACTCAATAAAAATTCTTAATGACTGGGTAGATGTATTTACAAGAAATGCAGTAGAGGGTAATTTGAAAAATGTTGAGAATAATATTAACATTCTAACAAAAATAGTAGATAACCAAATGCTGTATCATTCAAAAAGCATGATGCTTGAGCTAATAATTATTATTAATGACAGAATAAGCAAAGGTGATTTCAGGTCTGATTATATGATGCTAAGCTCGGTGGAATGCTCCAAACTGTTGCACGTGGATAATGCAGAGAAGCTAAAAAGAATGCTCAGTAACCATATGAATGATTTAGCAGAAAATATTTACCTGCTGTCATCTGCCGACAGCCAAAAATCCCAATTGATTATAGCAGCAACAAAATTTATAAAAGAAAATTATCAAATTGATATATCAAGAGACGATGTTGCGTTGCAAATAAATTTAAATCCAAGCTATTTCAGCAAGATATTTAAAGAACAGATGAAGGAATCATTTGTAAGTTATTTAAGAAGAATCCGAATGGAAAAAGCTATGAGTTATTTGGAAAACACCAGTGATTCGATAAAAGATATAAGCAAAAAAGTCGGATACTACGACAGCAATTATTTTTCACGAGTATTTTTTAAGCACACGGGATTTACACCGAATGAATACAGAAAAGGTATTGTAAAGTTAATGGCATAGAAAAACAATAAAAAGGAGAAAATCATGCAAATTAGACAACCATCAAATCCGAAAGACGCAAAACACTATACATCAGAAAGGCTTCGCGAAGAATTTTTGATTACAGAGTTATTTAGCCCGGGAAAAATAAAAAGGGTATACAGCCATATAGATAGAATTATAACTATGGGAATATGTCCGGGCAAAAAAACCATAGACCTGGGTGAAAACCTGGATATAATGAAGAGCCTGGGAACAAATTATTTTTTAGAGCGCCGCGAACTAGGCACTATCAATGTTGGTGGAAGCGGAACAATAACAGTTGATAATCAGGAGTATAAGCTTGCCAGTTTGGATGGGCTTTATGTAGGAATGACGGCCAAGGAAGTACTATTTAAAAGTGATGATGATAAAAATCCAGCAAAATTCTATACTCTGAGCGCACCGGCACATATGTCATATCCGAATAAACATATAGACATTACTAAAGCAAAAAAAGTACCAATGGGTGATGACGCCTCATCAAACAAGAGAATAATAAATCAATACCTGCATCCGGATGTACTAGACACATGCCAGCTTTCCATGGGAATGACAGAAATGGCAGAAGGCAATGTATGGAACACCATGCCCTGCCATACTCATGAGAGAAGAATGGAAGTCTATTTCTACTTCGGAATGGATGAAGACGGCGTAGTATTCCACTATATGGGTGAACCAAGCGAAACACGGCATATAGTTATGAAGAACGAAGAGGCGGTGATTTCGCCATCATGGTCAATACACTCAGGATGCGGAACAAAAGCTTATAAATTTATATGGGGAATGGTAGGAGAGAACAAGACATTTACTGATATGGACCATATCTCGATAAAGGACTTGAAATAAGGAGTATATTATGCCGAATAAATTTGACTTAACAGGAAAAATTGCGTTGGTCACAGGAGCATCATACGGAATAGGCATGGCTATGGCAAAAGGAATGGCAGAAGCCGGCGCTACAATTGTATTCAATGACATAAATCAAGAATTAGTTGATAAAGGATTGGATTCATATAAACAGGCAGGTATAAACGCATATGGATACGTATGCGACGTAACAAATGAGGCTCAGGTTACTGACTTTATTGCAAAAGTACAAAAAGAAATCGGGCAAATTGATATTTTGGTAAACAACGCAGGTATCATCAAAAGAATACCAATGCATGAGATGACAGCTGCAGAATTCAGGCAGGTAATAGATATTGACCTGAATGGGCCTTTTATTATGGCGAAGGCTGTAATACCAAGCATGATGAAAAACGGCCATGGAAAGATAATTAACATATGTTCAATGATGAGTGAACTGGGCCGTGAAACAGTATCCGCGTATGCAGCAGCAAAGGGCGGACTGAAAATGCTGACAAAGAATATAGCGTCTGAATATGGTGAGTATAACATTCAATGCAATGGCATAGGGCCTGGATACATTGCCACTCCTCAAACTGCGCCATTAAGAGAAGAAGGCCATCCGTTTAATTCCTTCATTATATCAAAGACTCCGGCAGGACGCTGGGGAACTCCTGAGGATTTAGTAGGCCCTGCGGTATTTTTGGCATCAGAAGCATCTAATTTTGTGAACGGACATGTGCTTTATGTTGATGGAGGCATACTTGCCTATATAGGCAAACAACCTAAATAAAGATGGAGCACGATTTATAATAAGTTTATCAAACCATAAATAAAAGGCACTATAATAAGGTGCCTTTTTAGTACGCAAAAGTTTTATCTCCGCTGCTGAATTTTTGATTTTTTAAATAAAAACTGTTTACAACCTTGATTTGAGTCCGGTATATTTTATTCAGACTTTAATAGTCGCCGTCCCAGCCGTAATCTGACTTATCAAGGAATAACGGCCTTTGAGAGCTTTTATTTTTGTAATGAGCCTGCTTAGGATTATTGATATTTTGCTCTTCTGTGTTTTGCATTTTGCTCATATTTTTTTTAGATTCTAATAATTGCATTAAACTACCTCAATCAAAATTATAATTAATCGTAAAGTATCCGGCTGTACAAATAAATAAACAAACTCAAATGTACAGCCGATATAAAAGTCATTATTTTTCCTTCATAAACGGATATTCGTAAGTTTTGGGCGGAACCAAAGTTTCTTTTATTGTTCTTGGCGAAATCCACCTCATAAGGTTCCACGCTGAGCCGGCTTTGTCATTTGTACCTGAACCGCGGCTTCCGCCAAAGGGCTGTTGTCCTACCACTGCTGCAGTGGGTTTATCGTTTATGTAAAAGTTGCCTGCCGCATGTGTCAGCATATCAAGGGCTTTTTGCTGTGCTGCCCTGTCTCTTGATATAACGCATCCGGTAAGAGCATATGGGGATGTCTTGTCGCAAAGTTCAAGAGTTTTTTCGTATTCATCATCCGGGTATACATACACTGTCATGACTGGCCCGAAAATTTCCTCTTCCATGGTCTTGAAATTAGGATTTGAAGTAACTATCAAAGTAGGATCTATATAATATCCTTCAGAATTGTCATAAGTGCCTCCTGCAATAATTTCGGCATCAGACGCTGCTTTGGCAAAATCTATATAAGAAGTAATGCTGTCAAATGCATTTTTGTCTATAACAGCGTTTACAAAGTTGGTGAAATCATCAGGAGAGCCAACCTTGATGTTTTTAACTTCTTGGACCAATTTATCTTTGATTTTATTCCATATGCTTTCAGGTATATAGGCACGGCTTGCAGCAGAGCATTTTTGGCCTTGGTATTCATAAGCACCTCTTACAATTGCAGTAATCAACTCTTCGCTGTCTGCTGAGGAGTGCACCATTATAAAGTCTTTTCCTCCGGTTTCGCCTACAATCCTTGGATATGATTTATAATTGCTTATGTTATTGCCTATAGTTTTCCATATTCCCTGGAAAACAGCAGTAGAGCCTGTAAAATGAACACCGGCTAAATTATTGTCTTCAAAAACGAATTTTCCCATTTGGCTTCCCTGGCCGGGTATAAAGTTTATAACTCCCGCAGGAAGGCCGGCTTCTTCTAATATCTTCATGAATACATAGCTCGAATAAACGGCAGTTGAGGCCGGTTTCCACAAAACTACATTGCCGAGCATTGCGGGAGCTGTCGGCAGATTGCCGCCGATAGATGTAAAATTAAATGGAGTAATTGCAAAAACAAAACCTTCTAATGGGCGGTATTCCAACATATTTACAACATTTTTTGTTGATTCAGGTTTTTCTTTATAAATTTCTCCCATATAATATGAATTAAAATTCAGAAAGTCTACCAGTTCACAAACCGCATCAATTTCAGACTGGTAGCAGTTCTTGCCCTGCCCCAGCATAGTTACGGCGTTCATCCAGGCGCGATAAGGGCCTGCGATTAACGCAGCTGCTTTTTGGAAAATCAATGCCCTCAATTCCCAAGGCATACGTTCCCACTCATGTTTGGCCTCCTGAGATGCTTTAATTGCCATATCAATTTCCTTTTGGCCTGCCTTATGATATCTCGCAATTACTTTCTTGTGGTTATGAGGCATTCTTATTTCTCCGAAATTATCTGTTTTCACCTCTTTGCCGCCTATAATAAGAGGTATCTCAACAATTTCGCTTTCCACTTCTTTGATCTTAGCTTTTAGTTCTGCCTTTTCAGGACTGCCTGGGGCATAGCTGAAAATAGGTTCGTTTTTAGGCCGTTGGAAAGAAAACACGCTATTTTTTGGCATAATATAAAACTCCTTTACTGTTGTTTATCATTCAATTCAAACAGTTATTTAACGCTCTAAACAACTGATGGTTCAAAAATAAGTTCACCTTTTTCAAATCGGCTTAAGTTGAGCATATCAATCGGCAGTTCACTTTCTTCACCAAGTATGCATTGAGACATCAGCACGCCTGTCGCTGGGCCGAACATAAAACCATGCCCGCTATAACCCGCCGCGATATAAAATCCTTTTACTTCGTCTGCGCCGCCTAGAATAGGCTGCCTGTCAGGGGTTATGTTGTAGGAGCCTGCCCATTGTCTTAAAACCCTCGCATCTTTAAGAATAGGCAGCACTTGAGTAATTGATTTTGCCATCTCATCAAGGAAGCTCCAGCTGGATGTTGTTCGCATATCCCTTGGCTGGTTGTCATCCGTCCTGCCCATCACAAACCCGCCGTGAGGCACCTGCTGGCAGTAAAAATTGCCCGAAAATGACATGACCATCGGGCCTAGCATAGGTTCCAAAGCTTCAGTTACAAGTATCTGGTGCCTTTCAGAATACACAGGTATGTTTACTCCTGCCATCTGTGCTATGTTTCCTGAATATGCTCCAGCAGCGTCCACTACAACATCTGTATATATATCGCCCTTGTTGGTTTTTACGCCTTTAATCATGCCGCCTTCTGTAATGATATCAGTAACCTGCGTAAATTTATATATCTTCGCACCGAGCCTTTCGGCTGCCTGAGCATAAGCCTGCACCGTATGGAACGGATTCAAATGCCCGTCTTTTTCATAAAAGCTTGCCCCCGTTAAATTATCCGTTGAAATGAAAGGGACAATTTCTTTTACTTTATCTATCGGCACCAAATTTGAGGCTATTCCAAGACTGTTTTGCAGAGCAACATTTTTCTTGAACTGCTCATACTCTTTTGCTGTGTAAGCTAGAAGAAGATAACCGCCCTGCTTAAATTCTATATCTCCTTCGTATTGCAGTTCTTCGCCGCAGGTTTCGAAAATTTCGCAGGACATCTTTGCCATTCGGCAATTCAGCTCTGTGCCCCATTGCTGTCTTATGCCAGCGCCGCACCTGCCGGTGTTTCCGCTTGCCAAATAATTTTTTTCTAAAACTACAACGTTTTTCACACCTTTTTTTGCAAGGTAATATGCTATTGTTACCCCGGATATGCCGCCGCCGATTA
>CAZDZB010000037.1:0-5903 GCA_964509795.1 uncultured Christensenellaceae bacterium | reverse complement strand
CCTTTTTTTGCAAGGTAATATGCTATTGTTACCCCGGATATGCCGCCGCCGATTATAACAACATCAGCTGTATTAATCATCTTGGCCGCCTTCCTTCTTGCCCGCGATTTCTCCCATTGGTATTGCCTTTATTGGCGGCCTGTATGTCCCGGGCATGATTTCATCTATTGGCTTCCCGGTAATTTGCGAAATTTCTTTTAATATAAGCGGCATACAGTTTCTGCCCTGGCACGGGCCCATTCCTGCGCGGCTTACTCTTTTTATTTCATCAAATGTTGTATAGCCTTGTTTGATAAGGTCTCTTATGTCCTGCCTGCTGAGATCAGAACAACGGCATACTATTTCATTATCCGGCATTCAATGTCCCTCCGCTTGTGTTTTAAGATTCCACGCTGATATTTCTAACAATTTTCATGTACTTTTTTGGTACGGTAAAAGAGATGATTGGCGTTTTATCCAGCGCCTTCGAGTTCAAAACATCTCTCACAATAACGTCGCAGACATATTTTCCTTCTCTGTCCAGCCCTCTTACACTTTGGCCTTTTTCAGGCAGCGGAATGAACTCGTAAGGTATTTTTATAAGTGCTTCATCTGCATTGTGCTGCGCGTCAACAACCATAATAGCAAGCCCCGGGCATTTTGCAATGCACATTCCGCACCCGTTGCATATATCATGGTATATAACCGGTAAATCATTGATATCGTCAAATTCTTTTATTGCTTTTCTTTTGCAGGCGGCAAAGCAAGGGTTACAGGGAATCCTTTGAAAGCATTCGATTACTGCCACAGGGCCTTTTGCCAGCCTATCTTGCGCTGGAAAAGCTTTTTCTATTTGCTGCTGGCTTGCTGCCTTGCATTGGTCACACATTTTAATACCCCTTAACCGTTAAGATATTCAGAACTGGTTTGTATTTTTTTAAATTGCTACTCTTTTGAGCCCGGACAGAATTTTTTCTCCCACATGCCCTCCGCGCAGCGCATCCAGCTGCTCAATATAATCCTGCCTTTGACTAGCTGTAATTTCGCTTTTATAATCAAGGGATTCCGCAGCCGCGAGTCCCGCAAGGTAGCCTTCCACCATCGCGCTGGTCGCTTCCTCCACACCGCCTACATCCCCGGCAACGTATATGCCTTTAACGCTTGTTTCCATCATTTTTGTCCGCATAGGGACAAATCCGCCAAGTTCGCTGATATATTTCATATCGCAGCCTGCCTGCCATAAAAGCTCCGCAAGGGGAGATAAACCGACGGCAATGCACATTACATCGACTTCGTATTCTATTTCAGTTCCTTCAACTTGCTGCCAGTTTTTGTCGAGTTTTACTATAACAGCCTTTTGAATGCTGTCTGTGCCAACAGCTTCTTTTACAGTGTAACCCGTGAGAATAGGAATACCCATTCTTTGGACTTTCGCCGCGTGCACAAGATAGCCGCCGATTTTGGGAGCGGCGTCTATAATGGCTTTCACTATAACACCAGCCTGGGCAAGCTGGTAGCTTACAATCAGTCCGATGTTTCCGGCGCCTACCATTAGCACATTGTTGCCGGGCCTTACTCCGTAAACATTCATTAGTGTTTGAACGGCGCCTGCGCCGTATATCCCCGGCAGGTCGTTATTGGGAAATACAAGAGTTTTTTCGCTGGCACCTGTTGCGACTATAATTTTTTTTGGTTTAAGGTGAACATATTCACCGTTTATTTCAGCAGTAACTACGCCGTCTTCATATATGCTTAAAGCTGTTGCCTGAGTTTTTAATTCAATTTTATCTAGTTTAGTTATTTCATCTATTAATTTTGGGGCAATATCAATTCCTCGGACAGAAGCATATTGCTTTTCCGAACCAAAAAACATGTGGGTCTGCTTAACAAGCTGCCCGCCGGGCAATTCATTTCGCTCTAAAACGAGTACTTGCGCACCTGCCTGGGCCGCTTTGATGGCTGCACAAAGCCCTGCCGGGCCGCCTCCTATTACGAGTATCTCTGTCTCAATCATACAAGCCGCCCCTTATCATTTTGCGTCTGAACCACCATGCCGTCTTTGAGCATTTCTGTGCATACCCTTACATTGGATATGCCGTTTACTATCATGCTGCATTGCCCGCAGTTGCCTATAGCGCAATAAAAGCCTCTCGGCCTTTTGCGCTCATGGCTGTGAGAAAGCACCTTTATGCCATTAGCATGAAGAGCTGCAGCAATTGTTTCTCCTTCACGCCCTTCAAGTTCCTGGCCGTCAAAGGTAAACTTAACAGTTTTGCCTTCATTAAATCTTAGAATCGGGTGTTTAGCAATTCTCAATTTTAATTGTTTATTCAAAAGAATTCCATCCTCGATAAGGTTTGATTTTTTACTCTTCTTATAATATACTATAGGTATTGGAATTAGTAAAAGGAATGGTTTTCATGTTTTACATTACATTTTGTCATGGATAATATATGAGTATTTCAAAATACAGGGCATTAATAAAAACAGTAGAGTTTTCAAGCCTGACTAAAGCAGCTGAATACTTAGGCTATACTCAATCAGGGATAAGCCACATTATAAACAGTCTTGAAGGAGAATATGGCTTTCTTTTGCTTGTTCGTAATAAATCCGGCGTTCATCTTACAAGTAAGGGTGAAGAAGTTTATAAATACATGGTAGAAATAGTTAATCAGCATGAAAAACTCACGCAAACTGTATCGGTGATAAATGGATTGTATTCGGGAGAAATAAATATCGGGGCTTTCAGCAGTGTAGCTACCCATTGGCTGCCGACCATAATAAGCAAGTTTGAAGAGCTTTACCCTGATATAAAAATTCATATTAAAGACGGAATATATGATGAAATTGAAAATTGGATTTCGATAGGGAAAGTCGACTGTGGTTTTATAACACTTCCGACCCAAAAGAACTTCAAATCATTTCCTTTAATAAAGGACCGCCTCTTGGTTGTGCTACCCAAAAACCATCTGCTTTGCTCATCGGAGTTTTTTCCTCTGAGCGCATTAAAAAAAGAACCTTTTATCATGCCGGGTGAAGGTTCTCATTACGATATCGGAAGAATTTTCGCGAAAAGCGTGCAGCCTGAAATACGTTTTTCATTCCGCGATGACAATTCTGCCCTGGCCATGGTAGAAAAAGGCTTTGGTATAACAATTTTGCCGGAGCTGGCTTTGCGGGATAATGTGAAAAATGTTCATATTATGGAGCTGGAATCCCATGATTACAGAAACATAGGCCTTGCTTATTTACCTAATAATATTACGCCTATTATAAAGCAATTTTTCAGCTTTATTAAAAACAAACTGGAATCAAATAAATATCCTTTCATAAATAAATAGATATATATTCAACTCATATTAATGATTAAAAGTTCACCTTAACAATTTTGCCTATTTTCAAGGGAAAAGAGCAGGCTCCTCTGTTTCTGTGGGTTGAACTCAATGAATACAGGCAATTCAATGCTTATGGAAAACATTTGGTTTTCAACTGTATTTGTACCGTCGGACACACTGAAAATAAAACTATCGGTTTCTGTTTCAGAGCCGTCCTGCTCATATAGAACTGCTCCTGACAAGAGCTCATTCTGGGAAAACTCGGCGGGAATGCTGCCATGTTCGGGCATTTGCGTAACAATGTAAATTAATTGACCGGTATCAGTTTCATCATCTTCGGATAAAAGCAGCAATTCAAGCGAACAGCTGGCACCTTGGCTTATCTCCATCCATTCATTTTTTACAATAACCGGAGGTGAATCATCAATTAAAGTTATTATTATGTTTAAGGTCATCACGCCTGTTTTAGATGACAAATTGGTGACAGTAAACTGGAAACTATCTGTTTCTGTTTCGGAACCGTCATGAGTATAAAACACTTCACCGCTGTCGAGTTCTTTCTGCGTAAACTGATTTTTGCTCAAGGTTCCGTTTGAAGGTGGTGTTACAATGTCGTAGATTAAATCTTGGCTTTCGATTTTTTCATCAATTGACCTAAGATATCCGGTTAACTCCGCAGATTCGCCTTCTGTTATTTTAAGCAGGTCATTTACTATTACAGCCGGTGGGTTCAGATGAGGCTTGTCAGGGTCTGTAGGGTCCCATCTTGGATATGCCGGGTCCAGAGGAGGCTTTTCAACTTTATCAACCATGTCTGAACTGCTTACGATTTTTACAATAGTGCCTGCAGGACAGTTGTAATAAACCCATTTTGCGCCTTCAAAAGTAGTTCGCAAGCATCCTGAACTGGCTGCTGTTCCTATATCATTATAATAACTTTTATACATTGTATAGTTTAATTTATCGCTGTATACTGCGCCGTGGAAATATAAACCGCTGGTGAATCTGGTGTAGTATGGAGAGTGCGAACCGGTGCTCCAGCTTTTCCACGCGCCTTTGGAGCTTATCTCAAAAGTGCCGTTGGGAGTCATTCTGTCGGATGTGCCGATTGCTGTGGGGAATGCCGCAGCAAGCAAAGTGTATTCGCCGGTTTCATCATGGGTAAACGCCGCAAATGTGAAGTCAGCCTTGTCGACAATTATCATATATTTGTTTTGGGGTTCCGCTGCTTGGATTTGCTGCAAAGGAGTGGAAAACGTATCAGGTGTACTTTGCTCTTTTGCAACACTAAGCGTAAATGAATCTACTATTTTATCGTCCTGTGCGCCGTCTTTGCCCATATCTTTATAACTGAACAAATACACTGTGCCATCTAAAGCGTCAGGCAGCAGCCACTCTGATATGTCAGGCCATAGTATTTCCTTGTGGTATATGCTTTCGTATTCGTTTAAAGCATATAAAACGTAATAATCAGCATCCTCAACAATATTCCAGGAAAGATTTAAATCATCCTCTTTAAATTCTCCCAAAAGAGTGTCTTTGGTAAATTCAATTTCTGAAACAGACGGCATAGGCTGCAGTTCATCAGGGTCAGGAATAAATGCTGCTCTGGGCCTAGGCTCCGGGGTTATTACCGGTACAGTCGAAGGAACTGCTGATTCGGAAGAAATGATGTTATCTGTCTGTGTGACAGCCGAGACCAAAACTAAATTTTCATATGCTGCATATGCTATTGAAAAAAACACAAATACAGCTATTAATATAGCTGCTATAAAAACAAATTTTCTTGCTTTATATTTTTTATAAATTTGCTGCATATACAACTCCATAAGTAAAAAACACTGTATTGATATATTATATTATATATTGCTGCCTGTGAAAATCGAACAAACATAAAAAATATTATAAATACAGCATTTTGAATATTAAAATAATACAGCTTAATTACAAATCAAATATCAAAGTTTTTATGACTGCTAGGAATTCTCTTAAATATGAGTTTACCCAAATGTACCATGTGGTACTTGAAGCCAGGCCTATTGCTTCCAGGCCATGGTTTTTTGCTATTAGTTTAGCCCTGAAAATATGAAAATCGCTTGTTGCTATGGCTACTGTCAGTTCTGTATCATACTGCAGCATGATTTCTTTTGAATACATCAGGTTTTCATTTGTACTTGTGGACCTATCCTCTTGAATGATTCTATCTTCTGCTATTCCTTTTTCCTTCAGATACTCAGCCATTGCGTAAGCTTCCGTTGTGGGCTCGTTGGGGCCCTGGCCTCCTGAGACTATGCATATTGTATCGGGATGGTCCAATAGATAATCATACGCGGAATTAAGCCTTTTCATCAAGGAAAGAGTGAGCCTGCCGTCCGGGAAAACTCCGCAGCCTAATACGACAACAAAGTTAGTTTCCACTTTTTCGTATTCTTTTGAATAAGCGTTTACCAAGAGAATGCTTTCAATTATTATAAAAATAATCATAAACAAACAAAAGGCCGCAATTGTTATTTTTCTTAAGGTTTTATGAGTGATTATATGTCCGCCGTTTAGTTTTAACTTCAGAATGGCATATATAATAAAAAATAT